>CAMDGX010000003.1 GCA_945897825.1 Asaia bogorensis | reverse complement strand
GGACGGGAGGTCGAGGGCGAGGGCGCGGCAGAGCGGGCGCAGCAGGCGGCCGGCTTGGGGGACCTCGGCTGCGAAACGCGCGATCTCCGGTTCCTGCAGGAGGGTGCGCAGGTTGCCGGCGCAGGAAGCCGCCGGGGCGACGCGGGCGTTGATCCAGCCGCGCGCGGCGGGCAGGCGCACATAGGGCTTGCGCGCGCGGCCCGTGGCCGGGCGGGGGGCGCGCGGCCGGGGCAGGGCGCCGGCCTGCCAGCGGGCGAACAGGGACTGGATGCGCTCGGCGAGCCTTTCCAGGCGGGCGCAGAGCAGATTCCAGGTGGCGGCGGGCAGCGCCGGGACGCGGGGCGGCGGGGGAGCCTCCATGAAGACGCGGGTGCCAAGCCAGACGACGATCGGCGGGCGCGCCTGGGCCGCCACGTGGGTGGCGACGGCCTGGCGCAGGCGCGCGATGATCGCGAGGAGGCGGGGGATGATTTTTACCATTAAAGTTATTATATATGTCTTTCGGCGGCGATGCAAGGGGGGAATCAGGGGGTGGAAGCAAGAATGTTCTTTTTTGGAAAAAAGAACCAAAAAACTTTTCGTCCATGACGCCGGGCGCGCGGAGGGGAAGCGCGATGCCATGTGGGGAAAGTCTTTTTGCTTCTTTTTCTTCAGAAAAAGAAGGTCTTTCTTGATTTTGTGTAGGGCTGTCGGGGTGATGTGGGCGTTCGCGTGTCATTGATGCGTTAAGATTTGCGATGGATACCATGGCGGGTCTATGGGTTGGACGGATGCGCGGGGTGGCCATGGCGATTTCACAGCAGACGAAGGTGCTTCAGGACGAGGTTGGCGTTTGGATCGCCTGCGGGTTCCTCGATCGGATGGCGCGGTACGCGCGCGACGGGCGGCGGCATGGGACGCTGTCGCCGGCGGGGTTGGAGGCGGCCTGGGTGCGGGCGGTGCGGGTGATGGCGGCGGATGTGCGCAACCTCGCGGCGCGGGACCGGCAGCATGAGTTGGAGGCGGAGTATCGGCTGCGGCGGATCGAGCCGCCGTATCACCTGGTGACGGCGGAGATCGCCGCCTATGCGAAGGGGGCGGAGCAGCTGCTGGTGGAGATGGTGCGCGAGGAGCCGGAGCGGGTGGCGGCGCTGGAGCGGACGCTGGCGGAGGAGTTGGAGATGGGGCGGCGGGGGGTGGGGGGAAGGAGTTAGGGGGATAGGCTGAACCGGTTCGCGTTCCGGCCTTCGGCGAGCGAGGGGTCAGGGGCGGGTGAGGAAGGCTTCGGCCAGTTCGGTGGTTTTCGCGGTGTAGGCGGGGCCGCCTTCCCGGGCCATGGGGGTTTCGGCGTGGCTGGCCATCCAGGCCATGACGAGAATTCTTCGTGCCATGATGAAGGTGGGGAGCATGGCGACGTGGTCGTCCGGGAGGGGGGCGATGGTGCGGTAGCCTTCGATCCAGCTGGCCTGCAGCGCGGGGACGATGGGGTCGTGTTCGTGCAGGGTGATGGCGGCCGCGAAGTCGTAGAGGTGCCAGGAGAGGCCGCAATCGTCGAAGTCGATGACGTGCATCGTGGTGTTGTCGACGAGGAGGTTGGCCAGGCGCATGTCGGCGTGGACGAGGCCGAAGCGGTCGGGGGTTTGGCCGAAGGCTTCGAGGCGGGTTCGGATCAGGGCTGAGGCGCGGGCGATGATGGCGGTGCCTTCGGGGGTTAGGCCGAGGCCGGATTGCCAGGGGCCCCACAGGCGGCGTTCGCCGAGCATGGCGTTCCAGTCCCACAGCTTGCGGACGAAGTTTTCCGGGCGGGGCCAGGTGGCGGCGTGGCGGTGCAGGCGGGCGGTGATGGCGCCGAGGGTTTGGAACCAGGGGACGAGGTTGGCGTCGGCGGCGGGTTCGTGGCCTTGGAGGAAGCGGAAGGCGACGGCGTGGCGTGGGGGGAGGTTGGTGGGGGAGGGGAGGGTGGCGACTTGGTCGCCGGTGGTGGTCGGGTGGATGGCGGCGGTGGAGACGGCGCCGGAGGTGCGCAGGGCGTCGATCCAGGCGAGTTCGGAGCGGATTTCCTGCTCGGTGTGATAGCCGACGCGGTGGAGGCGGAGGATGAGGGGGGCTTCGGCGTCGGGGTCGTCGAGGCGCCAGGTGGCGTTTTCGGAGATGTTGAGGAGGGTGGGAGTGGTGCGCGGCGAGAGGCCCCAGGCGGGGAGGGCGGCGCGGATGGCTTCGCGCATGTCGGCCAGGACGGTGGGGGTGTATTCGCCTTCGCTCATCTTCCGCTCCGTGGGATGGCGGAGCGTAGGGGTGGGCGGCGCGGTGGCGCAACGGTGGGGCTGGGGAGCTGAGCTCAGGGGGCTTGGGTCAGGGCGCGCGCAGGTTGGCGCAGGCGGTCCACCATTCGGTGGTGGTGACGGCGTCGCGCATGGCGCCGACGACGCCGCTGCGCGGGCTGATGTCGATGTGGCAGAGGGCGCCGGCCGGGGTGTCGAGGCGGCGGACGATGGCGATGCGGCAGCCTTCGGGCATGGCGGCGCCGGGGCCCGATTGCATGAGCATCTGGGCGTTTTCGCGCGATGCGCAGACGGGCGCTTCCAGGGCCTGGGCCTGGGCGCGCGGGGTCAGGGCGGGGCTGGTGGCCAGGGCAGCAAGCAGGGCGGCGCGCAGCAGGTGGGGGGGCATGGCGAGTCCTCCGCGGTGGGGTTGTGGAGGAGACGCGGGAGGGCGGCGGAGGTTGCGCGCGCGGGGGTCAGTCGAAGTCGGTGGGGAGGGTGGGGTCGCGGTGGTGGGCGAACATGCGGGCGAGTTGGGCCGGGGTGGTTCGGTCGATGGAGAGGTCCGGCGGGAGGGCGTGTGCGGGGAAGAAGGCGACTTCGCTGGTTTCGTCGGACGGGGTTGGGGTGCCGCCGGTGATCTCGCAGAGGAAGAACAGCTTGGCGGCGGAGAAGGGCTGGGGGGTGTGGCCCTGGCGGCTGCGGTCCAGGGCGGCGGCGAGCTTGGTGGGGCGGACGGTGAAGCCGGTTTCCTCGTGGACTTCCTTGATGACGTTCTCGGCGGGGGTGAGGTTGATGTCGGCCCAGCCGCCGGGGAGGGTCCAGCGGTGGGCGTCGGCGGTTTCGCGGACGAGGAGGAGCTGGTTGTCGCGGAAGACGGCGCCGCGGACGTCGAGCTTGGGGGTGGGGTAGCCCCATTCGGCGGCGAAGGCGGTGGCGAGGGTGGGGGCTTGGGTGGTGGTGTGGGCGGCCATGATGTCGGCGGCGATGGCGCGCAGGCGCTCGTAGCGGGCCTGGTTCCAGTGGTCGGGGGCGAAGGCGAGGCCGGCCTGGGCGATGGATTGGAGTTCGCGGGCCCAGAGGAGCCAGTTCGGGTCGGGCATGGTGTGCGGGGCGGGTGGCCCCCCTCCGGCTCCCCCCTCGTTGAGGGGGGAGAGCAATCAGGTTGGGTCGTCGAGGCCGATGGCGCGCAGGCGGGCGCCTTCCTCGTCCCAGCCGGCGCGTTCCTTGACGTTCAGGAACAGGTGGACGGGGCGGTCGAGGAGGTCGGCGAGCTGGGCGCGGGCCTTGGCGCCGATGTCGCGGATGCGGGTGCCCTTGGCGCCGATGAGGATGGCCTTGTGGTTGGCGCGGGCGACGTAGACGGTGGCTTCGATGCGGACGGAGCCGTCGGGGCGTTCCTGGAAGGATTCGGTTTCGACGGTGGCGGCGTAGGGGACTTCCTCGTGGGTTTGCAGGAAGATCTGCTCGCGGACGATCTCGGCGGCGAGCAGGCGGTCGGGCAGGTCGGTGAGGTCGTCCTCGGGGTAGAGGAAGGGGCCTTCGCGGACGGCGGCGGCGAGTGCGTCCATCAGTTCCTCGATGCCGTCGCCGGTGCTGGCGCTGACCATGTAGGTTTCGGCGAAGGGGGCGATCTCGTTGAGGCCGGCGACGAGGGGGAGGAGGGCGGCGGGGGAGACGAGGTCGACCTTGTTCAGGGCGAGCCAGAGGGTTTGCTTGGCGGGGCGGGCGGCGAGGCGCTGGGCGATCTCGCGCACCGCCTCGGTCAGGCCGGCCTTGGCGTCGACGAGGAGCATGACGAGGTCGGCGTCTTCGGCGCCGGTCCAGGCGGCGTTGACCATGGCGCGGTCGAGCTTGCGCTTCGGCTTGAAGATGCCGGGGGTGTCGACGAGGAGGACCTGGCTTTCGCCGCGCATGAGGATGCCGAGGACGCGGAAGCGGGTGGTTTGCGCCTTGGGCGAGACGATGGAGAGCTTGGCGCCGGTGAGGCGGTTCAGCAGGGTGGATTTGCCCGCGTTCGGCGCGCCGACGATCGCCACGAAGCCGCAGCGTGTCATGATTTCAATATCTCCAGCAGTGCAGTGGCGGCTTCCTGTTCGGCGGCGCGCTTGCTGCCGGCGGTGCCGGTGCCGGTTTTGCCGGCGACGGTGACGCTGATTTCGAAGACGGGGGCGTGGGAGGGGCCGTGGCGGGAGGCGAGCTCGTAGCTGGGGAGCGGCAGGCCGCGGCCCTGGGCCCATTCCTGCAGGGCGGTCTTGGCGTCTTTCGGGGGTTCGGCCTGGTCGGTCATGGCGCGGTCCCATGCGCGGCGGACGAAGCGGCGGGCGGCGGTGATGCCGCCATCCATGTACAACGCGCCGAGGGTCGCTTCGGTGGCATCGGCCAGGACGGTGGCGCGGCGGCGGACGCCGGCGCGGGATTCGCCGGGGGCGACGGAGAGGATGGCGGGCAGGCCGGCGTGCTCGGCGATGGCGGCGAGGACGGGCTGGGAGACGAGGTGGGCGAGGCGGCGGCCGAGGGCGCCTTCCTGCTCGTGGGGGAAGCGCTCGGCGAGCCATTCGGCGATGAGCAGGCCGAGGACGCGGTCGCCGACGAATTCGAGGCGCTCGTTGGAGCCCGCGCCCTTCTTGCCGGGGCGCGATGCGGCGGCGGCGGAGCGGTGGGTGAGGGCCTCGCGCAGCAGGTCCGGGCGGGCGAAGCGGTGGCCGAGGATGGCCTCCGCCTTGGCGACGGGGGCGTCGCCGGCGGCGTGGGGGTCGGTCAACGGATGCCCGAGAACAGGCGCGACCAGCGGATCTGCGCGGGCCACTGCCAGACCTGCCACCACGGCGACTGGGCGTCGACGGAGAAGAAGATGAACTCGGCGCGGCCGACGAGGTTCTCGATGGGGATGAAGCCGACGCCGCCGGTGGGGTCGCGGCTGTCGGACGAGTTGTCGCGGTTGTCACCCATGGCGAAGACGTGGTCGGCGGGGACGCGGAACTCGGGGGTGTCGTTGAGGCCGCCGGTGTCGGTCATCTTGACGATGTCGTGGGTGCGCATGCCGCCGTCGACGTTGGGCAGGGTTTCGGCGAAGCGGCGGACCTGGACGCGGATGGTGGATTCCTGGGCGAGGAAGTCGCCGAGCAGCTTGCGCGGGACCTGTTCGCCGTTGAGGTAGAGCTGGCCGCCCTTCATCTGCACGCGGTCGCCGGGGAGGCCGATGATGCGCTTGATGTAGTCGGTGGAGTTGTCGCGCGGGACCTTGAAGACGGCGACGTCGCCGCGTTCGGGGGGGGAGGCCAGGATGCGGCCGGAGAACAGGTTCGGCGAGAAGGGCAGGGAGTAGCGGGAGTAGCCGTAGCTGTATTTCGATACGAACAGGTAGTCGCCGACCAGCAGGGTCGGGATCATGGAGCCGGAGGGGATGTTGAACGGCTCGAAGGCGACCGTGCGGATGCCGATGGCGATGAGGCCGGCATAGACGATGGTCTTGATGTTCTCGACGAGCGTGCCGGAGGAGCGCTTGGGCATGGAGATGAGGTGTTCCGGACGCCGTGAGGGCGCGCAATGAGGTGAGGGGGAAGAACCTCAGGGGCGGGGGTTTGTCAAGGAAGGCGGGCGTGCCAGGCGGCGAGGACGGCGGCTTCCTCGGCGGGGGTGAGGCCGGTGGGCTGGGCGCCGGTGGCACGCGCCCAGGCCAGGGTGTCGCGGGCGGTGTCGGCAAGCGGGCGCAGGGTGAGGCTGGCGGCGAGCGCGGGGGCGGAATCGCGGGTGAGGAAGCCGGCGTTTTCCGGCAGGGGGAGCCAGAGCGGCAGGGCGCGGGGGCCGGCCCATCTGCGGACATCGTTGGATTCGAGGAAGGCGCGGTCGGCCCATGTGAGGCGCGGCGCGTCGCCGACGCCGATGCCACTGGCGATGTCGGCGAGGAACTGGCCGGTTGGGAGGGGGATGCCGACGGCGTCGATGGCGCCGGTGAGGTTGGCCTGCGCGGCGTGGATGATCCAGGCGGCGAGGTCGCGCACGTCGATCACCTGGACCATGTCTGTCGGCGCGACGCCGGCGAGGACTTCGGCGCCCCCCGCTTCGGCAGATCGGGCGAGGCGGAGCGGCCAGTAGGTGAAGCGGCCGGTGGGGTCTTCCGGGCCGACGATGAGGCCGGGGCGGCAGAGGAAGGCGCCGTCGCCCACCGCCTGTTCGCAGGCGACCTTGGTGGGGCCGTAGTTCTCGCTGGTGCTGTATTCCACTTCCGGCGCGCTGGGGGCGAGCATGGCGGCGGTGGCGGGGTTCTGGTTGGGGATGCTGTTGTCGGCGTAGACGCTGACGGTGGAGACGAAGGTCCAGTGGCCGGCGCGGGGGCGGAGGGCGGCGACGGCGCGGCGGACCTGGCCGGGGTGGCGGCCGATATCGACGACGGCATCGAAGGTTTCGCCTTCCAGCGCGGCGAGGCCGTTCGGGGCTTCGCGGTCGATCGGTACGAGCCGGGCGCCCGGGGGCGCGGCGCCGGTGATGCCGCGCGCGGCGCAGGTGACGTCGTGGCCCGCGGCAACGGCATGGGCGGCGATGGCGCGGCCGAGGAACTGGGTGCCGCCGAGGACGAGGATGCGCATGGAACTCTCCGGTCAGGCGCCGAGGGGCACCGCCTCGATGATGACC
Organism: Asaia bogorensis; assembly: GCA_945897825.1. Classification (GTDB taxonomy): domain Bacteria; phylum Pseudomonadota; class Alphaproteobacteria; order Acetobacterales; family Acetobacteraceae; genus CAMDGX01. Next base: position 86,286 of record CAMDGX010000003.1, on the reverse strand, counting down.
TGCGCGAGGGCGTAGGGATACTCGTCGGTCATGGTGAGGTGCAGGGCGGGGGCCATGCCGGTGGGGACCAGGGCGGCGAGGCGGCGAGCGGCGCCGCCGGTGAGGACCAGGGTGGGGCGGCCGCCTTCGGCATTCACGACGCCGATGTCGGAGAGGAAGACGCCGCCGGCCATGCCGGTGCCGAGCGCCTTGGCGCCGGCTTCCTTGGCGGCGAAGCGCTTGGCGTAGGTGCCGGCGCGGCTGCGGGGGGGCTTGGCGTCGGCGTAGGCGCGTTCGGTTTCGGTGAAGAGGCGCTCGGTGAAGCGGACGCCGTGGCGTTCGAGCGAGCGCGCGATGCGGCGGATGTCGCAGAGGTCGGAGCCGAGGCCGAGGATCATGGAAGGGTCCGGAAGGAAGGAAGGGTCTTCTTTTTTCTGAAGAAAAAAGAAGCAAAAAAGACTCTATCCATTTGCGCCGAGGATAGGGGATCGAACGCGGAGCGAATGGATGAAAGTTTTTTGGTTCTTTTTTTCAAAAAAGAACATACTTCCTTACCCTCGCGCGCGCTCGACCTGATGGACGGACTTGGCGGCGCGCAGGCCGGCGATGACGTTGATGAGCTGGTGCAGGTCGCGGACTTCGACGTCGACGAGCATTTCCATGAAGTCGGCCTGGCGGTTGACGATGCGCAGGTTCACGACGTCGCCGTCCTGCTTGGAGATGGCGTTGGTGATGCTGGCGATGGCGGCGCTGTCGTTGTCGGCGATGACGCTGACCCGGCCGGTGTGGCCGCCCTTGGCGCCGCCGGGGCCGCGCGGGCTGGCGGTGAAGGCGGCGGGTTCCCAGTCGACGTCGATGAAGCGTTCGGGGGTGGCGGCGAAGCTTTCGAGGGTGGCGCATTCGCGGGTGTGGATGGTGACGCCCTTGCCGGTGGTGACGATGCCGACGATGCCGTCGCCGGGGAGCGGGTGGCAGCAGCCGGCGTAGTGGACGGCCATGCCGGGGACGAGGCCGCTGATCGGCATCAGGGGGGAGCCGGCGGACCCGGTGCGCGCGGTGGCGCGGCCGGCGAGCGGGGGCATCATGCGCGGGGTGCGGGCGGCCTGGCGCAGTTCGGGGTAGGCGGCGGCGACGACGTCGCGCGGGCCGAGGTTGCCGTTGCCGACGGCGACGTAGAGGTCGTCGAGGCTGGGCTGCTTGAGGGGCTTGAGGGTGGTTTCGAGCACGCGCTCGGCGCCGTCGAGACCGTCGGCGCGGAAGGCCTTGGCGAGCGCGCTGCGGCCCTGGTCGCGGTACTGGTCGCGCTGCTGCTGCTGGACGAAGCGGCGGATGCGGGCGCGGGCCTTGCCGGTGACGACGAAGCGTTCCCATTGCGGGGACGGGGTGCCGCCGCGGGCGGTCATGATCTCGACCTGGTCGCCGTTCTGCAGGACGTGGCGCAGCGGGAGCAGGCGGCCGTTGACCTTGGCGCCGACGCAGGTGTCGCCGACCTGGGAGTGGACGGCGTAGGCGAAGTCGACCGGGGTGGCGCCGCGGGGGAGCTGGATCAGCTGGCCCTTGGGGGTGAAGCAGAAGACCTGGTCCTGGTAGAGCTCGAGCTTGGTGTATTCGAGGAGGTCTTCGGTGCCGACGTTCTCGAGGATCTCGAGCAGGTCGTCGACCCAGCGCATGCGCGGGGCGTCGGTGCCGGGTTCGGGGACCTTGTAGGCCCAGTGGGCGGCGACGCCGTTCTCGGCGATGGCGTGCATGTCAGGGGTGCGGATCTGCACCTCGATCTTCTGGTTGCGCGGCTCGCGCAGCGTCACGCCGGTGTGCAGCGACTGGTAGGCGTTCGACTTGGGGGTGGAGATGTAGTCCTTGAAGCGGCCGGCGATGACGGGGTAGGCGGCGTGGACGGCGCCGAGGGCGGCGTAGCAGGCCTCGCGGGTGGGGACGACGACGCGGAAGGCCATGATGTCGGACAGCTGCTCGAACTGGATGTTGCGGCGCTGCATCTTTTCCCAGATGGAGTAGGGCGACTTCTCGCGGCCGGTGACCTCGACGACGTCGACGCCGGCGTCGCGGCAGACGCGGACGAGCTCCTCGCGGACCTCCTCGATGACGTCAGCCCCCTGGCCGCGGAGGAAGTTCAGGCGGGCCTGGATCGTTTCGAACGCCTCGGGGTCCAGCGTGGCGAAGGCGAGGGTTTGCAGCTCGGACTTGACCGCGTCCATGCCGATGCGCTCGGCGAGGGGGGCGTAGATGTCCATGGTTTCGCGGGCGATGCGCTGGCGGCGTTCCGGCTTGGGGATGCCGGAGAGGGTGCGCATGTTGTGCAGGCGGTCGGCGAGCTTGACGAGCAGGACGCGGATGTCGCGCGAGAGGGCCAGGACGAGCTTGCGGAAGTTCTCGGCCTGCTTGGTGCGGTCGGACTGGAGCTCGAGGCGGGTGAGCTTGGTGACGCCGTCGACCAGGCCTGCGACCTGGGGGCCGAATTTCTTGGCGAGCTGGTCGCGGGAGACGGGGGTGTCTTCGATGACGTCGTGCAGCAGGGCGGTGGCGATGGTGCCGACGTCGAGGCGGTAGCCGGCGAGGATCTCGGCGACGGCCAGGGGGTGGGTGACGTAGGGTTCGCCGTTGTCGCGGCGCTGGAGCTTGTGGGCTTCGGCGGCGAGGTCGAAGGCGGCCTGGACGACGGCGACGTCGGCGCCCGGGTCGTAGGCGCGGATGCGCGCGATCAGGGCGGCCGGGCTGGGGGGCGGGGCCGGGTGGCGCGGATCAGGGGCGTGGGGGTCGGAGGAGCGCGGGTCCGACGCGCGAGCTTGGGTGCCGCCGGCGCCTGCGAGGTCGGGCGGGCGGGGTGCTGCGGGCGCGGTCTGCGAGGTGCCGCTCACCCGCGCCCCGGATGGGCGGCGCGGGGGGCAGGCGCTGCGGTCCAGCCCGCCTGCATGGGCTAGCGCCGGCGGCCGCCGAGCTCGGCTTCGATCGCCGCCTCGAGGTCGTCGGGCATGTCGTCGGTTTCGGTGGGCAGGGCGGCGGCTTCCTCCTCGGCGGAGATTTCCTGGAGGCCGAAGATGTTCTGGTCGGTCGGGATGAGGTCGAGCACCTCCTCGTCGGCGGGCTCGGGCTCGGGGGCGCGGGAGAGGGACTTGATGAGGTCGCTCTCGAGCTTCTCGAGCGGGACGGTGGCGTCGGCGATCTCGCGCAGGGCGACGACGGGGTTCTTGTCGTTGTCGCGGTCGACGGTCATTTCCTCGCCGCGGCCGAGGTTGCGGGCACGCTGGGCGGCCAGCAGCACGAGCTCGAAGCGGTTCGGGACGCGCTCGACGCAGTCTTCAACGGTGACGCGGGCCATGCGCTCGTCTCCAGGCAATCCGGGCGGACCCGGCCCCGTGGGGGGCGGTCGCCGAGGGATGGGGATCGGGTGAACGTTCTACATAGGCGAGAGGCTCCATTCGCGCAAGCTGACTTAGTCGGGCGGCAGGGCGGCGAGGAGGTCGGCGGTGGTGCGGCCGAGGCGGGGGTGGATCCAGTCGGGGGCGATTTCGGCCAGGGGGGCGAGGACGAAGCGGCGCAGGTGGGCGCGGGGGTGGGGGAGGATGGGGTTGGGGCTGTCGCGGATGGTGGCGCCGATGGCGACGATGTCGAGGTCGAGCGTGCGCGCGGCGTTGGCGACGCTGCGGACGCGGCCGGCGGCGGATTCGATGGCCTGGAGGCGGGCGAGGAGCCATGCGGGGTCGGCGGTGCCGTGCAGGCGGGCGGCGCCGTTGACATAGGAGGGTTGGTCCGATGGCGGGTGGGGGGCGGTGATGTGCCAGCTTGAGACGGCGGCGAGGTGCAGCCCAGGGAGGCTGCGCAGGGCCTCGACGGCGGCGCGGCAGGTGGCGAGGGGGAGGCGGCCCTCGGAGTCGGGGAGGTTGGCGCCGATGGCGATCAAGATCACGACAATGTGTATCCCGGTCTGATCTCTTCTTGACAGCAAGCGCAGTCGGTTACAGAGAATGGGCTTCGTTTTTGTCCTGCGTCCAGCCCGTTTGCGCCAGCGACGCTGGACCCTGGACCTCCCGCGCATTGCGATCGGTCTTGACGGCTGGAAGGTTGGTTTAAGGTGCATTTTCTGCCGAGCGAGCGCGTTGCGCTGTTCATCGATGGGGCCAATCTGTACTCGGCGTCTCGCAACCTGGGTTTCGATGTCGATTATCGGAACCTGCTGGAGTTCTTCCGGCGCAAGGCGCATGTGATCCGGGCTTATTACTACTCGGCGGTGCTGGAGACCGAGGAGTATTCGCCGCTGAAGCCGCTGACGGATTGGCTTGCGTATAACGGGTACACGCTGGTGACCAAGCCGGCCAAGGAATTCACCGATGCCACCGGGCGGCGGCGGGTGAAGGGCAACATGGATATCGAGCTGGCGATCGACATGCTCGAGCTGGCCGACAAGATCGATCATGCGGTGCTGTTCTCGGGCGACTCGGATTTCCGGCGCCTGGTGGAGGCGGTGCAGCGGCGCGGGGTGCGGGTTTCGGTGGTGTCGTCGATCCGCACGACGCCGCCGATGGTGGCCGACGAGCTGCGGCGGCAGGCGGACCAGTTCCTGGAGCTGGCGGATATCGCGCCGGAGTTCACGCGGCGGCAGATGGAGCCGCGGCCGTCGCGCATGTCGACGCGGGTGACGCCGGCGGAGCCGTATGCAGATCCGCAGGACGGGACCTGAGGGCGGAAGGGCCCTTAACCGAATCTGCACCTCTGCCGCACAGGGTGGCGGCATGACGAATCTTGATGCGACCGACTTCGACAGGACTGCTGGCCGTGCCCCGTTGCGGTTGGCCGGGGAGCCCACGATGCCGAGGACCTTGCCGCCCGAACGCGGGCTTGCCGTGATCGCCGCTGGGGGCGCCCCCGCGGGCGAGAACGAGGATGGGGCGCCGGTGCTGGCGGCACCGCTGCATGACTGCCCGATGTGCCCGCGGCTGGTGGCGTATCGGATGACCAATCGCGCCGCGCAGCCGGAGTGGTTCAATGGGCCGGTGCCGAGCTTCGGGCCGCTCGATGCCAGCCTGCTGGTGGTGGGGATGGCGCCGGGGGTGAAGGGCGCGAACCGGACCGGGCGGCCGTTCACCGGGGACCATGCGGGGCAGTTGCTGTATTCGACGCTGCTGCGGTTCGGGCGGGCCAAGGGCAGCTATGGCGCCAGGGCGGATGACGGGCTGGAGCTGGTGGATACGCGGATCACCAACGCGGTGCGCTGCGTGCCGCCGGCGAACCTGCCGGAGCCGGCGGAGGTGACGACCTGCAACCCGTTCCTGCGCGGGGAGCTGCAGGCGCTGCCGCAGCTCCGGGTGGTTCTGGCGCTGGGGGTGCTGGCGCATGCGGCGGTGCTGAAGGCGTGCGGGATTCCGCCGGCGCGCATCCGGTTCCGCCATGGGATGCTGCATGAACTGCCGGATGGGCTGATCCTGGCGGACAGCTACCATGTGTCGCGCTACAACACGAATACCGGGCGCCTGACGACCGAGATGTTCGAGGCGGTGATGTTCGACGTGGGGCAGAAGCTGGCCGAAGGCGAGTAAGGAAGTCTTCTTTTTCTGAAGAAAAAGAAGCAAAAAGACTTTTTATCCATTGCTCCGAGTTTGACCTGTCGGGCGCAGTGCAATGGATGAAAGTTTTTTGGTTCTTTTTTTCAAAAAAGAACCGCTTGCCTTGCTTTACGCCTCGCTGCTCACCAGGCTGGCCAGCGCGGAGCGTCCTGCATGGTCGGCATCGGTGAGCATGCGCCACTGGCCGCCGGTGAGGATCTCGCTCGGGCGGAAGCGCGCCTTGTAGGCCATCTTGCGGCTCTCGGGGACCCAGTAGCCGAGATAGACGTAGGGCAGGCCGAGGGCGCGGGCCTTCTCGATGAGCCAGAGGATGGCGTAGGTGCCGAGCGAGCGGCGTTCGAGTTCCGGGGCGAAGTAGGAATAGACGGCGGAGAGCCCGTCGCCGAGCCTGTCGGTGAGGCAGGCGCCGAGGAGGCGTTCGTCGGCTTCGCGGAATTCGACGAGCCAGGTTTCGATCGGCGTGTCCTCGACCATGGCGCGGTAGTCGTAGAAGCTCATGGTGGCCATGTCGCCGTCGCCGTGGCGAGCCTGCTGGTAGCGCTGGAAAAGCTGGAACTGTTCGGCGCTGGCGCGGGCGGGGGCGACGAAGCCTTCGACGGCGGCGTTGGCGCGGGCGTTGCGGCGCAGCGTGCGGTCGGGCTGGAAGGTGGCGACCGGGATGCGGATGGGGATGCAGGCCGAGCAGCCGGTGCAGACCGGGGCGTAGGCGATGTTGTGGCTGCGGCGGAAGCCGGCGCGGGAGAGGCGGTCGTGCAGCGACTCGGCCTCGGCGCCGGTGATCTCGGTGACGACCTTGCGTTCCGTGCGGCCGGCCACGTACGGGCAGGGCAGCGGGGCGGTGGTGTAGAAGAACTGCGGGCGGCGGGGCGGCTTGAAGCTCATGGGGCGGGGTATCCTCCGCGCGGCATGTTCCAGGACGGGGGCGGGCCGGTCAACGTCGCTGAGCGGACCATGACGAGGCCGGCGACGATGTCGTGCAGGGCGCGCTTCCGTTCGGTGACCAGGACGACGAGCAGCCAGAGCAGCCCGAAGGTGAGGGTGAGGGTCAGCGCGAAGCCGAGGGCCCAGATGAGGGCCTGGACGGCGTCCGGCGGGCCGAGGTCGTCGTTGCGGCGCAGGGCGAGGCCCATGAGGTGCTGGCCGGGGGTGGCGGACATCCGGGCGACGAAGAACCAGTGGTAGAGCACCGGGATGAGCGGCAGCAGGGCCAGGAGGCCGAAGCCGAGGCCGAGCGTCAGGACGCCGAGGACGATGCCGAACAGCACGAAGGCGCCGATGGCCAGGCCGCAGAGCAGCAGGTCGACCAGGGCGGCGGCGATGCGGCGGCGCAGGACGTGCCAGGTGAGGGCGGCCTCGAAGGCGTCATCTCGGAAGGGTGGGGGGATCATGGCGTGGCCTGCGGGGTGAGGATCAGGCGGACGGAAACCCGGGCGGGGCGTGCGGGGAGGGGGAGGAGGTCGCCGGCCTGCCAGCGCGGGGCGAGGCTGCGGGCGGTGGAGAGCAGGACGTGGCCGGATTGGCCGGGGGTGACGACGAAGCGGCTGCGCTCGAGGTCGGCGAGGTCGTGGACGGCGCGGAAGGCGGCGCCGTGGACGGCCTCGGTGGTGCGGCCGGTGTTGGCGCGCAGCAGGGTGGTGCCGTCGCCGCCGATCGGGACGCGGACGGCGGCGAGGCCGTCGAGCCAGGGGACGGCGCTGAGGAGCGGGCGCAGCAGCGGGTGGGCGAAGAGGGCGGGATGGGCGGTGCCCCAGCGCCACTGGGCGGGGTCCGGGCCGTGGCGGGCGGCGAGGGGGGCCATGGCTTCGTCGAGGCTCTGGCGGAGCAGGGCGTCGCACTGCTCGGGGGAGCCGCACCAGGCGGCGCCGCGCGGCGAGAGGGCGTAGGCGGCGATGTGCCACCAGGGGGCGGCGCCGTCGCCGGGGAACAGGCCGCGGGCGAAGGCCTGCATCCAGGCGTGGAAGATCAGCGGCTGCGGCGCGTCGGGGTGCATGTCGCCGTTCCAGCCAGCGAGCAGGGCGTGGGCGCGGCGGGGCAGGTCGCCCTCGATGGCGAGCGCATTCAGGCGGGGCAGGGTGTCGCGGGCGAAGACGCTGAGCGTGTCGACCTGCATGGCGGCGAAGCTGTCTTGCGTGTGCCTGGGCGTGGCGTCCAGCAGTTCGCGGGCGCGGCGGGCGCGCAGGTCGTCGTGCCAGTCCTGGCCGAGGAAGACGGGGTAGTCGGGCGGCGCGATGCGCTCGTTGGCGTTGAGCAGGCGGCCGCTGGGCGGGTCGACGATGCGGGGCAGGTCGGGGCCGTTGGCCCAGCCGGTCCAGTCGTGGCTGCCGTCGGCGCCGGGGACGGGGCGGCTGCCGTCGCCGGCGCGGCGCAGGGGCACGCGGCCGGTGACGAAGAGGGCGATGCCGGCGCGGTCGGCGACCGTCATGTTCTGCACGAGGCCGTTGATGGCGCCGGCGGCGCGGCCGGCGGCGGCGCGGTCGGGGGCGCGGTTCAGGGCGAGCAGGCCGGCGGCCGATGTGTCGCCGGGGGCGAGGTTGGCCATGGCGACGGCGAGCATGGGGCCGTCGGGGGCGACGAGGTCGCTGACCAGCGGGCCGTGGCGGGTTTCGCGCACGGTCAGGACTTCGTCGGCGCGGCCGCGGACGCGGATGCGTTCGTCGTGCAGGACGAAGGGGCGCGGGCCGTCGGGCGAGAGGTAGAGGGAGGGGGCGGCGCGGCCTTCGGCGGCGAGGGCGGTTTCGATGAAGATGTCCTGGACGTCCGCGCCGGTGGTGGTGAAGGACCAGGCGATGCGGCCGTTGTGGCCCATCACCAGGAATGGAACGCCGGGGGCGGTGGCGCCGGCCAGGGTGCCTTCGGGTGTGTCGATGCGGGCGAGGTACCAGATGCCGGGCATGGCGAAGGCGAGGTGCGGGTCGCCGGCCAGGAGGGGTGCGCCGGTGGCGGAGTGGCGGGCATCGACGGCCCAGGCGTTGCTCGCGCTGTCGGGCTGGGTGAAGGGATCGGGGAAGGCGGGCAAAACGGCCGCGAGGCGGCGCGCGGTTTCGGAGAGTGCGGGGTCCAGCATGGCGTGGGGGCTGGCGGTGGCGTCGGTGGGGGGCCAGGGGGCGGGGGCGCCCTTGGCGCGGGCGAGTTCGGTGCGCCAGTTGGTGGAGAGGTAGAGGCCCATGGTTTTCGCCCAGAGCAGCGAATCGACCACGGTCCAGGGGCGCGGGGGGCCGAGGGGGATGAACTCCATGGCGGCGAAGCGGCCGCGCGCGGCGATCCAGGCGTTCACGCCGGCGGCGTAGGCCTCGAGCATGGCGCGGGTGGCGGCGTCGAGTGCTGCGGCGTCGCGCTCGGCGCTGCGGCGCAGGCCGAGGGTGCGCATCATGCGGTCGTTGGGCAGGGTGGCGGGGCCGGCGATCTCGGACAGTTCGCCGGCGGCGGCGCGGCGCATCAGGTCCATCTGGAACAGGCGCTCGCGGGCGTGGAGGTAGCCGAGGACGGTGGCGGCATCGCGCAGGGTGGCGGCGCGGATGCGCGGGATGGCGTCGTCGTCGAACTCGACGGTGGCGCCCTGGACGAGGCCGGGGAGGGTGGCGCTGTGGCTGCCGCCGGGCAGGCTGTGCCACAGCGCGGCCGCGACCCCGCCGGCGGCCGCGAGCAGCAGCACGACGAGGCCGGCGAGAAGGCGCAGGGTCCAGCGGCGGAAGCGGCGCATCCGGGTCACATGGCGCGGCGAGGGCGAAATGAAAACCCCGGGCGCGCGGGGTTCATGCGATCGGGTCGAGGTGGAGCAGCACGGTGTCGGAGTCGCCTGGCAGCTTGGGGAAGCGGCGGGTGACCTCGGGGTCGTGGCCGGGGATGATGTGGTCGGGGCTGTCGGCCAGTTCCTCGCACAGTTCCCAGCCCTCGATCATGTCCTGCAGGTTGTGCAGCAGCACGAAGGGCGAGCGGCGGCGGATGTTGTGCCAGAAATGCGCCGCGTCGGACGCCAGTACGACGGTGCCGCGGGCGGTCGGGACGGAGAGGATCTGCAGCCCCTTGGAGTGGCCGCCGACCTTGTGGACGCGGATGCCGGGGGCGATCTCGGCGGTGCCGTCGTGGAACTTCACGCGCTCGTTGTAGACGAAGCGGACGGCGGTGGTGACCTGCTCGATGTCGAAGGGCAGGCGGAGCGGCGCGTGGCACATGCAGCGGCCGGTGGCGTAGTCCATCTCGGCGTCCTGCAGGTGGAACTTGGCGTTGGGCAGCTCGTGCCAGTGGCCGGCGTGGTCCCAGTGGAGGTGGCTGAGCACCACGTCCTGCACGCTCTCGGGGGTGACGCCGATGCTGGCGAGGGCCGCGATGGGGGAGCGGATCCAGCTGCGGCCGCGGCGGGCGGCACTTTCGGGATCGAAGCCGGTGTCGAGCATGATCGTGCGGCCACCTCCCTTGATGATCCATACGAAGAAGTCGAGCGGCATCGGGGCTTCGTGGTCGTCGGGGAAGATCAGGTTGCTGCCCTGGTTGCGTTCGGCGAGGTGGGCGTAGCGCAGGGCGAATATCTCGTAGAGCGGCGCGGACATCGCTTCTTCCTCCGGGTTGTTCCATTCTGCTTGCCGATTGGCGCGGCGGCTGGCAATCCCCGTGGTGCAACAATCATCGAACCGAGGAGAGCCGCCATGGCCAAGGCCGTCGCGAAGACCACGAAGAAGCCGGCCGCAAAGCCTGCGGCGAAGAAGGCCGCCGCGGTGAAGGTGGCGGCGAAGGCCGCGACGCCGGCGGTGAAGCGCGCGCCGAAGCGGCGGGCGGAGTTTTCCTCGAAGCTGTTCCAGCAGGGGCTGGACGTGCGCCGCGCGGTGCTGGGCGGCGAGTATGTCGACAACTCCATCGCCAATGCCAGCGAGTTCATGGTCGATTTCCAGAAGCTGGTCACGGAGTATTGCTGGGGCGACGTGTGGACGCGGCCGGGGCTGGACCGCAAGCATCGCTCGATGCTGAACTTGGCGATGCTGACCGCGCTGAACCGGCCGAACGAGCTGAAGCTGCATCTGCGCGGCGCGATCACCAATGGCGTGAGCCGCGACGAGATCAAGGAGATCCTGCTGCAGGCCTGCATCTATGCCGGCATCCCGGCCGGGCTCGACGCCTTCAAGGTGGCGGACGGCGTGTTCAAGGAGATGGACGCCGCATGAGCACATCCGTCGGTTTCGTCGGCGTCGGCAACATGGGCTGGCCGATGGCGGCGAACCTGCTGAAAGGGGGGTTCGCCGTTTCGGTCGCTGACGCAAGGCGCGAGGTGGCGAACAACTTCGTGCAGCAGCTCGGCGGCACGGCGCCGGATACGCTGGCGCAGCTCGCGGCGGCGTCGGACGTGGTGGTGACGATGCTGCCGACGAGCGGGCATGTCGCCACCGTGCTGGCCGAGGGCGCGGACCATGTGCTGGCCGGGTTGAAGCCGGGCAGCATCGTGGTCGACATGACCTCCGGCCAGCCGGCGGTGACGCAGGCGCTGGCGGCGAAGGTGGCGGCGGCGGGCGGCGTGCTGATCGATGCGCCGGTGTCAGGCGGCGTTGCGCGGGCGCGGACCGGGGAGCTGGCGATCATGGTCGGCGGGCCGGCCGACGCCATCGAGCGGGCACGGCCGGTGCTGGCGGCGATGGGCACGACGATCACGCGCTGCGGCGACGTCGGCGCCGGGCAGGCGATGAAGGCGCTGAACAACCTGGTGAGCGCCGGCGGGTTCCTGATCGGGATCGAGGCGCTGCTGATCGGGCAGCGATTCGGGCTCGATCCCGGGCTGATGACCGATGTGATCAATGCGTCGACCGGCATGAACAACTCGACGCAGAAGAAGTTCAGGCAGTTCGTGCTGTCGCGCGGGTTCGATTCCGGGTTCTCGCTGGAGCTGATGGTGAAGGACCTGTCGATCGCGCTGGAGCTGGCGCGCGAGGGGACGGTGCCGGCGCCGTTCGCGGCGCAGTGCCGGGAGCTGTGGGCCGCGGCGTCGACGCTGCTGGGGCCGGGCCAGGACCACACGGCGGTGGCGAAGCTGCCGGAGGCGCTGGCCGGCATGGAGCTGAAGGCCAAGTGATGTGACCCCGCCCTGGGCCGCTGCCTGCCTGCTGGCCGTGCTGATGCCGGTGGGGGTGGCGGCCGAGGTGCTGCGCGTGGGACCGGGGGAGGCGTTCGAGGCGCCGAGCCAGGCCGCGCGGGCGGCGCGGGACGGGGATACCGTGCTGATTGCGCCGGGCGAATACTACGACTGCGCCGTGTGGCCGCAAAACCGCATCACCATCACGGGACCCGAGGATCCGGCGACGCCCGCGGTGCTGAGCGATGCGGCCTGCCAGGGGAAGGCGCTGTTCGTGGTGATGGGCCAGGCGGTGACGATCCGGCACCTGACCTTCACGCGGGTGCGGGTGGGCGACGGCAACGGGGCTGGGATTCGCGCCGAGGGACGCGGCCTGGTGGTGGCGCATAGCCGCTTCGTGAACAACCAGTCGGGCATCGTCGCGGCGGACCAGCCGGACGACGAGATCGCGGTGCTGGACAGCCGGTTCGAACGCAATGGTGCGATGATGGACCCGCGCTGCGTGGCGACGCTGCAGATCGGGGCGGCGGCGCGGCTGCGCATCGAGCGCAGTGTGTTCGTCGATGCGCGTGCCTGCGACATGGTGCGGGCGTGGGCGACGCGGACGGAGATCGTGGACAGCCGGTTCGAGGATGGGGCGGCGGCGCGCATGGTGGCGCTGGCGGGCGGCAGCCTGCTGGTGCGCGACAGCGTGTTCGTGCGCGGACCCCGCGCGGCGGCGGATGCGGCGATCGAGATGCGCGACCTGTGGGGCACGGCGGAAGTCGAGGTGCGGGGCACGGTGCTGGAGAATGCGTCGGGGCGGCCGCACGCGCTGGTGCGGCACCTGGCGGGCGGGGCGGTGCGGCTGGAGGGCAACCGGGTGGGCGCGGGGGACACTGCGCTGGATGCGTCCGGGCTTTGGACAGCGCGGGCGCGCAGTGTCGTGGGCAGCGGGGTTGCGACGGCCCGGCGTGTGGTGGGGAAGGTGAAGCGGGTGGTGCGGAGTGTCTTGCCGTTTTAGCAAGCAAGATGTTCTTTTTTGGAAAAAAGAACCAAAAAACTTTTAACCATTGGAGTCGAGGCAAAAATGGAGGAAGTCTTTTTGCTTCTTTTTCTTCAGAAAAAGAAGTCCTTGCTTGCTATGCCGCGCCTCCCGTGGCTTCGGCGAGGAAGGCCAGCACCTCGCGCCAGGAGTTCTCGCAGGCGCGGGCGTTGCCGGGGGGTGTGCCGCCATAGACCATGAACAGGCCGCTGACGGCGTGCGGGCGGCGGATCACGGTGGTTGGCTGGTAGGGGAAGCCGATCGTGTGCCCGGCATCTTGGTTGCGGGCGTGGCGGACCGGGTGGCGGAACTGGCGGTCGGCGAGCTCCTTCTCGGCCATGTCGCTGAACAGTTCGGAGGGCCAGAGCTGGTCGTCGCTGCCGCTGACGAACATCACCGGGCCTTGGATGCGCTCGATGGCGATGCGGGCGCGGGCCATGGCCTCGGGGTCGCCGAGGCAGGAGAGGAAGGCGGGGGTCTGGCGCTTGGCGGTGCGGTCGTTGTCGAAGCTGGACCAGTCGGCGGTGCGGTTGCCGGCGGCCAGGGCGGGGAGGTATTCGCCGTTCAGGGTCCAGGTGGGATCGTGGCGGTCCTGGCCGGGATGGCCGGCGTTCAGCACGCCGTTGGTGAAGTGGCAGGGGACATAGGCGATGACGGCGCTGACCTTGTCGGGGAAGGTGGCGCCGAGCAGGAGGGAGAGCTCGCCGCCCCGGGAGACGCCGGCGACGGCGACGAAGCCGTCCTTCGGGGCGAGGGTTTCGCGCATCCAGTCCAGCGCGGTCGCGAAGTATTCCAGCTTGGTGCCGGAGATGCGCGGCGGCAGGCCGGGGGCGTTGAAGTAGCCGAGTGCGAGCGCCTGGTAGCCGTGGGCGGCGAACAGGGCGGCGCGGGTTTCGAAGATGCCGCCGCCGGAGCCGGCGAGCATGACGACGGCCGGGTGCGGGCCGGGGCCGGGCGGGGTGAACAGGGCGCCGACCAGGCCGCGCTCGCGGATCTCGCGGCGGGTGACGCCGGGGGCGAGGAAGGTTTGGGTGAAGGCGATGGCGGCCCGGCGGTTGTCGGCGCCGCGGGCAGAGATGGTTACCTGGAGCGGCTCGGTTTGGCCGCGGACCGGGCCGCCGGCGCCGATGCCGCGCATCGCCCAGACCAGGGCCATCGGCTCCACGCCCTTCCAGTCGCCGGCGATGGGGGCATCCTGGGCGAGGTCGAGGCTGCCATTGGCGTCGGCGATGAAGGTGGCGTGGCTGCGCCAGCGCGTGCCGTCGTTCTGGGTCAGGTCGGCGGTGAGCTCGACCGGCTGGCCGGGGGCGAAGCCGGTGGCGGTGATGCGGCGCGGAACGTCGACCATGGCGTGCGGCGGATCGACGTGGAGCGTGGGGGACATGCGGAGCCTCCTCGAATCGGGCTATTGTGGCGCCGGGTGCGGGGGGGCGCGCAAGTGTCGTTGCCTTCGGGGTAGGGGTGGCTGTACGCTGGCAATCCTTTAAAACAGAAGTGCAACGGGACTCCCGCGACCCGCCCGGGCACGAGGAAATGGACCGCTCATGAACATCAAGGACGCCCTTGGCCCGCTGAAGGGCTTGCGGGTTCTCGACCTGACCCGCGTGCTGGCCGGGCCCACCTGCACCCAGATGCTGGGCGACCTGGGGGCGGAGGTGATCAAGATCGAGCGGCCGGGCAGCGGCGACGATACGCGCGGCTTCGCCCCGCCGGTGATGCCGGGGACCGGGGAGAGCGCCTACTTCATCGGCGTGAACCGCAACAAGCGCTCGGTGACGCTGGATATCGCGACGCCCGAGGGGCAGGCGATCGCCAAGCAGTTGCTGGCCGACACCGACATCCTGGTGGAGAACTTCAAGGTCGGCGCGCTGGCCAAGTACGGCCTCGGCTATGAGCAGCTGCACGAGGAGTTTCCCGGGCTGATCTACTGCTCGATCACCGGGTTCGGGCAGACGGGGCCATATGCGCCGCGGCCGGGCTACGACAGCCTGATCCAGGGGATGGGCGGGGTGATGAGCCTGACCGGGGAGCCGGACGGGCTGCCGCAGAAGGTCGGCGTGCCGGTGGCGGACCTGTTCGCCGGGCTGTACGGCTGCATCGGCATCCTGGCCGCGCTGCGCCATCGCGAGCGGACGGGGCAGGGGCAGCAGGTGGATATCGGGATGCTGGACACGCACGTGGCGTGGCTGGCGAACCAGGGGATGAACTTCCTGGCAACGCGGGAGAACCCGGCGCGGCTGGGCAACCAGCATCCGAACATCGTGCCGTACCAGGTGTTCCCGACGAAGGACGGCTACATGGTGCTGTCGGTCGGCAACGACGCGACGTTCAAGCGGTTCTGCGATGCGTTCGGGCTGGAGAAGCTGCTGGCCGACGAGCGGTTCGCGACGAACCCGGCGCGCGTGGCCAACCGGCAGCTGGTGACCGACACGCTGACGCCGGTGATGCAGACGCAGACGACGGATTGGTGGGTGGAGAAGCTAGAGGCGCTGAAGATCGGCTGCGGGCCGATCAACACGCTGAAGCAGGTGTTCGACGACCCGCATGTGAAGGCGCGCGGCATGGAGGTGCAGATGAAGCACTCCAGCGGGGAGGCGGTGACGGTGATCGCCAATCCGGTGCGGCTGTCGGAGACGCCGCCGGACTACCGGATCGCGCCGCCGCTGCTGGGCGAGCACACCAGCGAGGTGCTGCAGGATCTGCTGGGGATCGACGAGGCAACCTTCGCGGAGCTGAAGAAGAAGGGCGTTATCTGAGCCCTGACAGGAGGCAAGATGGTGATGTTCCGAGGCAGCTGCCTGTGCGGCGCGGTGCGGTATGCGGCGGAGGCGGAGCCGATCTTCATGGGCGTCTGCCACTGCACGAACTGCCAGAAGCAGACCGGTAGCGCCTTTTCCTGCGAGGTGGCGGTGCCGAAGCCGGCGCTATCGATCAGTGGCGCAACCAGGGAGTTCCGGCACAAGGGCGGCAGCGGGAAGGATGTGATCACCACCTTCTGTCCGGTCTGTGCCACCCGGCTGACCGCGGAGATCGAGGTCATGCCGGAGGTGGCGATGATTGCGGCGGGTACGCTGGATGATCGCGGCGTCTTTGACGGGATGACGCATATCTTCTGCGCCAGCGCGCAGCCCTGGGTGGTGTTCCCCGATGGTGCGGCGACCTTTCCGGCGATGCCGCCGATGGGCGACTGAGGCACCGTCTGACCAGACGAATCCGTCGGATCGGACGGTGCTTGGGCCGCCGCGTTCGGTGGGGGCGGGCGGGTGCGTCTATGCCGCGATGAGGCAGGGCAGGCCGGCCGCACCCTGGAACAGGGCAGCGGTGGCGCTGCCGAAGACCAGGTCGTGCACCGGTGAGTGGCGCACGATGCCGAGCACCAGCAGGTCGGCCGAGCGCTCGCGCGCACATTCGGTGAGCGACGCCAGGGCGCCGCGGCCGTCTCCGCGGACGGCGGCGAAGGAGGCGCTCACACCGTGCCGGGCCAGGAGGTGCGTCAGCTCGATGCCGGACTGGCCGGCGCGCAGGGCGGTGTCCTCGGTGACGGTGGCAACGATCGTCTCGTCCGCCTGGCGGATGAAGGGCAGGGCCCCGGCCACGGCCCGGGCGGCGGCGGGAGAGGCGTCCCACGCCACCAGCACGCGCTTTGGCATGCGGGGCATGCCCGACGCCTCAGGCACCATCAGCACGGGCCGGCCGCTGGAGAAGGCGACGGTGGACAGCAGCAGGCGGCCAGGCATGCCGAGGGCCAGATCGAGCGAGACCACCGCGAGGTCGCTGACGCGTGCCTGGTCCGCGAAGACCTCGCCGGCGCCGTAGGCAAAGGACGTGCGCGGCCGCACCTCGCCGCGTACGCCGCGCCGCGCTGCGAGTTCGCCCACCTGTGCCGCCGTGGCTGCCTCCGGGGCGTCGCTGCCGTCGATGGCGAAGACGAGCGTGGCCAGGTAGGCACCGAAGGCTTCGGCCACGGTCAGCGCCGGCGCCAGGCGCTTCTCGACATCCGTCGGCGAGCCTGGCTGGACATGCGTGGCGATGGTGGTGATCGACATGTGCGGCCTCCTGGCGAATGACTGACGACGGCGCGCGGCGGAGCTGGTCCTTCCGCACGGGCGCGCCGGGTTATCACTCTTTTCTCGCGCTGGGGTCACCATTCTTGCGTATAGGGCGAAATCTTTTCTGAAACATTTGTAATGGAACACAATCTGCGTTTGGTGACAGCTTGACGAGAGTGGTCCGGGGCGCCATCTGGCCTCGGCTTGAGCTGCAAGTATTTTTGCCCGGAGATCGTTGATGGAGTGGCTGTTCCTGGAGTGGATCGGCAAGCCGATCTGGATGTGGACTGCCTTCCTCACGGTGGTGGTGCTTCTCCTGACGTTCGACCTCGGCGTCCTGAACAAGCAGGACAAGGAGCTGGGCATTGCCGAGAGCCTGCGGCTGTCCCTGTTCTACATCGGGTTCGCGGTGCTCTACGGCGGCGCGATCTGGTGGGCCTACGAGGCGGGGCACATCGTCACATCGGACAATACCCATGCCGGGATCACGTATTTCACCGGCTTCTTCATCGAGAAGGCGCTGTCGATCGACAACGTCTTCGTCATCAGCCTGATCTTCACCTTCTTCGCCATCCCGCGGAAGTATCAGTACCGCGCGCTGGTGTGGGGCATCGTGGGCGTGATCGTGCTGCGCGGGCTGATGATCGGCATCGGTGCGGCGCTGGTGCAGGAATACAGTTGGTTGCTCTACCTGTTCGGCGCGTTCCTGATCGCCACCGGCATCAAGATGCTGGTTGTACCGGAGAGCGACCCCGACGTGTCTAGGAATCCGGTGGTGCTGTTCATGCGCAAGCACATGCGCGTCACGAACGAGCTGCACGGGGAGCGGTTCTTCGTCCGGCAGCCGCATCCGATTTCGGGCAAGACGGTGGTATGGGCGACGCCGCTGATGCTGGCGCTGGTCGTCATCAACATCGCCGACCTCATCTTCGCCGTGGACAGCGTGCCGGCGATCTTCGCGATCACGACCGACACCTTCATCGTCTATACCGCCAACATCATGGCCATCCTGGGACTTCGCGCGCTCTATTTCGCGCTCGCGGCGATGGTGCACCGCTTCCACTACCTGAAGTATGCGCTGGCCCTGGTATTGGTGTTCATCGGCGGCAAGATCTTCTGGAACCAGATAGTCGGAAAGGTGGACCCGGCGATCTCGCTGGGGGTGACGCTGGCGATGATCCTCGGCGGCATCCTCTACTCGCTCGCCAAGACCCGCCAGGCGGACAAGCCGGCGGTGTAGGCGTCGGGCGGAGCTGCGGGCCGCAAGGGCCGACCGGATGGGCGCATCCGGTCGGCCTTTCTATGTCTCGGTCTTCGTGGCGCTGGCGAGGAAACGGGCGAACGCTGCCAGCGTGATGTCGCTGACGTGGTGTTCGATCCCCTCGGCGTCCTGCTCGGCGGCGTCGGCGGGGACGCCGATGGCGCGCAGCAAATCCACGACGAGGCGGTGGCGAGTTTTCACGCGGGCTGCGAGTTGCTCGCCTTCCTCGGTGAGGAATACGCCGCGATAGGGGCGGGCGGTGGCCAGCCCTTCGCGCTTGAGGCGGGTGATGGCCTTGATGGCGGTAGCGTGGGTGACGCCGAGGCGGCGCGCGATGTCCGTGGCGCGGGCCTCGCCGCCGGTGGCGTGCAGGTCGGCGATCAGCTCGGCGTAGTCCTCCAGCAGCGCCATGGACTGGACGCGGCGCGCCTGTTCGAAGCGGCCGGCCTGGGTTGGCTCGGCGGGCATGTCGGGCTGGGGGGCGCGCTTGGGCGCGGCTGGCTTGGGTGCAGGGGGGGGGCGGGACGGCACTCGGCTCTCCTGGGCTTGGCGCACCATGGCGAAACGGCCGTGGCGGATCAACCGGATGTGCGACCGGGCACGTGGGCTTGAAAAAAGTGTAGCCTAGGCATCATATTGGTGTTCAGGAGACATGATGGGGTGGCGGCTGCGAATAAATGCCCCAGCTACTGCTCACGGTTCACGGGGGAATGCATGCGGATGAGAGTATCGCGCCGGCTCCTGCTGGCGATGGCGGGCGCCGGGCTTGGTGGACAGGCGATGGCGCAGGGTGGCCGGGCGCCAGGTTGGAAGCCGAAGGTGGCGACCACCTTCACCATCATCCAGGACATCGCCGCCAATGTGGCCGGCGAGGCCGCGACGGTCGAATCGATCACCCGGCCGGGGGCGGAGATCCACGACTACCAGCCCACGCCGCAGGATGTGGTGCGTGGTCAGGGGGCGGACCTGCTGCTGTGGAACGGGATGAACCTCGAGCGCTGGTTCGAGCGGTTCGTCGATACGGCTCGCGGGGTGCCCAGCGCGGTGGTGTCCGACGGCGTGGTGCCGATGCCGATCCGCGAGGGGCCGTACCAGGACAAGCCGAACCCGCATGCCTGGATGTCCCCCAGTTCGGCGGTGATCTACATCGAGAACATCAGGAAGGCGCTGGCGGCCCTCGATCCGGCGAATGCGCCGGTTTATGCGGCCAATGCGCAGGCCTATTCCGACCGGGTGCGGGCGATCGAGGCGCCGTTGCGCGCGCGGCTGTCGCGGATTCCGGAGGCACAGCGCTGGCTGGTGACGTCCGAGGGCGCGTTCAGCTACCTGGCGCGGGACTTCGGGCTGCGCGAGGCCTATCTGTGGCCGATCAACGCCGACCAGCAGGGCACGCCGCAGCAGATCCGCCGGCTGATCGACACCGTGCGGCGGAACAAGGTGCCGGTGGTGTTCAGCGAAAGCACTGTCAGCGACCGCCCCGCGCGGCAGGTGGCGCGGGAGACCGGCGCGCGCTACGGCGGGGTGCTCTATGTCGATTCGCTCAGCGAGGCGGGCGGCCCGGTGCCGACCTACCTCAAGCTGCTGGAGGTGACGGTGGAGACGATTGCACGGGGATTCGGCACGTGACGGCGACCGGCGGCGCGTCGCTCGCCGTCGCCGATGTCAGCGTGCGCTATGCCAACGGGGTGGCGGCGGTGGAGCGGGCGTCGTTCACGCTCGACCGGCCGACGATCTGCGCGCTGGTGGGAGTGAACGGTTCCGGCAAGTCGAGCCTGTTCAAGGCGCTGATGGGTTTCGTGCCCAGTGGCGGCGGGACGATCCGCATTGGCGGGCTGCCGGTGGAGCAGGCGCTCAAGCGCGGGCTGGTCGCCTATGTGCCGCAGAGCGAGGAGGTGGACTGGAACTTCCCGGTGCTGGTCGAGGACGTGGTGATGATGGGGCGCTACGGGCACATGGGCCTGCTGCGCATCCCGCGGGCGGCGGACCGGGCGGCTGTGGACGCGGCACTCGCGCGGGTCGGGATGGCGGAGTTGCGCAAGCGACAGATCGGCGAGCTTTCCGGCGGGCAGAAGAAGCGGGCCTTTCTGGCGCGGGCGCTGGCGCAGGGGGCGCAGGTGATCCTGCTGGACGAGCCGTTCACCGGCATCGACCTGACCACCGAGCAGGCGATCGTCGGGCTGATGCGCGAGATGCGCGACGAGGGGCGGCTGATGCTGGTTTCGACGCACAACCTCGGCAGCGTGCCGGAGTTCTGCGACCAGGTGGTGTTGTTCAACCGCACCGTGCTGGCGTTCGGGCCGACGGAGACGGTGTTCACGACCGAGAACCTGGCGCGCACCTTCGGGGCGGCGCTGCGGCATGTGCGGTTGGGCGGGACGGACCTGCATGACGACGCGGATGCGCGGCAGGTGACGGTGCTGACCGACGATGAGCGGCCGCTCGTGCTGTATGGCGCGCGCGGGCAGCAGGCGGTGGTGCCGCCGGGGCGGGAGCAGGCGCCGAAGTGATCGAGCTTCTGCTGGAGCCATTCGCCTATTCCTACATGGCGCGCGCCATCTGGGTGAGTGCGCTGGTGGGCGGGGTATGCGCGTTCCTGTCGTGCTACCTGGTGCTGAAGGGCTGGTCGCTGATGGGCGATGCGCTGTCCCACGCGGTGGTGCCAGGGGTGGCGGTGGCGTATCTGGTGAAGCTGCCGTATGCGGCCGGGGCGTTTGCGGCCGGGCTGCTGGCGGCGCTGGCGATGGCGGCGGTGCAGCGGGTGACGCTGCTGCGCGAGGACGCGGCGATCGGGCTGGTGTTCACGACGATGTTCGCGATCGGGTTGCTGATCGTGTCGGTCAATCCGGCGTCGGTGAGCGTGCAGACGATCATCATGGGCAATGTGCTGGCGATTGCCGACGAGGACGTGGTGCAGGTGGTGGCGATCTCGGGGGCGGCGCTGGCGGTTCTGCTGCTGCGCTGGCGCGACCTGATGCTGGCGTTCTTCGATGCCAGCCACGCCCGGGCCGTGGGGCTGAACCCGTGGCGGCTGCGGGTGCTGTTCTTCGTGCTGCTGAGCGCCTGTACGGTGGCGGCGCTGCAGACGGTCGGCGCGATCCTGGTGATCGCTATGGTCGTCACGCCGGGAGCGACGGCCTATCTGCTGACCGACCGGTTCGGGCGGATGCTGGTGCTGGCGGTGGCGATCGGCACGGCGACGGCGGCCATCGGGGCCTATGTCAGCTACTTCCTGGATGGCGCGACGGGCGGGTTGATCGTGGTGGCGCAGACGCTGGTGTTCCTGGCGGCGTTCGCCTTCGCGCCGAAGCATGGGCGGCTGGCGGCGTGGCGGCGGGCAGCGTGATGGAGTGGCTGACCGCGCCGCTGGCGCATGAGTTCATGCAGCGGGCGCTGATCGTGGCGGTGCTGGTGGGCGGGGCGTGCGCGGTGCTGTCCTGCTACCTGGTGCTGAAGGGGTGGTCGCTGATGGGGGACGCCGTCTCCCATGCCGTGTTGCCGGGGATCGTGCTGGCGCATTTGGGCGGGCTGCCGATGAAGCTGGGGGCGCTGGTGGCGGGGCTCGGGTGCGCGTTGGCGACCGGGTATATCCGGCGCAATTCGCGGGTGCGCGAGGATGCGGTGCTGGCGATCGTGTTCGCGGGGATGTTCGCGGCCGGGCTGGTGCTGTTCGTGAAGGTGGATACCGACCAGCACCTGAACCACGTGCTGTTCGGCAATGTGCTGGGCGTTTCGTGGCGCGAGGTGGTGGAGACGGGCCTTGTCGTGGTGCCGGTGGTGGTGCTGGCGCTGCTGCGGCGGCGGGACCTGTTCCTGGTGTGCTTCGACCCCGGGCATGCGCGGGCGATCGGGCTGGATGCGAAGCGACTGGAGATCGCGCTGCTGGTGGGGCTCGCGCTGGTGATCGTGGCGGCGTTGTCGGCGGCGGGGATCGTGCTGGTGGTGGCGATGCTGATCGCGCCCGGGGCGATCGGCTTCGTGGCGACGCGGCGGTTCGATGCGATGATCGCGGTGGCGGCCTTTGTGTCGGTCGGCGCGAGCGTGCTGGGGGTGCTGGCGAGCTTCCACCTGGACGTGGCGACGGCGCCGTTGATCGTGGTGTTGCAGGCGGTGTGTTTCCTGCCGGCGCTGTGGATCGGGCGGCGCGTGGTGCGCTAGGGTGGCGCGCATGCGTGTGTTTGTGCTGTTCCTGCTGCTGATCGCTGCTCCGGCACGGAGCGAGACCGTGACCCTGCCAGGGCCGGAGGGCGTGGTGCTGCGGGCGGAGTTGCTACTGCCGGAGGGCGCGGCCGTGGCACCGGCGATCGTCGCGCTGCATGGCTGCGGGGGGCCATATGCGCAGCGCGACGCGCAATGGGGGGAGTTGCTGCGCGGGCGCGGGCATATCGTGCTGTTCCCCGACAGCTTCGGCTCGCGCGGGCTGGGTTCGCAGTGCCGGGAATCGCAACGCGCTGTGTCGGCCGTGGGGCTGCGGCGGCGCGATGCGCTGGCGGCGGCGCAGTGGCTTGCCGACCGGCCAGGGACGCCGCCCGGCGGCGTGGTGCTGATGGGATGGTCGCATGGCGGCAGCACGGTGCTGGCGGCCGGGCGCGACCACCCGACTCGGCGCGGGTTGATCCGCGGGCTGGTGGCATTCTATCCCGGATGCGGGGCGGCGGCGCGACTGGGCGGGTGGCAGCCGGTGGCGCCGATGCTGCTGCTGCATGGCGAGGCGGACGACTGGACGCCGATCAGGCCGTGCCGGGCGCTGGCGGAGGAGGCGGGAACGGTGGTGAGTTTCGTCGCCTATCCCGGTGCGTGGCACAATTTCGACGTCGATATCCCGGTGCGGCAAATGCGCAACATCCCGTCCAGCCAGCGCGGCGATGGGGTGGTGCATGTGGGCGGCGATCGGGCGGCGCGGGAGGATGCGCTGGCCCGCGTGCCGGCGTTCCTCGCCGCACTGCCCGCGGCGCGATAGGAGGGGTCATGCTGTCGTGGTACATCGCGCTGGGTGCACTGGCGATCTGGCTGCTGACGACCTTGGTCTATACGCGGAAGTACTACGGCCCTTGGCTGAAAGAGCGCCGCAAGCGCAAGGCGGCCCTGCGCAAGGCGGCGGTGGGCAAGGCGGCGGTGGGCAAGGCGGCGGTGGGCAAGGCCGTGGGGAAGTAGGCTTTGCCGGCGCGCCGGGCGGTGGAGCCGCCCTTTAGCGGGCGGGGCGCGACGCCTCGTAGACCTTGAGGTGGGTGTAGGCGGTCGCGAGCATGGTGTGCGGCGTGCCGAATGCCTTGGCGCGGGCCAGCATGTCGCCGACCACGTGGTCGGCCTCGACCGCGCCGCCCTTCTGCAGGTCGCGCAGCATGGAGGCCATCCACTGGCCCTTGGGGTCGGAGAGCTGGGTGCGGGCGCGGGCGTCGGCGGCGGGGCGGGGCTTGAAGCCGGCGGCGGTGGCGACGGCGGTGCATTCATCGACCATGGCGAGCATCAGGCCGGCGGCGTCGTCCGTCGCGCTGACGATGCTGCCGACATTGCCGCGGAACAGGCAGTTCATGCCGGCGATGGAGCAGAGGAAGACCCATTTCTCCCACATGACCTGCATGATCTCGGGCGAGTTGGCGAGGTCGAAGCCGCCTTTCGCGAGGTGGGGCTGGAGGGCGTTGCAGAATTCGGCCTGGGCGGGCAGGCGGGGCCCGTAGGCGAAGCTGGCCATGTTGTTGAGGTGGCGCACGGTGCCGTCGTCATCCAGCGTCACGGCGATGCCGGTCATGCCGCCGAGGACGGCGTCGGCGCCGAACTCGGATTCGAGGCGGTCCAGGTGCTTCATGCCGTTGAGCTGCGGAATGACCTTCGCGCCGGGGGCGGCGGGGCGGATGGCGGCGATGGCGCTGTCGAGGTCGTAGGCCTTGCAGGACAGGATGATTGCGTCCCAGCCGGGCTTCACGGTCTCGGCGAGAACGGTCTTGGCGGCGATGGTGGCGTCGCCGAGCGGGCTCTTGATCACCAGGCCGTTGGCGGCGATCTGCTGGGCGCGCCGGGGGCGGACGAGGAAGGTGACGTCTGCGCCGCCGGCGGCCGCGCGTCCGCCGAAGTAGCCGCCGATGCCGCCGGCGCCGAGCACGAGAATGCGCATGTGGTGTGGTCCCCCTGGATGCGGCGGCATACTGGCCAGGGAGGCAGGATTTGCCAACCGCGCCCCACGCCCGAACATGGCGGCATTGCGGCGCGGGACGGCGCGGGCAATTCCCGGCGCGCACGGGCGCGTGATAAGTGACGATCATGGATACAGAGCCCCTGCCCACGATCGCCATCGGCTGCGACCACGCCGGACCCGCGCTGAAGCGCGCCCTGGCCGATGCGCTGCGTGGCGCGGGGTATGCGGTGCTGGACATGGGCACGCATGACGACAGCCGCGTCGACTATCCCGATTTCGCCCATGCGGTGTGCGCAGCGGTGGAAGAGGGGCGGGCGCAGCGTGGCGTGCTGATTTGCGGGTCCGGCGTGGGGATGGCGATCGCCGCCAACCGCCATCCCGGCATCCGCTGCGCGGTGGCCAGCGAGACCACCACGGCGCGACTCTGCCGCGAGCACAACGACGCCAACGTCATTGCCCTGGGCGCGCGGCTGATCGACGAGGCGACGGCGCGGGAGATCCTGCGCGTGTTCCTCGGCACCGCGTTCGAGGGCGGGCGGCACATGCAGCGGCTGGACAAGCTGGCCCCAGCCATAATGCTCGCCGTCCAGGGCACAACCGTCTAGAACGCGGCTCTTTCTCCGCACCCAGAGGAGTGGGCATGAACGACCGCGCACATCATGGCTCGTTGCAGCGCTTCTTCGGCGCCAGCCTCGCCGAGACCGACCCCGAGCTGGCGGCCGCCATCGGGCGCGAGCTGGTGCGCCAGCAGGACGGCATCGAGCTGATCGCCAGCGAGAACATCGTCTCCGCCGCGGTGATGGAGGCACAGGGCTCGGTGCTGACCAACAAGTATGCCGAGGGGTATCCTGGACGGCGATATTACGGCGGGTGCGTCGAGGTAGATGTCGCCGAGACGCTGGCGATGGAGCGGGCGAAGCAGCTGTTTGGGTGCGCCTATGCCAATGTGCAGCCGCATTCGGGCGCGCAGGCGAATCAGGCGGTGTTCCTGGCGCTGGTGAAGCCCGGCGATACCATCCTGGGCATGAGCCTGGATGCGGGCGGGCACCTGACGCATGGGGCGGCGCCGAACCTGTCGGGCAAGTGGTTCCGCGCGGTGCAGTACGGCGTGCGGCGCGAGGACGGGCTGCTGGACTATGAGCAGCTCGAATCGCTGGCGCGGGCGGAGAAGCCGAAGCTGATCATCGCGGGCGGCTCGGCCTATCCACGGGTGATCGATTTCGCGCGCATCCGCCGGGTGGCCGACGAGGTGGGCGCGCTGTTCATGGTGGACATGGCGCATTTCGCCGGACTGGTGGCAGCCGGGGTGTTCCCGAGCCCGCTGCCGCACGCGCATGTGGTGACGACGACGACGCACAAGACGCTGCGCGGGCCGCGCGGGGGGATGATCCTCTCGAACGACGAGGCGCTGGGGAAGAAGTTCAACTCGGCGGTGTTCCCGGGGCTGCAGGGCGGGCCGTTGATGCATGTGATCGCCGGCAAGGCGGTGGCGTTCGGCGAGGCGCTGCGGCCGGAGTTCAAGATCTATCAGCAAGCCGTTATCGACAATGCCCGTGCGCTGGCGGCGACGCTGGTGGAGCAGGGGCTGGCGATCGTGACCGGCGGGACGGACAGCCACCTGATGCTGGTCGATTTGCGGCCCAAGCGGGTGACCGGCAAGGCGGCCGAGGCGTCGCTCGAACGGGCGCACATGACGGCGAACAAGAACGCGATCCCGTTCGACCCGGAGAAGCCGGCGATCACCTCGGGCGTGCGGCTTGGCACGCCGGCCGGGACGACGCGCGGGTTCGGCGTGGCGGAGTTCCAGGAGATCGGGCGGATGATCGGCGAGGTGCTCGACGGGCTCGCCGCCTCCAACGACGGCAGCAATGCGGTTGTCGAGGCAGCTGTCGGCGCGCGGGTGAAGGAACTGTGCGCCCGCTTTCCGATCTACGCCCGGTAAGCCACGCCGATGCGCTGTCCCTTCTGCGGCCATGACGAGACCCAGGTGAAGGACAGCCGGCCGAGCGACGACGGCATGACGATCCGAAGGCGCCGTTTCTGCCCCGCCTGCACCCAGCGCTTCACCACGATCGAGCGCGTGCAGCTGCGCGAGCTGGTGGTGGTGAAGGCCGATGGGCGGCGGGTGCCGTTCGACCGCGACAAGCTGGTGCGCTCGGTGCGCGTGGCGGTGCGCAAGCGGCCGGTGGGCGAGGAACGGCTGGAGCGGATCGTAAACGGCATCGTGCGCCAGCTTGAGGCGTCCGGCGAGAGCGACGTGGCGTCCAAGCAGATCGGCGAGGCGGTGATGGCGGCGCTGCGCGAGGTGGACGAGGTGGCCTATGTCCGCTTCGCCTCGGTGTATCGAGATTTCCGCGAGGCCAAGGACTTCGAGACCTTCCTGGACAGGCTCGGCGCGGAGGAGGGCGATGGCGCGGCGGAGCCTGCCCCGAAGCCATGAGCGCGCCGGCCGATGATATCGGGCATATGCGCGCGGCACTGGCGCTGGCCCGCCGGGGCAACGGGCGCACCTGGCCGAACCCGTCGGTCGGCTGCGTGATCGTCAAGGATGGGCGGGTGGTCGGGCGGGCGACGACGGCCCAGGGCGGCCGGCCGCATGCCGAGCCGCAGGCGCTGGCCATGGCCGGGGCGGCGGCGCGCGGGGCGACGGCCTATGTGACGCTGGAGCCGTGCTGTTTCCATGGCCGCACGCCTCCGTGCACTGATGCGCTGATCGCCGCCGGGGTGGCGCGGGTGGTGGTGGGGGTGCGCGATCCCGATCCGCGGGTGAACGGGGCGGGGCTGGCGCGGCTACGGGCGGCGGGGGTTGCCGTCGAGGTCGGCGTGCTGGAGGAGGAGGCGGGCGACGTGGTCGCCGGGTTCTTCAGCCGCGTGCAGCGCAGCCGTCCACTGGTGACGCTGAAGCTTGCCTCCACGCTCGACGGGCGGATTGCCACGCGCGGCGGCGAGAGCCAGTGGATCACCGGCGAGCCGGCGCGGCGCATGTCCCACGCGCTGCGCGGGCGGCATGACGCGATCCTGGTCGGCGTGGGCACGGTGCTGGCCGACAATCCTGACCTCACTTGCCGCATCCCCGGTTTCAAGAGCGTGCCGATGGTGCGCGTGGTGGCCGACAGCCATTTGCGCCTGCCGCTGACCTGCCGGCTGGTGGCCACGGCGGCGTCGGTGCCGACTTGGGTGCTGGCGGGCGCGCGCATCGATCCGCACCGCGCCGCGGCGCTGGAGTCCGCCGGGGTGGCGGTGGTCCGCGTGGGCGATTCGCCGGCGGGGGTGGATTTGCGCCAGGGGCTCTCGGCGCTGGCCGAGCGCGGCGTCACCCGGCTGCTGGTGGAGGGCGGCGCGCAGTTGGCGGCGGCGCTGCTGCGCGACGACCTGGTGGACCGGCTGGCCTGGTTCCATGCCCCCTCCGTGATGGGCGGCGATGGGTGGCCGGCGGCGCAGGCCTTCGGGGTGGAGCGCCTGGCGCAGATGCAGCGCTTCGAGCGGGTCAGCAGCCGGGCGGTGGGCGCGGACCTGCTCAGCGAGTATGTTCGCGCGAGCGACGCGGCAGGGGGAGCGAAGGTCTGATGTTCACCGGAATCGTCACCGGACTCGGCGAGGTCCGCGCCGTCACGCCGATCGGCGGCGGGCAGGACATGCGGCTGGTGGTCGGTGTGCCGGCCGGCTGGGCCGACATGGCGAGCATTCCGCTGGGCGCCTCGATCGCCTGCAATGGCTGCTGCCTCACGGCCGTCGAGCTGGGGGCCGACTGGTTCGCGGTGACCGCCTCGGCCGAGACGCTGTCCAAGACCACGCTGGGCGGCTGGAAGCCCGGCACGCGGGTGAACCTCGAACGCCCGCTGAAGGTCGGCGACGAGCTGGGCGGGCATATCGTTGCCGGGCATGTCGATGGTCTGGGCGAGGTGCTGTCAGCCGTGGCGGACCAGGGCTCGACGCGCTGGACGTTCCGCGTTCCGTCCGCGATCGCGCGGTTCATCGCGCCGAAGGGGTCGGTGGCGATCGACGGTGTATCCTTGACTGTGAACGAGGTCGATGGCGACACATTTGGCGTGAACATCATCCCGCACACGGCAGAGGTGACGGGTTTCGGCCTTCTCAAGCCGGGCGACCGGGTCAATATCGAGATCGACACCGTGGCGCGCTATGTGGCCCGGCTTGCGGCCTATTCCTCCTGAGGCAGACGCGATGAGCCAGATCCTGACCAAATCCCTCTCGCAATACCTCGCTTCCGCCGAGGAGCTGATCGAGGAGGCGCGCGCCGGGCGCATGTTCATCCTGGTCGATGACGAGGACCGGGAGAACGAGGGCGACCTGGTGATCCCCGCCCAGTTCGCGACGCCTGACGCGGTGAACTTCATGGCCCGCCATGCCCGCGGCCTGATCTGCCTCGCGATGACCCGCCAGCGGGTAGAGCAGCTTGGCCTGCCGCTGATGAGCCAGTCGAACGGCACGCGCCATACCACTGCCTTCACGGTATCGATCGAGGCGCGCGACGGGGTGACCACCGGGATTTCCGCGCATGACCGGGCGAGGACCATTGCGGTCGCGATCAACGCGGAGAGCCGGCGGGAGGAGATTGTCACGCCTGGGCACGTGTTCCCGCTGATGGCGCGCGAGGGCGGCACGCTGGTCCGCGCCGGGCACACCGAGGCGGCGGTGGACATCTCCCGCCTCGCCGGGCTGAGCCCCGCGGGGGTGATCTGCGAGATCATGAATGACGACGGCACCATGGCCCGCCTGCCGGACTTGGTGACCTTCGCGCAGCACCACAACCTGAAGCTCGGCACCATCGCCGACCTGATCGCCCATCGGCGCCGCACCGAGCGGCTGGTGCGCCGGGTGACGGAGGGGATGCTGACCCATGCGGTGGGCGGCGAGTGGAAACTGATCGTCTATGTGAACACGATCGAGCATGCCGAGCACCTGGTGCTGGTGAAGGGCGACCTTGCCGCGCCCGGGCCGGTGCCGGTGCGCATGCATGGCGTGGACCTGCTGAACGACCTGCTGGGCGATTCGACGCGCGGGGCGCTGACCAAGTCGATGGAATTCATCGCGCGCGAGGGCCGGGGAGCGGTGGTGCTGTTGCGCGAGATGCGGGCCACGACCATTTCGGAGCGTGTGCGCCAGCTTTCGGCCGCGGAGCGCCCGCGCAACGAGCTGCGCGACTATGGCATCGGCGCGCAGATCCTGCTGGATCTCGGCGTGCGCGACCTGGTCCTGCTGTCCAACCACCCGCGCACGATCATCGGCATCGAGGGCTACGGCCTGAACATCGTCGACCAACGCCCGATCGACGACCTGTAAGACGAGGCCAGTTCCAATGAGCACCATGCGATGAGCACCGTCGACGCCAAGCTGCCCACAGCACCCAGCATCGCCGGGCGCCCGCCGCGCATGCTGGTGGTGCGCGCGCCGTACTACACGCAGATCGTCGACGGGCTGCGCGACGGGGCGCTGCGCATCATCGCCGAGGCGGGCGGCACCGCCGATGTGCTGGATGTCGCCGGCGCGCTCGAACTGGCGGCGGCGATCCAGTTCGCGGTGAAGGGCGACCGGGCCTATGACGGGTTCGTGGCGCTGGGCTGCGTGGTCAAGGGCGAGACCGACCACTACGAGCATGTTTGCCGCGAGGCGATGCAGGCGCTCACCCGGGTCGCGCTGGACCACACGCTTTGCCTGGGCAACGGCCTGCTGACCGTGGCGACCGAGGCGCAGGCGATCGCGCGCTCGGGGGCTGACGGGCACAACAAGGGCGCCGAGGCCGCCGCGGCTGCGCTGCTGCAGATCGGCGCCGCGCGATTCCTGGGGGCCGCGTCCTGACCATGCCCAGCCCTGATGCGCCGAAATCCCGGACGCCCGCGCGCCCTGCCGGCCCCGGCGGGCGGCCGCGCACCTCGGCCCGTGTGGCCGCGGTGCAGGCGCTGTTCCAGTCGGAGCAGACGCAGATTTCCGCTGAGCGGGTGATCGACGAGTTCGTGCGCCATCGCCTGGGTGCCGAGCCCGGCAGCGGCTTTGAGGATGGTCGGGCGCCGGATGCCAACGTGCCGCTGTTTGCCCGCATCGTGCGCACCGCCACCACACAGCAGGACGAGATCGACGGCATGCTGGCCGCGACGCTGGCGGCGGATTGGCCGATGGAGCGGCTGGACCCGGTGTTGCGCGCCCTGCTGCGCGCGGGCGCGGCGGAGTTGTGGATGAGCGACGGGCCGCCGGGCCGCGTGGTGATCAACGAGTACCTGGACATCGCGCACGGCTTCTTCGATGGCGAGATCCCGAACATGGCCAACGGCGTGCTGGATCGCCTCGCCCGGCGCCTGCGGCCCGGCGAATTCCCCGGCGAGGCATCGGCCTGAACCTCGGCGCACCGGGGTAGGGGATCAGACGTGACATCCATCCCTGCTGAATTTTCATTGATATACAAGCATTTTCGACCTCTGGCCGGGCCCGGTGCGCTCGACCTCGGCGACGATGCGGCAGTGTTCACGCCCCCTCGGGGGCGCGAGATGGTGATCGCGGCCGATGCGATGGTCGAGGGCGTGCATTTCCTGCCCGACGACCCGCCCGGCCTCATCGCGCGCAAGCTATTGCGCACCAACCTCTCCGATCTTGCCGCGATGGGCGCGACTCCATTTGGCTACCTGCTGACCGTCTCGGTGCGGCGGGACACGCCGGATGCGTGGTTCGCGGGCTTCGCCGCCGGGCTCGCCGCCGATCAGGCGGAGTTTGCCATCGCTTTGCTCGGGGGGGACACGACCTCCACGCCAGGGCCGACCAGCCTGTCGCTGACCATCCTCGGCACCGTGGCCCCCGGCACCGCGCTGCGCCGCACCGGTGCCCGCCCGGGTGATGGCGTGTGGGTCACCGGCACGATCGGCGACGGGGCGCTGGGCCTGCTGGCGGCGACCGGGCGCCTGGCGGATGCCGGGGGATACCTCGCCGGGCGCTACCGTCTGCCGCAGCCGCGCGTGGCGCTTGGCCTGCGCCTGTCCGGGATCGCCACGGCGGCGATGGATGTCTCGGATGGGTTGGTGCAGGACCTCGGCCATCTCTGCCGCGGCGCAGGCGTTTCGGCCACGATCGAGGCGGCACTGGTGCCGTTGTCCGCGGCGGCACGGGGGGCGGTGACGGCGGAGCCGGGCCTGCTGGCGCGCTGCCTGGCCGGGGGCGACGACTACGAGTTGTTGCTGGCGGTGCCGGAGTCGCACGCCGCGGCGCTTCGCGAGGCGGCGGCGGCGTGTGGCGTTGCTGTCACGCGGATCGGAGCCTTCGCCGCCGGGGCAGCGGAGGTCGTGGTTACTGGGGTGGATGGGCAGCCCATGCCACTGGCCGCGAGGGGCTGGAGCCACTTCGCCTGAGGGGCGCCCGCGTGCGGCTGAGCGCGTGCGGCTCAGTAGTTGCTGCGCGGCGCGGACGATCCGCCCAATGGGCCGCCTGGGTTGAACCGGCCGACATTGCCCAGCAACTGCTGGAGGAAGCTGGTCTCGTTGCCGGGGGTGGGCGTGGTGCGCGTGGCCACGTCCACGGCCACCGCATCCTCCGCGCCCTTGAGGTCGATCCGCCGCAGCACGCCGGCCGGGTCGAACACCAGCGCCACGACCTGCTGGTCCGCCACTCGGTTGGTCGCGCCGATCACCGGCTTGGTCATCTCGGAGATGTAGAGCCAGGTGTTGTCGTCGAACGTGGCCCGCGCGGTGGGCGAGCCCATCAGCGCCAGGGCATCGGCCCGCGTCGAGGTGCCGGCGACCAGCTGCGCCAGCTGGTCGGGGTCGATGCGGTTGCCGCGCGCCTGGATCGGATGGCTGAGAAAGCCGGTCGTGTCGCAGCCGGCCAGAGGCGCCGCGGCGAGCAGCACAACGAGCGACAGCAGGGCGGGGGAGAGCAGGCGGGCAGGCGACACAGCGTGGTCCTTGGTCCGGGTGCTGGAAGTCGAAGGCGTGCGGGCGGTCATCGCAGAGCGGTCAGGTTGCAGATGTCCGTCGCGACGTCGCGGCGTGCCGGGCCAGCGAGGCTGGCAGGTTGGCGCACCGCGCCTACGTGCTAGCATGTCCAGCGGACACGCGCCATCGCGTGGCCGCAGCTTCGGAGAGGCTGGAGAGCAAGGTGCTGGGTTTCCTGCGGCGGCGCCGCCATGAGCGGCTTGGGTTCGAACTGTACGGCATGATCGTCGCCGCGGCGCGCGCGCCGTTTTTCTATCGCGACCTCGGCGTGCCCGACACGCTGGACGGGCGGTTCGACCTTGTCGGCCTGCATGCTTTCCTGGTGATCCGGCGCCTGACCGCCCTGCCGCCGCCGGGGCCAGAGGTGGCACAGGCGGTGTTCGACGCGATGTTCTCCGACATGGACATCAACCTGCGCGAGATGGGGGTGAGCGACCTGGCGGTGGGCAAGCGGGTGAAGGCGATGTGGGAGGCGTTCCACGGCCGCGCCAGCGCCTATGCCGCGGCCATCGCCGACAGCGACGACGCGGCGCTGGCCGACGCGCTGGCGCGCAATGTCTGGCGTGGCCAGGTTCCCGAACCCGAGTCGCCGCGCCGCCTTGCCGAGCTGGTGCGACGGCAGGTGGCCATGCTGGAGGCGTTGCCGGCAGAGGCGTTGCTGGCGGCCCGGCTGCGTTTCGAAGCCCCGGAGGAGGCCCTGCCATGACCCGCCCGCCCGTCAGCGGCCCCGAATCGTTCGCGCCCATTGCGGAGCCCGAACTGCACCGCCCGGTCGCCCTCGCCCAGATCGGCACCGCCGGCACCGTGCGCGATGTGGTGGCAACGCCCCAGGAATGCGTTTCCATCGCCGCCCGGCTGCGCATTCCGGCGGTGGGCGCGCTGTCGTGTCACTATCGCCTTGCCGCGGTCGGCGGCGGCGTGGTGGTGGCGGAAGGGGAACTGGTGGCGCAGGTCACCCAGGAATGCATCGTGACCGCCGAGCCGTTCGGCGTCGACCTGCGCGAGACGTTCCGCATCCGCTTCGTGCCGGAGGAGCAGTTCGACGATTTCGAGGACGCGCCGATCGATCTCGACGCCGATGACGAGCTGCCGTATCGCGGCGCCCATCTCGACCTGGGAGAGTCGACGGTGCAGCAGCTGGCCTTGGCGCTCGACCCCTATCCGCGCATGCCCGGTGCCCTGTCGCCCATGGCAGACGACGATGCCGGTGCCGAAGCCGCGTCGGATGAGCCCGCGCAGATTCAGCGCCCCTCGCCCTTCGCAGCGCTGGCGCGACGCCGACAGGATGGGTAGAATGGTGTCCATGTCGCGCCATGGCTTGCGGGGGGCTGGTACCTCTGCTAGTTGGCGCGCCTCGCGTTTTTGCCCCTATGTGAACGCATCCGCCGCAATGGCGACGTCCTCGTGCATGGCCTGGCCCCTGAAGGTCCCGTCCGTCGCGTTTGTGTCGCCCTTTCGGACCGAACGGATCGTCACGCTGCCCGGAGTTGCGTGGTCCCATGGCCGTACCGAAGAAGAAGTCCTCCCCCTCGCGCATCGGCATGCGGCGCAGCCACCACGCGCTGGTTGCTTCGGCCCACGCCGAGTGCTCGAATTGCGGCGAGCTGAAGCGCCCGCACCATGTGTGCAGCCATTGCGGTCACTACGACGGCCGCGAGGTGTCGGTGGCTGGCAAGGCCCTGAAGGGCACCGTCCGAGCCTGAGCCTGCCCTCGGGCAAGCGGCGGCTTCGGATACTCGGGCGCGGGCAGCGAATGCGCGGCAAGGGCTGCTGCACCGGCGATTGGGGCACCGACGAATGGGGCACCGAAGAGGGGAGCGCCGGCCCAATGGCGAATCCCGTCCTGAAGGTCCTGGCGGCATGAGTGTCGGATTCACCCTCGCGGTCGATGCGATGGGCGGCGACAACGCGCCGGATGTGGTGGTCGCCGGCCTGGATATCGCGGCCGAACGCCACCCCGGCGCGCGCTTCCTGCTGGTAGGCGACGAGGCCCGGCTGGCGCCACTTCTGGCCCGATACAAGCGCGCACAGGCGCTGTGCACGGTTCGCCACGCACCGGACGTGATCGGCGGCGACATGAAGCCGACGGCGGCACTGCGGCTGCGCGGCGCCTCCATGCGGGTGGCGATCGATGCGGTGGCGGCGCACGAGGCTTCCGGCGTCGTCTCGGCCGGAAACACCGGCGCGTTGCTCGCGCTGGCCAAGATTGTCATCAAGACCCTGCCGGGCATCGACCGCCCCGCCATGGCCGCGATCGGCCCGTCGGCGCGCGGCGACGTGGTGATGCTCGACCTCGGCGCCAATGTGGTGTGCGACACGCGCAACCTGGTGGAATTCGCGGTCATGGGCGACGTTTTCGCCCGCACCGTGCTCGGCTTGACCGCGCCCACGATCGGCCTGTTGAACGTCGGGTCCGAGGAGCTGAAAGGCAGCGACACGCTGCGCCTAGCGGCCGAGACGCTGCGCCAGTCGCACCTCGCTGCGCAGTTCCACGGTTTCGTGGAAGGCCATGATATTGCAGCCGGAACCACCGACGTGGTGGTGACCGACGGCTTCACCGGCAATGTCGCGCTGAAGACCGGCGAAGGCGCGCTGAAGCTGGTCGGTACCATGCTGCGCGAGGTGTTTTCCTCATCGATCTCCGCCAAGCTCGGCTACCTCCTGGTCCGGCCGGGGCTGGAGCGGCTGCGCGAGTGGCTTGATCCACGGCGCTACAACGGCGCGGTCATGCTGGGCCTGGGCGGTGTCGTGGTGAAATCGCATGGCGGAACGGATGCGCAGGGCTTCGCGCACGCGCTGGACGTCGCTATGGACATGGTGGTGCACCGCTTCAACGATGGGATTCGCGACGGCCTGGGCCGCATCGCCGCCCTGTCCCCCACCGTCGGGGCGGCACCCCCCACGCCGGGAACGACAGGAAACGCAACGGATGGACCAGCAGACCCCGCCAGCGCCGGCAGCGGCACGCCCGGGAGCATCACCCCCGGGGACGGCGGCGGACCACACCTCGCCACCGCGCGCTGAGATGACAGGGCACCGGCCTGCGGGGCGCGTGCCCGTCCGGACCCAGCTTGTCGGCATCGGCGCCTACCTGCCGGCGCGCATCGTGACCAATGCAGAGCTGGCCGAGCGCGTCGACACCTCCGACGAGTGGATCCGCGAGCGCACCGGCATCCGCCAGCGCCACTTGGCCGCACCACACGAAACCTGCGCCTTCATGGCCACCGAGGCCGGACGCGCGGCGCTGGCCGATGCCGGGGTGGCCGCGGCCGAGGTGGACGGCATCATCGTCGCCACCGCAACCCCCGACCAGGCCTTCCCCGCCGCCGCGGTCCGGGTGCAGGCCGCGCTGGGGGCAGGGGGGTTCGGCTTCGACCTGTCTGCCGCCTGCAGCGGCTTCATCTACGCCCTGTCGGTCGCCGACGGCATGATCCGCGCCGGACAGGCGCGCTGCATGCTGGTGATCGGCTCCGAGGTCTATTCGCGCATCATGAACTGGGAGGACCGCGGCACCTGCGTGCTGTTCGGCGACGGCGCCGGCGCCGTGCTGTTGCGCGCGGGCCAGCATGCGGGCGACGGGGCCGGGACGCCGGACTCCGGCATCCTGTCCACCCATCTGCACGCACAGGGTGACCTGGGGGACATCCTCTATGTCGATGGCGCCGTGGGCCAGCCGGACAAGCCGGGCCATCTCGTCATGAAGGGCAACGAGGTGTTCCGCCATGCGGTGGCCAAGCTTGCCGGCGCGGTGACCGAGGCGTTGGAGGCCAATGGCCTGACCCATGCCGACGTGGACTGGCTGGTGCCGCACCAGGCCAACCTGCGCATCATCGAGGCGATCGGCAAGCGGCTGCACCTGCCGCCCGGCCGTGTGGTGGTCACCGTTGACCAGCACGCCAACACCTCCGCCGCCTCCATCCCGCTGGCGCTCGCCCAGGCCTGGGGCGACGGGCGGATCAAGCGCGGCGATCTGGTGCTGATGGAGGCGCTGGGCGGCGGCCTTACCTGGGGCAGCGCCCTGGTGCGGCTCTAGCCTAGGCGAAACATCCGGCCCGCGGCTGCAAGGCGCTGCGATCGGGCCGGGGCAAGAGGTTGATGCCAAAGTATTCTTGACGTCGCCGCGCACTCTGCATAGCGTGCCGCGATGAACACTGTCACCCGCGCCCACCTGACCGAGACCATCTACACCCAGGTGGGCCTCTCCCGGAACGAATCGGCCGACCTGCTGGAGGTTGTGCTGGCGCGGATGAGTGCCGCACTGGAAGCCGGGGAATCCGTCAAGATCAGTGGCTTCGGGACATTCTCCGTGCGCCAGAAGGGCCGTCGCATCGGCCGCAATCCCAAGACGGGCGTGGAGGTTCCGATCCTGCCGCGGCGCGTCCTGGTGTTCCGCCCGAGCCAAGTGCTGCGCGCCCATGTCAACCACATGGCGCCGCCGGTTGGCGGAGACGACGAATGAGCGGCCGCGCGGCAATGGCCGCGATCGCCGATGACGGCGAGGACGGCGCCGATGGGGGGCGTGGAAAACCGAAGAAGGCGCCCAATGCCTTTCGCACCATCAGCGAGGTGGCGGACGAACTTCATATCCCGCAGCACGTACTGCGCTTCTGGGAAACGAAGTTCCCCCAGGTGAAGCCGCTGAAGCGCGGCGGCGGCCGGCGCTACTATCGCCCCGACGACATCGCGCTGCTGCGCCGCGTCTCCGACCTGCTCTACATCCAGGGCTATACGATCAAGGGCGTGCAGCGCTTGCTTCGCGAAGGTGGCGGCAAGCTGTCCGATGACATTCCTCCCGCACCGCCCGAGGAGCGCGAGGAGGCGCTCGACGGCCAGGA
This sequence comes from Asaia bogorensis, assembly GCA_945897825.1. Lineage (GTDB taxonomy): Bacteria > Pseudomonadota > Alphaproteobacteria > Acetobacterales > Acetobacteraceae > CAMDGX01. Next base: position 49,440 of record CAMDGX010000003.1, on the reverse strand, counting down.
GCGTCTTGAATCCGACGGGGACGCCGACCCCGGGTCCATGGCGCCCGAACTGCCGATGCCTGGCCTGACCCCGCCCGCGCCGGCCCAGGCGGCGGCCGCCGCCGCGAAACGCGCGCCCGCGCGCAGCGCCAACCGGCAAGAGGACCCTTCCGTTGACCCGCGCGCCGCCGAGCTGGCCGCCGAGGCGGCGCAACTGCGGGCCGTGCTGTCGCATACGCTGCGCGAACTGGAAGCCCTGCGCGCGCTGCTGCCCTGACCCCTGCCGCTATCCCCGTCCACGCGGCGCATTGCAGAGCGGTGCGGTCGCTGCTACACGATGCCTCCCCACGGTCGGAGCGTAGCGCAGCCTGGTAGCGCATCAGTCTGGGGGACTGGGGGTCGTGGGTTCGAATCCCGCCGCTCCGACCAATTTTCTGCATTCCCCGAAGCTGGCCGATCGCCATACTGGCGCCCAGCGACAGGAGATGCGACATGGTGACACGCAGCGACCTCAAGGGCCGGATCCAGACCGTCCGCGGCCTGATCGCGCCGTCCGAGCTCGGCCCGACGCTGATGCATGAGCACCTGCTGTGCGACATCACCCCGCCGAAGCTCGCCGCGCTGAACCAGCCCTGGCCCGAGATCACGCTCGAGAACTACCACGAGATCGTCTATGGCCGCGTGCCGCATGCCGGGAAATACAAGCTGGTCATCCCGGAGCTGATCACCGACGAGGTAGCCAAGATGCATGCCGCCGGCGGCCGAGCGATTGTCGAGCTCACCTGCGAGGGGCTGAAGCCCAACCCGTCTGGCCTGCTTTCCATCTCGGAGGCGACCGACACTCATATCGTCATGGGCTGCGGCTTTTATGTCGAGGAATACCAGCAGGACGCCACCTTCGGCCGCGGGGTCGACTCCTATGCTGCCGAGATGATCGCGCAGCTGACCGAGGGCGCCTGGGGCACCGACATCCGCAGCGGCATCATCGGCGAGGTCGGCTGCCAGTCGCCCTGGACCGACCATGAGAAGCAGGTGATGGAAGCCGCCATCATCGCCCAGCAGCACACCGGGGCGGCCATCAACGTCCATCCCGGCCGGCATCCCGACCAGCCGCAGGAGGTCGCCGAGTTCCTTCGCGCCCGTGGCGTCGATCTCGGCCGGGTGGTGATCAGCCACATCGACCGCACCATCTTCGACGCCGAGCGCCTGCTCCGCCTGGCCGATACCGGGGTGATCGTGGAGTTCGACCTGTTCGGCCAGGAGACCACCTACTACGGCATCTCCAACGTCGACATGCCCAATGACGGCATGCGCCTCAAGTGGATCCGCCTGCTGATCGAGCACGGCAATCTCGACCGGATCGCGATCAGCCACGACATTTGCTACTGCACCCGCCTGACCAAGCTCGGCGGGCACGGGTACACCCACATCTTCAAGAACATCCTGCCGCTGATGCGCGAGCGCGGCTTCAGCGAGGTGGAGATCGACCAGATCATGGTCCATACGCCAGCGCGGGTGCTGGCCTTCGCCTGAGCGCCCCGGCAAGGCAGGGTGGCCGGGGCTGCCAGGCCCCGGCCTCTCCCGTCAGGCGCGACGGCGGCGACGCAGCAGCCCCAGGGCCACCATGCCGGTCCCGAGCAACCCCATGCTCATCGGCTCCGGCGTGCTGGTTTGCTGCTGGCTGCAAATCGGGAAGTTCGGCGCCCCGTTCGGGCACTGGCCAGTGCCAGGCACGATCGGCTCGGCGAAGCTCGTGCCGTACTGGAACGAGACGTTACCGATGTTCGAGGCCGAGAAGCCCTGTGCGACCCCCAGGGTGAAGGTCACCGAGTTCTGGATCAGCCCCTCTGCCCCGGTCACGCCGCCATTGCCGGTCGCGGGGTTGTCGCCCGCGGACACGAGGCCGTACTGAAGCCCGTCAAGGCCGACGGGCCCGCCGAGGTTGTCGCCCGGAAAGGTCGGCTGCCCCACTAGGCTGCCTGCGCCGGTACTGGTCAGTGCCGCGGTGGCCCCATTGGGCGCCGATAGCCCGGTGCCGAGGCTCCACTCGCCGCCCACGATCCCGCCGGGCGGCTGGGTGTCGTAGATCACTGTGCTGCCCGAGGTCAGCACTGCGGAGAGCGACTGGGCCGAACTCAGCCCACTGAAGTAGACGCCCGTCAGCACGTCGGCCGGAACCAGCACGTCGGCGCTGGACGTGTTTGACAGCACCATCGTCAGCGTCGTGTCGACGACGTCGAAGCTCACCGAGGCGGCAAGGCTTCCGGTGCTTCCGGTAAACAGGATCGGTGCGGCCTGGACGTCGACCGCAGCTGCCGACAGGCCAAATGCTGTTCCGGCAGCGAGAATGGTGCGAAAATATTTAAGATTCACTTGTGATACTCCAAAGGATGGGAGCAAAAACTACTTCGAACACCCCGAAACATTTTTGATTGTGGTGTGGTGAATGAAAATTTAATACGTATCAACTTGGTCACGACTGCATTCCGCAGCGCGACAGCATCCGCAATTTGCGCCGGCAGAACGCTTGTGCAGTCACTCCCCGGACTGCGGCCCCTTGCCGGATGGCGCCGCGGCGGATACGTGCCGAATGAACCAACGGGGAGCACCGGAGATGAGTCTGAAGATTTATGGCGTGATGCGGTCGCGGGCGACGCGACCGATCTGGCTCGCGAAGGAACTGGGCCTCGCCTATGAGCAGATCCCGGTCATCCAGGTCTACCGCCTGCCGGACCCGAACGCCCCCGGGGCGCCACTGCATACGGCCAGCCCGGCCTTCCTGGCGGTGAACCCGGCCGGCCAGGTGCCCACGATGGACGATGACGGCTTCATCCTGCACGAAAGCCTGGCCATCACACTTTACCTGGCCCGCAAGCATGGCGGCCCGCTTGCTCCGCGCGATGAGCGCGAGAACGCCAGCATGGTGCAGTGGACCCTCTGGGCCGCCACATCGGCCGAAACCAAGGCGCTGGCAATCATGCAGAACAGTGGCCCTACCGGGGATGCCGCGCTCCGCCAGGCCTCGATCGACGGCCTTGCCCGCCCGCTCGCCGCGCTCGACAAAGCGCTGGTGACAGGTGGTGGTTGGCTGGTGGGCGGGCGCTTCACGGTCGCCGACATCAACGTCGCCGAGGTGATCCGCTACGCCCAGGCTGCCCCGGCCCTGATCGATGCCTACCCGGCCGTCAAGGCCTGGATCGGCGCGTGCCAGTCGCGTCCGGCCTTTCGCGAAATGATGGCCGAGCGCGAGAAGGAGCCGGCGTAAGGAAGCACTTTTTTTTCTGAAGAAAAAGAAGCAAAAAGAATTTTTCCCCTCTGTACCTTGCTTTCCTGCTTGGCGCAGTGCAAAGGGGTGAAAGTTTTTTGGTTCTTTTTTTCAAAAAAGAACGTGCTTCCTTTCTATCCGAGCGCCAGCACCCGCGTCGGCGAAAGCAGGAACGGCGGCAGGTAGGCCGGGATGTTGCTGAACGGCAGCACTTCCGGCTTCAGCCGTATGCCCAGCACGTCGGCCATGAACGCGCGGCGCCGCGTGATCCGCTCCCACGCCTCCGGGTAGCGTGCCGCGAACTCCGCGCGCATCGCCGCGTCGGCCAGGGCGATGCCGTCCTCGATGTTGGTGGTGAACCAGGGCGAATGCGTCGCCGGGATCACGTCGACCTGGATTGCCATGCCCGCGCGCAGCGGGATCGTGCTGCCGGCGAACACCGGCGAGTGCAGCCATTCGTCGAGATGGATCAGGTGCCCGGGGTTCAGCCCCACGCCGAAGAACGGGTCGCCCAGGTGGCGGGCGATGATCGCATGCAGGTCGCCGCCGGTCACGCCGATGCCCACTTCCGCATACCACTCGGCGACGGCGGCGAAGTAGGGTGCCACCAGCTTCTCCACATAGTCGCCGATCCCATCGGGGAGCCCGGTAGCGTCGCGCACCAGGAAGCCGGCGCGGGCCGACAGGCCGCCCTGCAGCCCGCAGGCCATCGTGAACGTGTCGCCCTCGCGCATCACCCGCGCCGAGGGGCTGGGCAGGCCGAGCGCCGCCCGCTCGCCTGTCGAGAGCATCAGGTGGGCGGAGAAGGGAATGCCCGGAATCGCCATCAGCCGCGCCGCCTGCATCTCCGTCATGCCCGGGCGGAGGCCGAACATCACATTGCGCAACCCCTGGCTGGCATAGGTCGCCACGAACTCGAACACCGCCAGCTGGTCCACGTCGTTGATCGTGCGCAGCCCGTCGGCCGGGTTGATGAACAGGTCGGTCGCATTCACCACCCGCCCCGTTTCGCCGGCCACCTCGCGCACCGCGCGGGCGATGAACTCGGGCAGGTCGAGCCAGGTTTCGTCGGCGCCGTGGTCGCCGGGCCCGAACGATTTCCAGCCGACGGCGCCGACCGTCATGCCCCCCTTCAGCCCCGCCTCGGCCAGCAGCCGGGGCAGGGGCTTCTGCCGGTCGCGCGGCTGGCCCGGCAGGGAGAAGGTCTGGCACAGCACCCGCTCGAAGCTGCCCAGCGCCATCGCGGCGTAGCTCCAGCCCTCGTTGCCCACGAACAGGTGCGGCGCCTGGCGCGGCCAGGAGGCGGTTGGCGCCACCAGCAGCGCCTCCTCGAAACGGGGATCGTAGCCGGTGAGGTAGGCGATGCTCGCACTGTGCTCGCGGTCGCCATACACCACCAGAGCATCCATCCCCGCCGCCTTGGCCCGCGCCAGCGCCGCCTGCATCCGCGCGGCATAGGTGGCTGCGGGAATCTCGGGCTGCACCGTCGGCTCGCCTAATTCCGGCAACGCGGTCTCGATCAGGCGGATGGCGGTCATGCGGGCGTGCTCCGGCGGAAAGCCGCAGCCTATCGAGTCGCGCCGGAAGCGGAAGGGCGCACGACGCCTGCAAATGCCACCATCGCCAGCGCCAGGCCGCCGAGCAGCGCGAAGGCGAAGGGCAGCGACGTGGCGTCGGCCATCCACCCGACCGCCACCGGCCCCGCTAGCAGCCCGGCATAGCCCGGCGTTGCCGCCGCCGCGATCGCCACCCCGGCCGGCATGTCCGGCGTGCGTCCCGCGGCGCTGAACAGGATCGGCACCATGTTGGCGATCCCGAGCCCGACCATCGCACACCCCGCCACGAAAGCGGGCAGGGCATGCACCAGCGCCGCCAGCATGAACCCGCAGGCGGCCAGCGTCGCGCCGCACACCAGGACCGGCAGCGGCGAGACGCGCCGCATCACGGCGTCGCCCGAGAGCCGTCCCACTGCCATCGCCACCGACATCGCCGCGAAGCCGAGCCCGGCGCGGGAGGCGTCGCCGCCGAGCACGAAGCGGATGAACACGCCGCTCCAGTCCAAGATCGTGCCTTCCAGCAGGAAGGCGGCGAAGCACAGCCCGCCGATCACCGCCAGCCGCCCGCGCGGCAGGATCAGGCGCGGCGGCTCGGCGCCATCGGCGCGCGGCAGCATGGCGCCCGCCTGCCCCACCAGCGCCACGGCGCAGCCCAGCCCCAGCGTCGCCGCCCCGAGCCAGGGCGCGACCCCGACGGCCAGCATCCCCACCATTGCCAGGCTGCCCAGGATTCCGCCCACCGAGTAGGCACCGTGGAACCCGCTCATCAGCGTCCGTCCGGTGGCGCGCTCCACCTCGGCCGCCTGGGCGTTCATCGCGATGTCCACCGCCCCGGTGCAGGCGCCCAGCAGCACCAAGGCTGCCGCCAGCCAGACGATCGAGGGCGCGACGGCCAGCATCGGCAGCAGCGCGCAGAACACCAGCCCCGCGCCCAGCATCACCCCCCGCGGCCCGCGCGCCTGCACCAGCGGGCCCGCGAGCGGCAGCGCCACTAGCCCGCCAATGCCCAGCCCGAGCAGCAGCGTGCCGAGCTGCCCGTCATCGAGGCCCAGCCGCACTTTCGCGTCCGGCACCAGCGGCGCCCAGACGGCGATGCCGACACCGATCATCAGGAACGCGACTCGGGTGCTCCATGCCACCGCCGGAGCGGCAGCGGGCTCAGACGAAAAAGGCCCGCCAGGTGGCGGGCCTTTCGCAGTCATGCCGTCGGGCAAGGGTCAGCCCATCGCCTTCTTCAGGTTCTCGTCGATCTTGCCGAGGAAATCCTGGGTGTTCAGGAAGGGCTGGTTCTTGGCGATCAGCACCGCGAGGTCCTTGGTCATGTGCCCGGCCTCGACCGTCTCGATGCACACGCGCTCCAGCGTCTCGGCGAAGGCGGTGACGTCCGGCGTGTTGTCGAACTTGCCGCGATAGGCGATGCCGCGCGTCCAGGCGAAGATCGAGGCGATCGGGTTGGTGCTGGTCTCGCGGCCCTTCTGGTGCTCGCGATAGTGGCGCGTGACGGTGCCGTGCGCCGCCTCGCTCTCCACCGTGTTGCCGTCGGGGCTGAGCAGCACCGAGGTCATCAGGCCCAGCGAGCCGAAGCCCTGCGCCACGATGTCGCTCTCGACGTCGCCGTCGTAGTTCTTGCAGGCCCAGACATAGCCGCCTTCCCACTTGAGCGCGCAGGCGACCATGTCGTCGATCAGGCGATGCTCGTAGGTCAGGCCGGCTTCCTTGAACTTCGCGGCGAATTCCTTGTTGAACACGTCCTCGAAGATGTCCTTGAAGGTGCCGTCATAGGCCTTGAGGATGGTGTTCTTGGTCGACAGGTACACCGGATACTTGCGCGCCAGCCCGTAGTTGAAGCTCGCGCGGGCGAAGCCGGTGATCGAGGCGTTGGTGTTGTGCATGCCCATCGCCACGCCCGGGCCCTTGAAGTCATGCACGTCCATCACCTGCGCGGGCGAGCCGTCGGCCGGCTGGTAGGTGAGCGTCACCTTGCCGGGGCCGGGGATCTTGGTCTCGGTGGCGCGATAGATGTCGCCATAGGCATGGCGGCCGATCACGATCGGCTGGCTCCAGTGCGGCACCAGGCGCGGCACGTTCTTGCAGATGATCGGCTCGCGGAAGATCGTGCCGTCGAGGATGTTGCGGATGGTGCCGTTGGGCGAGCGCCACATCTTCTTCAGCCCGAACTCCTCCACGCGCTGCTCGTCGGGCGTGATGGTGGCGCACTTGACGCCGACGCCGTACTGCTTGATGGCGTTGGCGGCGTCGACGGTGACCTGGTCGTCGGTCTGGTCGCGATACTCGATGCCGAGGTCGTAGTACTTCAGGTCCACGTCCAGGTAGGGCAGGATGAGCTTGTCCTTGATGAAGCCCCAGATGATGCGGGTCATCTCATCCCCGTCCAGCTCAACGACCGGGGTCTTCACCTTGATTTTCGCCATGCCATCCTCGTCCTGTGCCGTTCCAGCCGCCCGTTGCGGCCCGCGTCCGAATGCGGGCATTCAATGGCACCTGCGCCGCCCCTCGGCAAGTCCGCGGGCGCGGCCGAGGCACCTGCCGTGCTGATCCTCGCCGCCTTTCTGGTGCTCGCCGCCCTGGCCGCCGGGGTATGGCTCGCGCGGCGCGAAGCCACCCAGCGCTGGGCGCTCGCCGGGCTGCTCCGCGCCCAGGAGGATGCCGCCGCCGCCCGCCAGCGCGCCACCGCCCGCGCCGACTGGATGGAGGCCGCCCTGGAGCAGCAGCCGGAGGGAATCCTCGTCGCCGATGCCGCCCTGCGCGTCATCCACTGGAATGCGCACTTTGCCGCGCTCACGGGCCTGCCCGACGACCTGCCGCGCGACGGCGCCACCCTCGGGTCCCTGTTGCGCCTCTCGGCCGAGGCCGGCGAGTTCGGCCTCGTCGACGTCGACCTGGAGGTCGCGAGCCAGCTGGCCCTCCTCGCGCGCGGCCCTGCCGCCTTCCCGCAGCTGCGCCACCGCCCTGATGGCGCGATCGTGGAGGTCCACCTAGCCGAACTCCCTGGCGGCGGCATTCTGTTGCGCTGTTCCGACGTCACCGCCCGCCAGCAAGCCGCAGGCCCCGCGACCGCGACCGCGGTCGCCACGCCACCGCAAGCAGCCCCCCTCGCCTTCGCGCCGCGCCCCCGCCGCTGCCTCGTCCTGCTGGTCGAGGACATGAAGGTGAACCAGGTCGTCACCGCAACCCAGCTCCGCCGCGAGGGGCACCGCGTCGATGTCGCCGAATCGGGCGCCGCCGCCCTGCGACTGGCCACCACCACACTCTACGACCTGGTGCTGATGGACCTCATGATGCCGGGAATGAGCGGCTACGACGTGGCGCGGGGCCTGCGCGCCCTGCCAGGGCCGGCTGGTCGGACGCCGATCTTTGCCCTCACGGCCAACATGGGCGAGGAGGAACGCGTCCGCTGCCTCGCCGCCGGCATGCAGGGCATGCTCACCAAGCCCGTCCCGGCGGCCGCCCTGCGGGAGGTGCTGCTGGCGGCCGCGCCGTCCCCCGCCGTGGAGCCGCCCGTGGCCGATGTGCTGGACGCAGCCCGCCTCGCCGAACTGCGCCGTGAACTCCCCGCAGCGACCCTGGCGATTCTTTGCCGCCAATGCATCGACGACATGGTCCAGCGCCTTGCCAGCCTCGCCGCCGCCTTGGAAGGGGGCGACGCAGAGGCGGTCGAGCGCGAGGCCCACGCCCTGGCCGGCATGGCCGGCAGTTACGCCCTTGGCCACATGGAGCGCCAGGCCCGGGCCATCCTGGCCGCCGTGCGCTGCCGCGACCTCGCAGCCGCCCGCGCCGCCGCTCACGGCATCGACGACGCCTTTTCCCGCAGCCGCACCGCCTTGCTCGCCTGGCTGCCCACCCCGGCGTGACACCCTTCTGTTCCCGTCCCACCTGCGGCACCATGGGACCCATGCGCGTCTATCTTGCCGGTCCCGACGTGTTCCTGCCCGACCCGCTGGCCCGCGCCGCCGCGCTGAAGGCGATCTGCGCCCGCCACGGGCTTGCCGGCGTGTCGCCGCTCGACGCGCTCGACGGCGGCGACCCGCCGGAATGGTCGGGCCTGGACGAAGCCTACCGCATCGCCCGCCGCAACGAGGCCCATATCGCCGGCTGCGCCACCCTGGTCGCAAACCTGACACCGTTCCGCGGCCCCAGCGCCGATGCCGGCACGGTGTTCGAGCTGGGTTTCATGCGCGCCCTCGGCCGCCCGGTTTTCGGCTGGTCAAACTGCGCCGAGCCCTTCGCCGCCCGCACCCGCGCCTTCTGCGCCGGTGCCGCCGCCCAGCCGGACGGCACATGGCGCGATGCGGAGGGCCTGCTGGTCGAGGATTTCGCCCCGCTGGCCGACAACCTGATGATCGACGGCGCGATCGTCGCCTCTGGGGGCACCCTTGTCACCCGCGCCATCCCGCGCGACGACGCCTGGACCGATCTGGTTGCGTTCGAGGCTTGCATCGAACTGGTGGCGCGCGCACTCCGCCGGTTGGCGTAGCGGCGCGTCAGGCTGTCCCGCGACGGCGAATCGCGGCGAGGCCCAACGCACCGACCATCAGCAATCCACCCATCGCCGGCGCCGGGATCGGGGCGGGCGGCGGCGCGTAGGTTACGCGCACATCGTCGATCGCCGGCGCGTTGAGAGTCGTGTCGAGCGTCACGTCGGCGGTGCTGCTTGCCGTCCAGTGCAGATGCGTGAAGCCGCCGGCATCCTTGAATCCCAGCACGGTGCCGCCATCGGTCACGCCGGTGCCCTCGCCCACCATTGCGCCGCCCAGGAACGCCGCCCAGGCATAGTGGACGGGTTCGCCGACACCCGAGCCCGCGACGAACTCGATGCCGTACATCACGGAGTCCACGAACAACGCCGCGTCCGAGAAGATGTTGAGGTAGCCGCCGCCGCCGGGGCCGAAGCCGGGTGTCGCGCCGAGAAAGTAGTTCCCCGAGAAATACGGAAACCCACACCCGGCGAAGCCGCAGCCATTGTTGTTGAGAGTGAGGCCAACCCGCTGAAAGCGCAGCCCGTCTTCCAGGTAGGGGTTCAGTGACAGGGAAACGTGGGATTCGAACGACGCCGAGGCATCGGCCACCGGAACCGCGGTTCCGGCGCCGGTTGTCACGACGACAGCCCCGACAGGTGCTGATGCCACAGCCAATGCCACGCCCATGGCCCAGGCTGCGCGCATGATCGTCTCCTTCCGTTACAGAAGCAGAGTGCCCGCTCAGTTCGGCGGGTTCAACCCCAACGACCGCGCCGTTGCCACGATGCTCGCCCAGGTGTCCACCTGCAGCGGCACGCCATTGGCCAACCGGTCCGCCCGCGCGCGCGCCTCGGGCTCGCCCGGCACCAGCACCTCGTCCACCCCCTCGGCCAGGCGCGACGCCTTGACATAGTTGGCATACTCCCGCGCCTCGGCGACGAAGTTCGACGAGCCGAAGCGGTTGGGGTCGAGGTAGATCGAGAACATGCCGTTGGCGATCCGCCGCCGCGTGCGGTCCGGATCGACCGGCCCGGAGGTGCCGCCCCCGGTCAGCACGCCGGCAAGGATCTCGCACATGAAGGCGATGCCGCTGCCCTTGTGGTCGCCGAAGGCGCGGATCGAGCCCGGCCCGTTGCCCGCGCTGCGCGGCCCGCCCGGCGTCAGCGGCCCATACAGCACCGCCGGATCGGCCGAGATCTTGCCGTCCGGCCCGATCAGCGCGTCGTCCGGCAGCTTCTTGCCGCCGTTGGATGCCACCAACACCTTGCCTTCCGCCACCACCGAGGTCGCGAAATCCAGCAGCAGCGGCGCCTGGCCGTTTTCCATCGGGATCGCGATGCAAACGGGATTGGTGGAGAACCGCCGGTCTACGCCGCCGAACGGCGCCACCAGCTGGCCCTGGAACACGTTCACGAAATGCAGCGACACCAGACCGTGCTCCGCCGCCCGCTCGCCCCAGTCGCCGATGCGCCCGATATGGCCGGATCCGCGCAGCGCAATGATGCACATGCCGGCCTGCTTCGCCTTGGCGATGCCGAAATCCACCGCCTGCGGCCCCACCGTCTGGCCGAAGCCCATCCTGCCGTCGATCACCGCATGGGTCGGGCCCTCGGTGACGATTTCAATCGTCTGCCCGGCCACCACGTCGCCATCCTGCAGGTTCTGCACGTAGCGCGGCACGCGGATCACCCCGTGGCTGTCATGCCCGGTCAGGTTCGCGCCGATCAGGTGGTGGGCGATGCGGTCGCCCTCCTCCCGCGTCGTGCCCGCCTTGGTGAAGATGTCGCCCACGAAGCGCTGCAGCGTGTCGACGGCAATCAGATGGGGCGGAAGGTCGGCCATGGTCGGATCCTCAAGCAACGCGTTGTTTTGTTTAAGGAAAGCAAGGCCTTCTTTTTCTGAAGAAAAAGAAGCAAAAAGACTTTTTCCACTTTGCGCCGTGCCCTACACGGACTCGCCGATACAAATGGAAAAAGTTTTTTGGTTCTTTTTTTCAAAAAAGAACGCCTTCCTTCCTATCCCCGTGCCGCAATCGCCTTTGCGTCGGCACGGTAGAAATTGTTGTCGGTCGGCACCAGCGTCAGTTCGCTCACGCAGGAGCGCGGCGGCAGCGACGCGCAGAACAGCACCGCGGCCGCCACGTCCTCCGGCTGCACCATCAGCGCGCGCGCCTCGGCCGAGGGCGGCTGCGGCCGCTTGTCCATGATCGGCGTCTCGACCTCGCCCGGGTTGATGCACACGGCGCGCACGCCATGGATGCCTTCCTCGGCGTTCAGGCTCAGGCTCATGGCCCGCGCGGCGTGCTTGGTTGCGGTGTAGGCCACACCCGACACCATGAAGATCCCAGTCGCCGCCAGCGAAGCGACGTTGAACACCATCCCGCCCCCCTTCGCCCGCATCCCCGGCAGCACCTTCATCGTGCACAGGAACGGCCCGGTGAGGTTCGCCCCCACCATCTGCTGCACGATCTCCGGCGTCAGTTGTTTCCAGGCGCGCTGCGGCGTGTTCCACCCGGCGTTGTTCACCAGGATATCGACCTCGCCGAACTCCGCCACCACGGTGCTCCAGGCCTGTTCCACCTGGTCGGGTGCCGCCACGTCGCAGGGGGCGATCGTGCACACGCCGCCCTCGGCATGGATCGCCGCCGCCGTCTCTTCCAGCGTGCCGCGCGTCCGCCCGCTGAGGCCCACCCGCGCCCCGGCCCGCGCCAGGGACAATGCCACGGCGCGACCGATGCCTGTTCCGGCGCCGGTCACCCAGGCCGTCGTGCCATCCAATGCCGGCATGGCGCCGTCCTCCTCGTCATGTGCAACGTGGCCACCGAAACGCGAAGCGGCCGATCGGACGGTGGCGCCCGATCGGCCGCGACGCAAGAGGGCAGGACCCCCGAAGGATATCGATCAGACGACGCGGTTGGTCGCCTCGTCGATCAGGTGCATGTTGTTCATGTCGACCGCCAGCGGCAGCGTCTCGCCCGGCCCGGTCTGCACGTTCGGGTCGATGCGCGAGCACACCGCAACGCCGTCGACGAAATGGTGCACCAGGGTTTCCATGCCCATCGGCTCCACCACGTCCACCTTGGCGTTCATGATCTGCACGCCCGGCTTTTCGCTGTCGTGCGTCTCGGTCATGTGCTCTGGGCGGATGCCGAGGGTCATCTTCTTGCCCTTGTGCGGCCCGTAGCGGTCAACGCGCTGCGGCGGCACCGCCATCTTGGTGCCGTCGGCCAGCTGAACCTTCAGCCCGCCATCGTCGATCAGCTGGCACGGCAGGAAGTTCATGGCCGGCGAGCCGATGAACCCGGCGACGAAGCGCGTCGCGGGGTTGTGGTACAGCTCCTGCGGCGCGCCCACCTGCTCGATCACGCCGTGGTTCATCACCACCACGCGGTCGGCCAGCGTCATCGCCTCGATCTGGTCGTGCGTCACATACACCGTGGTCGTCGGCACCAGCTGGTGCAGCTTCTTGATCTCGGTGCGCATCTGCACGCGCAGCTTGGCATCCAGGTTCGACAGCGGTTCGTCGAACAGGAACACCTTCGGGTTGCGCACCACGGCGCGCCCCATCGCCACGCGCTGGCGCTGGCCGCCGGACAGGGCCTTCGGCTTGCGGTCCAGCAGCATCTGGATGTCGAGCATCGTGGCCGCCTCGTCCACCCGCCGCTTGATTTCCTCCTTCGGAAACTTCCGCAGCTTCAGGCCGAAGGCCATGTTGTCGAACACGCTCATGTGCGGGTACAGCGCGTAGTTCTGGAACACCATGGCGATGTCACGGTCGCGCGGCGGCACGTCGTTCACGACGTCGCCCCCGATCCAGATCTCGCCGGCGGTGATTTCCTCCAGCCCCGCGATCATGCGCAGCGTGGTGGATTTGCCGCAACCTGAAGGTCCCACCAGCACCACGAACTCGTGGTCGATGATCTCCAGGTCGATGCCCTTCACCGCCTGCACGTCGCCCTCGTAGGCCTTCACGACCTTGCGGATCGACACGTTCGCCATTGCCGTCACTTCTCCTCGTTGAGCCGCAGCACCGCGCGGCTATCTTATGGTCCAAACCCGCGGTGCGCGGTCAGCCCTTGGTGGCGCCGGCGGTGAGGCCAGCGATGTAGTAGTCCATCAGGAAGGTGTAGATGATGATCGGCGGGGCGGCGGCCATGGCGCAAGCGGCCATGATCATGCCCCAGGCGAACACGTCGCCCTTGATCAGCTCACGCACGATGCCGACGGTCAGCGTCGCCTGGTCGGCGCTGTAGAGATAGGCGAGCGGATAGAGGAACGCCCCCCAGGCCACGGTGAAGGCGAAGATCGTCGCCGCGATGATGCCCGGCATCGCCACGGGAATGAAGATCTGCACCAGGATCTGCGGATAGCTCGCCCCGTCGATCAGCGCCGCCTCGTCCAGCTCCTTCGGGATCGAGCTGAAATAGCCGATCATGATCCAGGTGCAGAACGGCACCGCCAGCGTCGGGAACAGCAGCACCAGCGACCAGGTGGAATTGATCAGCCCCAGCCAGCCCAGGATCTGGAACAGCGGGATGAACAGCAGCGACGGCGGCACCAGGTAGGTCAGGAACACGCCTGTCGACAGCACCTGGCTGCCCTTGAACCCCATGCGCGACAGGCTGAAGGCGGCCAGGATCGCGATCGTCATGCTGAGCGTCACGGTCACGGCCGTGACCCAGACCGAGTTGATGAAATACCGCTGGAACGCGGCATTGGTCATCAGCTCCCAGTAGTTCTCGAAGGTCGGGTCCTTCACGATCCAGGGGTTGCCTGCCTGGGCCGAGATCTCGGCCGACGTCTTCAGGCTGGTGACGATCATGTAGAACGGCGGCACCAGGAAGATGATCACGAAGATGGTCAGCGCGATGTAGCTGCCCCACAGCGCCAGTCGGCGCTGGCGCTCCATGCTGCCGACCTTGGCTTTCGGGACCGGCACGTTGCCCGCGGTGGCGGAAGCGCTCATCACGCCATCTCCTTGTTGCGCTTCATCACGTCGCGCAACACGAAGAAGGCGAGCGTCGCGAGAATGGGGAACATGAACAGGCTGACCGTGGCGCCGCGCGGGATGTTGCCCGACTGGATGCCGACCGTGAATGCGTAGGTCGCGAACAGGTGCGTGCCGTCCTGCGGGCCGCCGTTGGTCAGGATGCGCACGATGTCGAAGTCGGCGAAGGTCACGATCAGGCTGTAGAGAACCGTGATCAGGATGATGTTGCGCATCATCGGAATGGTGATGAAGAACAGCCGCTGAACCGCCGTGGCGCCATCGATCGAGGCGGCCTCATACAGCTGCTCCGGCACCGATTTCAGGGCCGCAAGATACATGATCATGAAGAACGGCGCGCCGAACCAGACATTCACCGCGATCACCGAGAACCGCGCGTTCCACACCGTGCCGAGGAAGGGGATCTCGTCGAAGCCCATCATGGCCAGCGTCCAGTTGAACGCGGAATAGGAGGGGTCGAACAGCCACCACCACGTCAGCGTCGACAGCGACAGCGGAATTACCCACGGCACCAGCAGCAGGCCGCGCCACACGCGCTCGTGGCGGCCGCGGATGTTGTGCATCAGGTGCGCCAGGACGAAGCCCAGGAACGCCTTGAGGATCACCGCCGAAACGGCGAACAGCACCGACTGGAAGATCACCAGCTGGAAGCTCGGCCGGCTCAGCATGAAGGCAAAATTGTCCAGCCCGACGAAGTTGTTCATCCGCCGGTCCAGCATGCTCAGGAACACGGCGTAGAATGTCGGATACACCTTCAGGCAGACGATCAGCAGGATCAGCGGCGCGCACAGCGCAAGTGCCGCCATCGACCGGCGGCGCGCCAGTTGTTTCATGCTGCTGGCTTGGCGCGGCCCGGGCGAGGTGGACGATGCCGCCCCGACCACCATGGTGCTACCGTCTGCCATGAAGGCTCTCCATCAAGCGGATGCGGCCTGAGCGCCCCAAGGAAGCGTTCGCGCCGTCACAAGGAAAAAACCCTGCCGATGCCCGCGAGGGGGGCATCGGCAGGGCAGGGTCGCAAGGCTTACAGGAAGCCTTCCAGCTCGCGATTGCCCCAGGTGATCACCTGGTCGATCGTCTCGCCGGCCTTCAGCTTGGCCACCATGGTCGGCAGCGTGCCGCGGTTGTAGATCTGCACCGCGATTTCCGCCGGCGCCGGCATGTGCGCCAGATGCTCCCGCGCTCCATGGTTGGCGCGCACCGGGTAGTGGTACACGGTGCCCGGCGGCGGGCCGATCTTGTCCCACACGTTGGAGGCGGCCATCTTCGCATACGGCGGCAGGTCGTAGCCCAGCACCGAGGCGGAGCGGGCGTCGACGTTCTCCGGCTGCATCAGGAACTCGATCAGTTCCTTGGCCGCGCTCTTGTTCTGCGCGAACTGCCAGATGCCCCAGAAGTTCATGCTGTGCGGCATGAACCGGCCCTTCGGGCCAGACGGCGGCGGCATGTGCCAAGTGTCCTGCGCCACGGCCGGTGCATCGCGCGTCGCCACGGCCCACGCCGACGGCGGGTTGTAGATGAACGCCGCGTTGCCGGAGATCAGCGCGCGGTTGTTCGAGCTGTCGTCCCAGCTCTGCGAGTCCGCCGGCATGAACTTCACCAGCTTCTGCGCATACTCCAGCGCCTGACGAACAGCGGCCGACTTGATCTGGATCTTGCCGCCCTCATCCACCAGCTCGGCACCGAACGACGCGAAGATCGCGCCCCAGGTGTCCACGTTGTCCGCCGTGGTGCCGCAGCCCAGGCCGAACACCTTGCCACCCTTCTGAATGGCCTCGGCGGCCTTCAGCATGGTGTCCAGGGTCCAGTTCTTGTCGTCCAGCGCCCCGCCGGGGCCCGGATACATCTTCTGGACATCGAGGCCGGCCATTTCCTTGAACATGGAAATGCGCGCGACAGGGCCCTTGTTCTGCGTGCCCCAGCTCGACGGCACGGCGCGCCAGACGTTCTTCTCCTTGCCGAGATAGTTCGCCACCGCGTTGGCCGGGCCGCTCTGTGCTTCGAGCCGCTTCACCACGTCGTCGACGTTCTCGAGCTTGTCGGCATGGTCACGCACGTTCCAGTTGGCAATCGTGATGATGTCATGCCCGCGGCGGGCCTGGGCCTGCGCGTTGATGGTCAGCAGGGTCTGGTTGCCCTGCGAGGTGATGAAGTCAGCCTTCACCTCGGTCTTGGTCTTCTGCGAGAACGCGGCGACCTGCTTGCGAACCTCGTCGTTGCCCGCCGGAACCCAATGGTCCCAGAAGAAGATCGACACGGTGCCGGCAGCACCCGCGGTGCGAATATGAACCCAAGGGAGCGCCGAGGCCGCGGCACCATACTTCAGCACCTTGCGGCGGGTCGCCTGCCGCGTGGACAGAATGTTCCTGGTCATCAGGATATCAAGCCTCCCATCTGCGCGCCGGCTTGAAACCGGCTGCTGGTTGCAGTTTCGACACGACACGCCCGGAGGCGGCCCTGCTGTCGCAATTCTAGGCACATTGCCCCGCAACAGGCAACGCATTGATGCGCCGCAAGGCAGTCGCAAAGGTCGTTAATTGCGCGCCACGCGATCCGCCCGTGCAACAACCCGATCGACGAACGCCCCCGCGCTGCCAAGATACCCGGCCGGGTCCACCATCCCCCCGATCGCCGCCGCATCCAGCCGCGCCGCCACTGCCGAGTCGCGCCCAAGCGCCTCCGCCAGCCCGATCCCCTCGGCGAGGGCGAGGTCGCAGGCATGCTTCACCACGTGATGCGCCGCCTCCCGCCCCAGCACCGGCGCCAGCCCCATCATCACCGCCTCGGCCACGATCAACCCGCCGGTGAGGTCCAGGTTCGCCCGCATCCGCGCCACGTCCACCACCATCCCCTCGGCGATCGCCCGCGCATGTCCCAGTGCCCCGTGCGCCAGCACGAAGGCCTGCCCGATCGCCAGCGGCTCCGCCTGCCACGGCCCGGTCGCCCGCTCATGGTCCTGCGCCATCGCCCCCTGGATCAGCGGCACCAGCGCCTGCACCCCGCGCGCGCTGGCCAGGATATACTCGCTGGCGATCGGGTTGCGCTTCTGCGGCATCGTCGAGCTCTGCCCGCGTCCGTGCACATAGGGTTCGGTCAACTCCGCCACCTCGTTCTGCGCCAGCAGGATCACGTCCGTCGCGATCTTGGCCAGGCTGCCGCACAGGAGCCCCAGGAACGACACCGCCTCGGCCAGCCCGTCCCGCCCGACATGCCAGGGCGCGTCCGGCACTCCGAGCCCGAGCTCCCCGGCCAGCCCCTCCATCACCGCCAGCCCATCCACTCCGAGCGAGGCCAGCGTGCCCGCCGCCCCACCGAACTGCACCACGCAGGCCCGCGCCGAGAGCTGGTCCAGCCGCTCCACATGCGCCACCAGCGGCGCGAGCCAGGTCGCCAGCTTCAGCCCGAACGTCACCGGCAGCGCGTGCTGCAGATGCGTCCGCCCCGCCATCAGCGTGTCGCGGTGCGCCGCCGCCTGCCGCGCCAGCGCCCCCACCAGCGCCACAAGGTCGCCGCGCACCAGCGCCAGCCCGTCGCGCACCTGCAAAGCGGTCGCCGAATCCATGATGTCCTGGGTCGTCGCCCCCCAATGCGTCCAGCCACCATGGTCGCCGGCCGCCGCCGACAGCCCGGCGACCAACCCCACCACGGGATAGCCGACATTGGCGACACTCGCCGCCATCGCAGCGATGTCCAGGTTCTCCACCCGTGCGGCCGCCGTGATCGCCGCCCCCGCCTCCGCCGGGATGATTCCCAGCCGCGCCTGCACCCGCGCCAGCCCCGCCTCCACGTCCAGCATGCGCTGGCAGAACGCCAGGTCGTCGAACACCGCGCGCATGGCGTCGGACCCGTACAGCGTCCCGAAGATCGGGCTGTCGGCGAGATTGACGGGCATCGGCGCACCTCCGGGGCTTTCCCCCGGGGTGCCTCAGGATCTCCGGCCGCGCAAGAGCCCGCTCAGGCCCCGCGCAACGCCCGCGCCTTGGCCGCCACCACCGCCGGCGTGTCGCCAGGCTTGTAGATCGACGAGCCGATCCCGAACCCCGCCGCCCCCGCCGCCCGCCAGGCCGGGATGTTGCCCGCGTCGATGCCACCCACCGGCAGCACCGCGGCGGCCGCCGGCAGCACCGCGCGCATCGCCTTCAGCACCGCCGGGCTCGCCGCCTCGGCCGGGAACAGCTTCAGCCCGTCCGCGCGCGCCGCCAGCATCGCGAAGGCCTCGCTCGGCGTGAAGAAGCCCGGCACCGCCAGCATCCCGTGCCCCTTGGCCGCGCGCACGACCGGCTCCGCGGCATGCGGCGTCACCACCAGCCGACCGCCCGCGCCCGCCACCGTCACCACCTGCGCCGGCGTCATCACCGTGCCCGCGCCGATCAGCAGCCGGTCGCCGAAATGCGCGGCCAGCCGGCGGATGCTCTCGATCGGATCCGGCGAGTTCAGCGGCACCTCCACGATGGCGATGCCTTCGGCCTCCAGCGCCTCGCCGATCGCCACCACCTCGTCAGGCTTCACCCCGCGCAGGATCGCCACCAGGTCGCACCGCGCCAGCCAGTCCCGAAGCCCCATCTGCGTCACCGCCATCCCGCCTGCTCCCCGATCAGCACCAGCCCCGCCAGGGCGGCATCCGTGTCGACCACCACGGCATGCCCGCCGCACTGCCCGATCGCCGTCGCATACAGCCCCACCAGCGTCGCATCGCCAACCAGCCGAACCTGCGCCCCATCCCGCATCGCCGCGCGCACCTCGTGGCCGATCAACAAGCCGGAGAGGAACCCCGCCCCCGCCGCCTCGTCCAGTTCGCCGAACAGCGCCAGCGCCCGCACGCCGAACAGGTGATGCAACAGGTGCCCCGCATCGCCGGACCGCGCCACCCCGCGCCGGAACCCCTCCGGGTCCACCTTCCCCTCCCGGCGCATCATACGCCCGAGGATCGTGCCGTCGCGCAGTGCCGCGAAGGCCTCGCCGGTGAAATAGGTGGCGAACCCCGCGATCCGCCCGCCCTCCAGCCGCGCCCACTTGGTGTGGCTGCCCGGCATGCACACCAGGCCCTCGCCGCCGACCGTCTCGATCAGCCCGACCAGCTTGGTCTCCTCGCCGCGCATCACCTCCGGCACGCCCGAGGCGTCGCGGCTCGACAGTCCCGGCACCAGCAGAACCTGCACCCCCGGATGCGCCGCGAAGGGCACCTCCACCAGCCCGCCGGCGATCGAGGCCGGGGAAGCGGGGCAGGGGAGGTACGGCGCCTCCACCCAGCCCTGCCGGCTGCCGACCATCCCGCACATCAGCACCCGCGTCTCGCCGTCGCGCAGCCAGTCGCCCACGGCCTGCATCAAGGTCTCGGGAAAGGCCCCGGCCGCCACGCGCGTGATGCCGTCCGCCGAGGCGACATGGTCCACCGCCTGCCCCGCCGCATCCAGCCGATAGGCGCGAAGGTTGCTGGTGCCCCAATCGACCGCGATCATCGCCTTGCCGCAATCATGCTGCCGCTCCGGTCATGCTGTGCCTGCGGCGACGTTGAGCCACCCTTCGGACAAGACCGCAACCCCGCGCGCGTTCCCGCCTCCGCCGATCTCACCGACGCCGATGTCCCGGCGCCGATTCCCCGGCGGCTATATCGGCAGAACCTCCACCGTGGCCATCAGCTTCACCGACAGCGTCGCGAACCCCGCCGCGATTGCCAGCGCCACCGCGCCGATCACCACGGCATACTCCACCGCCGTCACACCGCGCCGGTCGTCCCCCAGCGCGCGGCGCACCACCGCCCCTAGCCCCGACGTGCCGGCGCCATCGCGCAAGACCGGCCGATGACGCTCAAATCGTACCAATGAATGCAATCCGAAGCATAAAGGAAACAGGAACGCCCGCGTGTGGAAGCCAATCATTGCAACCGGTTTCGCTGCGAAACACTCTGCCACGCAATCCCTACGATGCGCTTACACCGGTCTGCTTCTCTTGCCGTCCATCCGCCGCACACGCGCATGTCAAATCCACGCAACCCGGCATGGCGCAGAATTTTGCCCGCGGGGGCTACCCTTTCCCGCCGGTCTGGCCCATATAGCCGGTCCTGGCGCTTTTCGTCCTGGGCTGAACGCCTCCGCAAGCCGCGTCTTCGCACTGGTTCTCCCCCTGCTTCGAAAATCAATTCCGGCCCGCTTTGAAGGTGGGGCGCCGGGTCAAGGAGACATGCGATGGCGACTGGTACGGTGAAGTGGTTCAACACCACCAAGGGATACGGCTTCATTCAGCCCGATGACGGGTCCAAGGATGTGTTCGTGCACATCTCGGCGGTGGAACGTGCGGGCATCACCCTGAAGGAAGGGCAGAAGGTCGGCTACGACCTCGAGCGCGGCCAGCAGGGAAAGATCTCGGCGGTCAACCTCAAGGCGAGCTGAGCGGGCGCGGGCCATGCCCCCGCCCCCCCGCAGATTTGCCGTCGGCGACCGGGTGGAGCTTACCCCCGGTCGCTCCGACCCCCAGTCGCCGCCGGGGATCTACACCATCGCGCGGCTGATGCCCTGGCAAGGCGGCGGCTACCAATACCGGCTGAAGCACGCCCGCGACCAGCACGAACGCGTGGCCAGCGAAAGCCAGATGCGCCGCGGCTAGCCGCGTCCCGGCCCGGCATGTTCGGGCCAGTCGGGCGCGCGGCCGAAACATCATCCCGGCCAACCCCGGCAGGCCCCATTCCGACAAGCAGAGAGGCCATGGCATTCAAGGTCAACTACAACCAGCAGCGTGCCGAGCGCGACCGCGCCAAGCAGGCCAAGAAAGATGCCAAGCTGCGCGAGCAGGAGGCGGAGCTCACTCGCCGCCGCAACGCCCAGTATGCCCCGCAGGAAAACGAGGTCCCGCGCGACCCGAGCGAGCCCGCTGATGGCACCCCCTAGGCGCCGCATCGAGACCAGCTTCGTCGCCTTCGACGTCACCTATGTCGACGGCACCCGCAGCTCCAACCGCCGCGTCCCCGCCACCGCCCTGACCGGCCTCGACGGCGACGAAGCCGCCCTGCCGATCATCGAGGCGCAGGACCAGGAAATCGGCCAGGCCTCCGGCAAGCCCCGCCCGGCCATCCGCTCGCTCGCCCGCAGCCCGGCCAAGGGCTGACCTAGCCCGCCCGGTCGGCGTTCCGCTCGTAGAACACGAAGTCGTGCAGCTGCCCCGCGAACGGGCGGCTGTACCCGCGCGTGAGCACCCATCCCGCCCGCTCATAGAACCGCCGCGCCGGCAGGTTCGCCCGGAAACACTCCAGGCTGCACGTCCCGCGCGCCACCGCCGCGGCCAGCAACGCCCGTCCCGCCCCGCTCCCCTGCGCCGCCGGGTCGACGAACAGCATGTCCAGGTGCGTCCCGCTCACCAGCGAAAACCCGACGATCCGCCCGCCATCCTCCGCCACGCGCAGCCGCGCCAGGCTGCCGGCGAACCGCGGCACGAACGAGTCCGGCGTCCGCCGCGCCAGTTCCTCCCCCGCCAGGATCGGCGCGAACGCCGCCCGATACGACGCGCTGGCCACCTCCGCCGCCGCCGCCACATCCTCCGCCGCCGAAGCCGCCCGCACGATCACGGCTGCCCCCGCAGCCGGGGGTCGAGCGTATCCCGCAGCGCGTCGCCCAGCAGGTTCAGCCCGAACGCCAGCAGCAGGATCGCCACGCCGGAGAACACCGCCGGCCACGGCGCCAGCATCAGGAAGTTGCGCCCCTCGGCCAGCATCAGCCCCAGCGACGGCGTCGGCGGCTGCGTCCCGAGCCCCAGGAACGACAGGCTCGCCTCCACCAGGATCGCCGCGGACAGCAGCAGCGAGGTCTGCACCAGCACCACGCTCGCCAGGTTCGGCAGCACATGCAGGAAGATGATGCGCGCATCGGTCGCCCCGGCCGCCCGCGCCCCGGTCACGTAGTCGCTCTCGCACACCACCAGCGCCGGCCCGCGCAGCAGCCGCGCGAAGATCGGCGTGTACACAACGGCAATCGCCACCGCCGCCGTCTCCTGCCGCGGCCCCAGCACCGCTACCACCCCGATCGCCAGCAGCATCACCGGAAACGCGAACAGCACATCCATCGCCCGCATCACCAGCCGGTCCGTCCACCCGCGGTAGAACGCCGCCACCAGCCCCAGCGTGCCCCCCAGCACCAGCGCCACCCCCACCGCCAGCGCCGAGACGAACAGCGAGGTCCGGCTGCCATGGATGATCCGGCTCAGCACGTCGCGCCCGAACTGGTCCGTTCCCAGCCAATGCGCCGCCGACGGCCCCTGCATCCGCGCCAGGATGTCCTGCGCCACGGGATCATAGGGCGCCACAAACGCGGCGCCGCCCGCCACCAACACCTGCACCACGACCAGCGCCACGGAGAACGTCAGCAGCCGGTTCATGCCCGCACCCGCGGATCGATCGCCAAGTACAGCAGGTCGACCACGAAGTTCACCACCACGAACCCGAGCGTCACCATCAGGATCGTCGCCTGGAGCAGCGGGTAGTTGCGCTCGGCGATCGCCCCCAGGATCAGCCGCCCGAGCCCCGGAATGGCGAACACCTGCTCCACCACGATCGCACCGCCGAGCAGATACCCGGTCATGATCCCGACCGACGTCACGAACGGAATCAACGCATTGCGCAGCGCATGCCGATACACCACGCCGCGCTCAGGCACCCCCTTGGCCCGCGCCGTGCGGATGTAGTCCTGCCCCAACGCATCCAGCATCGCCGAGCGCACCAGCCGCGACAGGTTCGCCAGGATCGGCAACCCCAACGCGAAGGCCGGCAGCGCCAGCCGCGTCAGGTTCCCCACGGGGTCATCGAGGAACGCCACATACCCCAGCAACTGCAGGGAAGGCGCCACCATCGCCAGCACCAGGATCATCACGATCCCGAGCCAGAAGGACGGAATCGTCAACCCGGCGACCGTCACGATCCGCATCGCCGCATCCGCCCCGCGCCCGCGCAGCCGCGCCATCAGGCACCCCGCCGGCACCGCCAGCCCCGCCCCCAGCACCAGCGCCAGCACCGTCAGCTGCACCGTCGGCCAGACATGCACCAGGATCTCCCCGGCCACCGGCTTCCCGGTCCATAGCGAGGTTCCAAGGTCCCCCTGCAGAACCTTGGAAATCCAACCGAAATACTGCACGTAAATCGGCTGGTCCAACCCGATCTGTGCCCGTAGCGCCGCGATCTTGTCCGGCGTCACCTCGGTGTTCGCCCCCAGCATGATCGCCACCGCATCGCCCGGGATCAGCCGGATCATCGCGAACACGATCATCGACACGGCGACCAGCACCACCGCCAGATCGACCAGCCGAGCCAGCAGCAACCGCTGTAGGGCGGATAAGCGAAGCGCCATCCGCCGTCTCGATCAGCGCCCGATCGACGTATCGGCCAGCGTCGACAGCGACCGGTTCGCGATGATCTCGAACCCGCTCACATTCGCCCGCGTCGCTGTGAACAGCTGCCCGTAGGCGATGTGCATGATCGGCCCGTCGCACGCCAGGATCGCCTGCGCCTTGTCATACGCCGCCTTGCGCGCCGCCGGGTCCTGCATCGTCCGCGCCGAATCCAGCAGCCCGTCCAGCGCCCCGTCGGAATACTTGAACACGTTGGTCGACCCCCCGGTGCGGAACGTCCGGAAGAAATAGTCGTCCGGGTCGGCGCTGCCGGCGTTGGTGCTGGCGAACATGTCGAAATTGCTGTTGCGCCAATCCTGGATGAACTGCCCAAGCTCCTGGTTCTTCAGCTCCACCTTGAACCCGGCCTTGTTCAGCTGCGCCTGCACCACCTGCGCGATGTCGCGGATATCCTGCCGCGGCAGCACGTTGATGGTGATCGCCACCGGCCCGGAATGCCCGGCCTCCTTCAGCAGCGCCTGCGCCTTCGCGGGGTCATGCTTGTAGCAACCGAACTGCGCCACCGGCGTCGCCCAGTCCTTCAGCGCCGGCGACAGCGGCCCGCCCGGCACCCCGGCCCCGAACAGCGCGGCGACGATGATCTGCTGCCGGTCCAGCGCGTAGTTCACCGCCTGGCGCACCTTCGCGTTGTTGAACGGCGGCCGCGACGTGTTCACGCCGACGAACGAATACGCCAGCTCCAGCGTCTCCGCGAGCTTCACCCCCGGCCGCCCCTTGAGCTGCATCGCCGTCGCCGCGTCGATGTTGGGCAGCATCGCATACTGCCCGCTCGCCAACCCGACCTGCCGCGTCGCCGATTCGGGCACGATGTTGAACTTGATCCCGTCCAGCTTCGGCGCCCCCGCCCGCCAGTAGCCGGCATGCTTCTCCAGCGCCACGAACCCGTTCGCCTGCCACTCCTTGAACTTGAACGGCCCGGTGCCGACCGGCGCCCGCTGCAGCGCCTCCTTCTCCGCCTCCATGCTGCGCGGCACGATGGCGATGGTCGCGATCGACACCAGCAGAGGCGCGGCCGGCTCCTTCAGCTGCAGCACCACCGTCGTCGCATCCGGCGCCGTCGCCGTGTCGAGCGCCGCCAGCCGCGAGGCCAACGGCGAGGCAATCTCCTTGCTCAGCACCCGGTTGATGGTGGCCACCACATCGGCCGCCTCCACCTTGGAGCCATCGTGGAAGGTCATCCCCGCCCGCAGCTTGAATGTATAGGTCTTCCCGTCCGCCGACACGGTCCAGGATTCCGCCACCCCCGGCTTCACCCGCAGGTCCTTGTCGATCGCCGTCAGCCCCTCGTAGATCGTCCCGTTGATCATCTGGAAGGTCGAGAACGCCGTCGCCCGGTGCGGATCGAGCCCGACCGGAGAGGCATCCACCGCCACCTCCAGCACCTGCGCCGAGGCGACACCGGAGGCCAGCACGCCAGCGAGCAACATCGAGCGGAACGACAACCGTGCCATGTGGGCCTCCTGCGCCGCCGCGACGCGGGGCTTCCTGTTCCCGCGGAAGCTATGGCCCTATACGAATCGTGACAAGGATTCGGGTGCCTGCATGGCGTTGACCACCGCGATCGGCGTGATGAGCGGCACCTCCATGGACGCGATCGACGTCGCCATCCTGCGCACCGATGGCCGCGACACGGTCGAGACCGGACCCGCCCGCGCCTATCCCTACACCCCCGCCCTGCGCGCCCGCCTGCTCGCCGTCATCGCCGATGCCGCCCGCGCCGAGCACGATCCGCTCGCGGAGCTGGAGGCCGAAGTCAGCGACGCCCATGCCGGCGCCGTGCTCGCCTTCCTCGACGACCTGGCCATTCCCGCCGACGCGGTCGACCTCGTCGGCATCCACGGCCAGACCATCTTCCACAAGCCGGAAGCCCGCTTCACCCGCCAGCTCGGCGACGGACGCCGCATCACCGCCACGCTGGGCATCGACGTCGTCAACCGCTTCCGCCACGCCGATATCGCCGCCGGCGGCGAAGGGGCGCCGCTTGCCCCCCTCTACCACAAGGCGCTGGCCGCCGAACTCGACCAGCCGCTGATGGTCCTCAACCTCGGCGGCGTCGCCAATGTCACCTACCTCGAAGGCGATACGGTCGTCGCCTTCGACACCGGCCCCGCCTCCGCCCTGCTCGACGATTTCCTGCTCAAGCGCCGCGGCGAGCCGTTCGACCGCGATGGTGCGCTTGCCGCCGCGGGCGCGCCCGATATCGCGTTGCTTTCGCAGCTGATGTCCCACCCCTACTTCACCCGCCCCGCGCCGAAGTCGCTCGACCGCAACGCCTTCCACGCCTGGGCGGCGGCGATCGACCGCATCAACGACGACGCCGCCGGCGCCGCGACGCTCGCCGCCTTCACCATCGCCTCCGTCGCCTCCGCCGCCAGCTTGGTCCCCGGAGTGCCGCGGCGCTGGCTGGTCACCGGCGGCGGGCGGCACAACCTCGCCATCATGGAGGGGCTGCGCCAAGCGCTGCTCGTGCCGGTCGATCCCGTGGAATCAGTGGGTTGGGACGGCGATTTCCTCGAAGCCCAGTGCTTCGCCTACCTCGCCGTGCGCAGCGCCGTCGGGTTGCCGCTCAGCCTGCCTACCACCACCGGCGCGCCGCATCCGATGCCCGGCGGCGAGCTCTGGCGCGCATGACCTTGCTTTCGGTCGAGAACCTGACGCTGGCGACCGTTGGCGCGAAGCTGGTGGAGGAGGTATCCTTCACCCTCGCACCCGGGGAGATGCTCGCCCTGGTCGGCGAATCCGGCTGCGGCAAATCGGTCACGGCACTTGCCATCATGCGCCTCCTGGCGCCCGCCATCCGCCCCACCGCCGGGCGCATCCTGTTCGACGGCACCGACCTCGCCACCCTGGACGACGAGGCGATGCGCCGCCTGCGCGGCCACCGGATCGGCATGATCTTCCAGGAGCCGATGACCAGCCTGAACCCGGTCTTCACCATCGGCGAGCAGATCGCCGAGGTGCTGCGCCTGCACCGCGGCCTCTCCGCCGCCACCGCCCTCAGCCGAGCCGCCGAACTGCTGGATCTCGTGGGATTGCCAACCCCACGCCGGCAACTGCCGCGCTACCCGCACCAGATGTCGGGCGGCCAGCGCCAGCGGGTGATGATCGCCATCGCCCTGGCCTGCGAGCCGCGCCTGCTGATCGCCGACGAACCGACGACGGCACTCGACGTCACCGTGCAGGCCCAGATCCTCGCCCTGATCGACCGCCTGCGCCGCCAGCTCGACATGGCCTGCCTGCTGATCACGCATGATCTGGGGGTTGTGGCCGAATACTGCGACCGTGCCGCCGTGATGTATGCCGGCCGCATCGTCGAGACCGGCCCGGCCGAGGCGGTGTTCGCCGTGCCGCGCCATCGCTACACCCACGCCCTGGTGCGCACCATGCCGGCGCGCAATCCGCCGGGCGAACTGCTCCCCGCCATCCCCGGCCAGGTGCCGCCGCCCGGTGCGCGCGGCCCAGGCTGCACCTTCGCCCCGCGCTGCGACGCGCCGTTGCCAAGCTGCGCCACCCGGCCTGACCTGGCCGGCGCGCCGCATCCGGCCGCGTGCTGGAACCCGGCCGCATGACGCCGTTGCTGGACGTCCGCGGACTGACCCAGCACTACCGCACCCAGGGTGGCGGCACGCTGCGGGCGCTGGAGGAGGCGAGCTTCACGCTGGCGCATGGCGAGGTGCTGGGCATCGTGGGCGAGTCCGGCTGCGGCAAGTCCACCCTCGGCCGCGCCGTGCTGCGGCTGGTGGAGCCGACCGCCGGCGCGGTGCTGTTCGAGGGCGAGGACATCCTGCGCCTGCCGCGCGCAGCGTTGCGCCGACGGCGGCGGGACATGCAGATCGTGTTCCAGGATCCGTTCGGCGCCCTCAATCCGCGCCACCGGGTGTCGACACTGATCGGCGAGCCGCTGACCATCCATGGGTTGCCGGACCGGGACGCCCGCGTCGCGGAGCTGCTTGATCTCGTGGGATTGCCGCCGGACAGCGGGCGGCGCTACGTGCATGAGTTCAGCGGCGGGCAGCGGCAGCGGATCGCGATCGCGCGGGCGCTGGCGCTGGCGCCGAAGCTGCTGGTGGCGGACGAGCCGGTCTCGGCGCTCGACGTGTCGATCCAGTCGCAGATCATCAACCTGATCGCCGACTTGAAGCGGCGGATGGGAATGGCGATGCTGTTCATCAGCCACGACCTCTCGGTCGTGCGCCATGTCAGCCAGCGCATCGCGGTGATGTATCTCGGCCGCATCGTGGAGATTGGGCCGGAGGCAGAGGTGTTCGAGCAGCCGGCGCATCCCTACACCCAGGCGCTGCTGTCCGCGGTGCCGCAGCCGCCGGGGGTGGCGCGGCGGGAGCGGATCATCCTGGAGGGCGACCTGCCCGACCCGACCGACCCGCCGCCCGGCTGCGCCTTCCACGGCCGCTGCCGCCACGCCATGCCGCGCTGCGCGATCGACCGCCCGGCATTGGTGCCGCGGCAAACACAAGGCGGGGTGCGCGAGGCGGCGTGCCACCTATACGAGGAAGCATGATCAGGTTCGATGCTGCCTTTGGCCATGTTCGCGATGCCGTCGCGGCGGGGAAGATACCGGGCGGCGTGCTCGGGTTGCTGGAGGATGGCGCGGTCACCGTGCGGGCCGTCGGGCATGCGGTGCTGGAGCCGGAGCATGTGGCGATGCGGGAGGCGACGGTGTTCGATCTCGCCTCCCTGACCAAGGTGGTGTTCACGACGACGGCGATCCTGCGCCTGGTGGAACTGGGGCGGATCGGGCTGGACGACCCGTTGACGGTGGCGATTCCGGACCTGCGGCAATACGACGTGGCCGGGGCGGCGGAGCGGCGCCTGACGTTCCGGCAGTGCCTGTCGCATGCCACGCACCTGCCGGCGGTGGAGCCGTTGTACACGTATGGGCAGGATCCGCAGACGCTGCGGGCGTTCATTCTGCAGCGCGAGTGGCGGTACTGCCCGCCGGCCTATTCGGACATCAACTTCCTGCTGCTCGGGATTGCGATCGAGCGGCTGACGGGGACCGCGTTGGCGGAGCAGGCGCCGGCGGGGTTCAGCTTTCGGCCCGATGCTGCCGACTGTGCGGCGACCGAGCGGTGTTCGTGGCGCGGGCGGGTGATGCGGGGCGAGGTGCATGACGAGAATGCGTTCGCGATGGGCGGGTCGGCGGGGCATGCGGGGCTGTTCGGGACGGCGGGGGCGTTGCTGGGGTTCGCGGGGGCGTTGCTGGAGGGACAGGTCCTTTCAAACGCGAGCGTGGCGGCGATGGGGACGGAGCAGCATTTGCTTCAAGGCGTGCGGCGCGGGCTGGGGTGGCAGTTGGCGACGTCGGGGTGGCATGGCGGGGATCGGTGCTCGGCGGGAACGCTTGGGCATACCGGGTTCACCGGCACCGGGCTGTGGATCGATCGCGAACGGGGGCGGGCGTGGACGCTGCTGACCAACCGGGTGCATCCGAACCGGCATTTCGACAGCGGGATCGCCGGGTTGCGGGTTCGTGTGGGCGAGGCGATCTGCGGCTGATTGTCTCGCGGGGGGCCGACCGGTAGGGTCGGGTGGCATTCGATGGAGGCAGCAATGGCGCTCACGATCTATGGCATTCCGCGCTCGCGGGCGATCCGGACGCTTTGGATGGCGCATGAGCTGGGCCTCGACTACCGGCTGGTGGAGGTGGCGCCGGGGGCGGATGGCAGCCGGAAGGCGGAGTTCCTGGCGATCAATCCGAACGGGCATGTGCCGTTCGTCGAGGATGACGGGCTGGTGCTGTGGGAGTCGCTGGCGATCAACCTGCACCTGGCGCGCAAGCATGGGGGCCCGCTGGCGCCGGCCGGGCTGGAAGAGGAGTCGCTGGCGGCGATGTGGACTGTCTGGGCGGTGAGCGAGCTGGAGCCGCCGGCGGCGCAGGCGATGTATCACACGTTCATGCTGCCGGAGCCGGACCGGGTGCCGGGGCTGAAGGCGGCGGCGTTGCAGCAGGTGGAGGCGCCGCTGCTGGTGCTGGAGGGGGCGCTGGCGAAAGGCGATGGGTTCGTGATGGGCGGGCGATTCACGGTGGCCGACCTGAACCTGGCGTGCTGCGTGTTCTACCTGCGGATGAACCCGGAAGCGCTGCTGGACAAGCCGGCGATCCGCGACTGGTACGCAGCCGCCATGGCGCGGCCGGCGGCTAAGGCGGCGTTTGCATTGCGGGGAGACTAGGAAGGAAGGGTCTTCTTTTTCTGAAGAAAAAGAAGCGAAAAGACTTTTTATCCATGGCGCCGGGGCTAACGCGGCGCGAATGGGGGGAAGTTTTTTGGTTCTTTTTTTCAAAAAAGAACGTTCTTTCTGTTGGCTGTAGCTATTAGTTTTGTGATCGCAATGATAAGGGCGGCGGTCTGCCCTTGATCCGGTCAGCGCGATTTTTTGTTCCAGGCGCGTGCGGCGGCGATGACATTGCGGGGCAGGCGCAGGGTTGGGTCGGTCAGCGCCGGGGGGCGGGGGCGTGGCGCGCGGGGTTTGCGCGGAGGGCGAGGGCGACGCGGTAGGCGCAGCCAGTCCGGCTGGGGGATGGCGAGGGCGCGGCAGAGGGGGCGCAGGAGGCGGCCGGCCTGGGGGGCGGCGGCGACGAAGGCGCGGATTTCGGGATCGGCGAGCATGGCGGCAAGCTGGCCAGCGGAGGGGGCGGCTTCGCGAACGCGGCGGAGCACCCAGCCATGGGCGCGCGGCAGGCGCGGGAGGGGTTTTGCCGGGGCGCGGTCGCGATGGGGGCGGGGCGCGCGCGGAGCGGGGAGGCGGTTTTCGCGCCAGCGGATGAACAGGGTTTCGAAACGGGCGGACAGGCGGCCGATGCGGTCCCAGAACAGGCGCCAGGCGGCGTTGGGCAGTTTCGGCGGCTGGTTGGGCGCCGGGACGGGGGCGAAGAGGCGGGTGCCGAGCCAGACGGCGGGCTGGACGCGCGACTCCCGCACCGCGAACGCCTCAAGGGCGCCGCGAAGTTGGGTGATGATCCAGGCGAGGCGGGTACCGATTGTTAGCATCGATGTTAATTTAGTTAGTTTCAAGCGCCGCTGCAAGGGCGGATAGGAAATTTTTTCGCCGGATGCAGCGGGGCCGGGCGCGGGGCCCGGCCCTGCCAGGTGGCGTCGGGTCAGCCGACCTTGAAGGCGACGAACTTGTTGCCGTCGAGGTCGCGGAAGTAGCCGGCGTAGAAGGTTTCGCCGCGCAGGCCGACGGCACCTTCGTCGGCGCCGCCGAGGGCGAGGGCCTTGGCGTGCATGGCGTTGACCTGGTCGCGGCTTTCCATGGCGAGGGCGACCATGGTGCCGTTGCCGACGGTGGCGGCGCTGCCGTCATAGGGCTTCACGACGGCGACGCGGGGAGTGCCGGGGGCCATGCCCCAGGCCTTGAAGCGCTCGTTGTCGGAGAGTCGCTTGGCGCCGATGGTGGCGAAGAGTGCGTCGTAGAAGGCGCTCGCGCGGTCCATGTCATTGGTGCCGACGGTGACGAAGCCGATCATGGGTATGGTTCCTTATGGGGCGCGGGCTTGTGTGCCGGCGCGTGGCTTGTGGGTTGTGGGGTGTCCACGCGGCGGGTGCAATACGCGCCGGTCCGTGTCGATGAGGAAGAACATCCACACGGATGCAGGCCGGGCCGGGTCAGGCGGGGCGGGTGTCGGTCACGGCCAGGCAGATCAGGGCGATGATGGGGGCGCTGGTTTCGCGGCCGTTGGCGAGGGTGATGGGATCGAGGGTGACACGGCCGTCGGGGGTGCCGTCATCGGCGTAATGCACCAGGGTGGCGGCTTCGAAGAGGTACATGCGGCCGCGCCTCATATGGATCACCTCCGAACGGACGTGGGAAAAGCGCCAGCGCCGCCACGGGCCGGTACGGTGCCAGCCGGCGGCGTTGGTGACGGTCAGGCCATCGGGGGTG
Source organism: Asaia bogorensis (assembly GCA_945897825.1). Taxonomy (GTDB): domain Bacteria; phylum Pseudomonadota; class Alphaproteobacteria; order Acetobacterales; family Acetobacteraceae; genus CAMDGX01. The sequence continues at coordinate 17,860 of CAMDGX010000003.1, read as the reverse complement.
GCGGTGAAGGTCAGCTGGCTCGCCGGTTCGTCGCCGGCGGTGGTGCGGCGCTTGCCGCCGGTGGCGTGCCAACCGATCGCGGCGGCGGCGGGGATGAGCACGAGGCCGCCGGCGAGGAACCAGGCGACGACGGTGAGGCCGCGGCCGCTGTGCCAGGCGGGGTCGTCGGTGAGGATGAGGAGGGCGACGATGAGGGTGCAGGGGATGACGATCACGGCGAGTGCGTAGCCGGCGCTGAGGGCGGCGCGGCGCAGGCGGAGGCGGCGATAGGCGGCAGGGCCCAGCGTGGTGGCGGTGATGCCGCGCGCCGGGTCGGGCATGGACCAGCCGGCGGTCAGGGCTTCCAGGGCGCGGAGGTCCTGAGGGTGCAGGGGGGTGAGGCAGGCGGGCGGGAAGTTGAGGGCCGGCGCGGGGTGGGGCATGGGGCCTCGGGGCGCGGACGTGCGTGAGGTTGCGTGGGGTTGAGGCTCCGGTGGGCCGGGGTTTCCGACCGGGCGCCGGCAGGTGGAGCGGCGTTGACGTTCGACGGGGGGACTTGGAGACGCACGCACGAGAGAAGGACAGGCGGGGTGGTTTGCGGCGCACTTCGCGGTGTGCAGGGTCGGGCGGGATCGTGCAACACATTGCTGCAAGGATATGTATGCAATCAGAAAATTTTCGTATCGTTGCCCCGTGGTCCGAGGGAGAGACGGCGATGCGGTCTTTGGCGGCGGCTATGTTGCTGTATGGGCTGGTGGGATGCGCGGCGCCTTCTGGTCCGCCGATCCCGATGGATGAGGCGGGGTTCACGGAGCATGTGGCGCAGCGGTTGCGTGCCCGGGGCAACTTGCCGGAGGTCGTGGTCAAGGGGCCTTTGACGGTTGGAGTGGGCAGTATCACGGGGGCGCTGGATCGGACGTTTGCCGCCTGCAAGCAGGTGGCCGGGCAGTGTGCCGGCGCGGTGGATCGCTATGTGGAGGGCTTTGCGGAAGCGGTTCAGAATGCGGGGGCGCCGCCGACGCGGGAGGCCGTTCGACTGGTGGTGCGGTCGGATGCCTATGTGCAGAGTTTTCGGCAGGCAGGGATTGCGCTGCAGCCTCGGCCATTGGTGCCCGGTCTGGTGATCCTGCCGGCGCTGGATTTGCCGCGGACGATCCGGATGTTGAGCGAGGAGGACAACCGGAAGCTGGGGCTGAGCGCGGACGAAGTTTCTGCGCTGGGGTTGGCGAATACGGAGCGGAACCTCAAGCCGTTGGCCGAGGTGGCGCGGCCGGTGTCGGCGGGGCAGTTCGGGACGATTGGTGGCGATGCCTATGATTCCAGCCGGGTGATCCGTCACGAGGCCTGGGCTGAGGTGGCGGCGCGGCAGAATGGCGTGCTGGTGGTGGCGGTTCCGACGACGGACGGTGTGATCTATGGCGCGGAGGCATCGCCGGCGGCGGTGGATGCGCTGCGGGCGTTGACGCGGCGGATTGCCGGTCGGTCGCGCAGTCCGCTGTCGGATGTCGTGCTGCGCTGGACGCCGGGGGGGTGGGAGGTGGTGCCTTGAAGGTGGGGTGTGGGGCGTGATGGTGCGCGCTGGGGTGCGGAGGGAAGTTCAGATTCAACACGGAGATACGGAGGCACGGAGAAGCAAGGCAAGGGAGAAGAATTGAAGGAAGAGTCGGATGGCGCTTCGCTTATCCGACGTACGGCGTTGGGAGTTTGGGTTGTGCTGCCCCCCTCCGGCTCCCCCGTTGCACGGGGGGAGAGAAGATTTCTTATGGATGAAGTTTTTTTGCTTCTTTTTGTTCACAAAAAGAAGGCGCTTGCTTTTTACCTTTGAGGCGCGAAGCCGAACACCTTTTCGAAGCGGGCGGCGAAGGCGGGCCAGACTTCGGGGTTGAGGATTCGGGTGGCGGGTTTGCCGTCGAGGACGTCGAGGATTTGCTGGGCGGCGATGCGGCCCATGTTTTCGCGGCTTTCGCGGGTGACGCCGGCGGTGTGCTGGCTGGCGATGACGTTGTCCATGGCCAGGAGGGGGTGGTCGAGCGGGGGGGGTTCCTTGGCCCAGACGTCCAGGCCCGCGCCGGCGAGTTTGCCGGCCTGGAGGGCTTCGGCGAGGGCGGTTTCGTCGTGGATGCCGCCGCGGGCGGTGGTGATGAAGTAGGCGGTGGGCTTCATGCGGGCGAACTGGGCGGCGCCGACCATGCCCAGGGTTTCCTTGGTGCGCGGGCAGTTGATGCTGACGTAGTCGGACTGGGCGCAGAGGGTGTCGAGGTCGGTTTTCTCGCCGCCGCGGGCCGCGATCTGTTCGGCGGTGAGGTAGGGGTCGTAGGCGAGGACGCGCATGCGGTACATGGCGCGGACGAGTTCGGCCAGGCGGGTGCCGACATGGCCCATGCCGATGATGCCGATGGTTTTTTCGAGCGGGTTGCGGCCGATATAGGCGGCGCGGTCGTAGACGAGTTCGCGGCGCATGGCGCGGTCGATCTCGCCGATGCGCTTGGTGAGGTTGAGCAGGAGGGCCAGGGCGTGGGTGGCGACGGCTTCGGCGTTGCCGCCGGCCTGGTTGACGGCCAGCACGCCGGCGGCGGTGCAGGCGTCGACGTCGATGGTGTCGTAGCCGGCGCCGTTGGAGGAGACGAGGAGGAGGTTGGGGCAGCGGGCGAGGAATTCGGGGTGGGCGAAGAACTGGGGGGCGAGCTCGTCGCGGGAGGCGCCGATCTGGAAGGCGTGGGCGGCTTCGAGGACGGGCGCAACTTCCGTGGCGGGGGAGTCGTTGTCCAGCCTGTCGAGGCGGACGTCTGGGCGGGCTTCGAGGAGTTCGTTGAAGACGGTGTGCGCGACGTATTTGACGTAGAAGACGCGCTTGGTGTTGGCGGCCATGGGACTCTTTCGCGCTCGTTGGGACGTTGGGGTCCAGGCTACACGCACGCGGCGCGGCTGCAAGTCGGCCCTGAGGCTGGCCGGGGTGGAGTATCCGGGTTAAGCCTCCCCGCAACCGGAAAAGGAACGGACCCCATGGCTGTCGGAACCACCTCGATCACGCTGGAAGAGAACGAAGTTGCGCTGATCATCGGCGAGGAGGACGGCGCGATGTCGGTCCGCGTCGTGTCGGCGACGGAAGTGACGGACGAATCCGAGGAGATCGGTGCTGCGCCGGAGATCGTGCTGGCGCTGGCGATGCGGCTGCTGAAGGACCCCGAGTTTCATGACGACATGCTCGAGTGGTACTATGCGCAGGATGACGATGAGGATGACGACAAGTAAGACCTTCTTTTTGTGAACAAAAAGAAGCAAAAAAACTTCATCCAATGGCGCCGTGCTTAAAGGATGAAAGTTTTTTGCTTCTTTTTTTCAAAAAAGAAGGGCTTGCTTGACTAGTTCCCCGCCGCGGTGCCCATTTTTTCGGCCAGGGTGGGGAGGGCGTGGCTGCGCTTGGGCATGAGCAGGCGCTGCAGGCGTTCGAGGTAGAGGTAGACGACGGGCGTGGTGTAGAGCGTCAGGACCTGGCTGACGGCGAGGCCGCCGACCATGGCGAAGCCGAGCGGGCGGCGAAGTTCGGAGCCCGGGCCTTCGCCGAACATGAGCGGCAGGCCGGTGAGCAGGGCGGCCAGGGTGGTCATGACGATCGGGCGGAAGCGGAGCAGGCAGGCTTCGCGGATGGCGTCGAACGGGGTGGCGCCGTCGCGTCGTTCGGCGTTGATGGCGAAGTCCACCATCATGATGCCGTTCTTTTTCACGATGCCGATGAGCAGCAGGACGGCGATGATGGCGATGACCGAGAGGTCGTAGCCGAAGGCCATCAGCATGACGAAGGCGCCGAGGCCGGCCGAGGGCAGGGTGGAGAGGATGGTCAGCGGCAGGACGTAGCTTTCGTAGAGGATGCCCAGGATGATGTAGACCGTGATCAGGGCGGCTGCGATCAGGTAGGGCTGGCTGGCGAGCGAGGACTGGAAGGCCTGGGCGGTGCCCTGGAAGGTGCCCTGGACGGAGATGGGCACGCCGAGTTCGCGCACGGCGCGGCTGACCGAGTCGACGGCCTGGCCGAGGGCGACGCCTTCGGCGAGGTTGAAGCTGAGGGTGACGGCGGGGAACTGCATCTGGTGGCCGATGGAGAGCGGCGCGGTTTTCGTGGTGTCGACCTTGACGAAGGTGGAGAGCGGGACGGGGATTCCGGCGCTGGAGCGGACGAAGAGCTTGTCGAGCACGGCGAGGTCGCCCTGGAGTTCGGGCGGGACCTCGATGATGAGGCGGTAGGTGTTCACCTGGGTGAAATACTGGGTGACCTGGCGCTGGCCGAGGGCGCTGTAGAGCGTGTCGCCGATGGTGGTGGGGTTGATGCCGAAGCGGGCGGCCTGGTCGCGGTCGATGGTGAGCATCGCGATGGTGCCGCCGTTCTGCTGGTCGGTGGCGAGGTCGCGCAGCTCGGGCAGGGTGCGCAGGCGCTGGAGGATGCGCGGGGCCCAGGAATAGAGTTCGCCGGTGTCCGCGCCCTGGAGCGTATATTGGTACTGGGTGCGCGAGATGCGGCCGCCGATGCGGATGTCCTGCCCGGCGGAGAGGAACATCTGCACGCCTTCGAGCCGAGCCATCTGGGGGCGCAGGCGGGCGATGACCTGCTGGGCGGTGATCTTGCGTTCCTCCCAGGGCTTGAGCGCGATGAAGAACCGGGCGTCGTTGCTGGTCTGGCCGAACTGGCCGGCGCCGACCTGCATGGACCAGGCCTGGATGGCGGGGTCGGCGCCGAGGACCTGGCCGACCATGAGGGCGCGCCGCTGCATCTCCTCGAACGAGATGTCCTGGCTGCCCTGGGCGATGCCCATGAGCAGGCCGTTGTCCTGCTCGGGGAAGAAGCCCTTGGGGATGGTGATGAACAGGTAGATCGTGGCGCCGAGGGTGGCGAAGAACAGCATCAGGGTGGCGAACTGGAAGCGCAGCGCGATGTCCAGCGTGCGGCGGTAGCCGGCCTGGACGGCGTCGAGGACGCGCTCGATGCCGCGGTAGAGGATGTTCCGGCGGCCGGCGTGGTGGGTGAGGAAGCGCGAGCACATCATCGGCGTGAGGGTCAGCGAGACGACCATCGAGACCAGGACGGCGATGGTGACCGTCATGGCGAATTCGCGGAACAGGCGCCCGACGATGCCGCCCATGAGCAGCAGCGGGATGAACACCGCGATCAGCGAGATGGAGATCGAGACGATGGTGAAGCCGATCTCGGAGGCGCCCTTGAGGGCGGCTTCCATCGGGCGTTCGCCGGCCTCGATGTGGCGGTAGATGTTCTCCAGCATGACGATGGCGTCGTCGACGACGAAGCCGATGGCGATGATCATCGCCATGAGGGTCAGGTTGTTGATGCTGTAGTCGAGCAGGTACATCACAGCGCAGGTGCCGATGAGGGCGATCGGCACGGTGAGGCTGGGGATGATGGTGGCCCAGAGATTGCGCAGGAACAGGAAGATCACCATCACCACGAGGCCGACGGCGAGTGCGAGGTGGAACTGAACCTCGTCGACCGAGTGCTTGATGGTGCTGGTGCGGTTGACGACCTCGCGCACCTCGACGGAGGGGTGGATGGAGGCGCGCAGGCGGGGCAGCTCGGCCTGGATGCGCGCGACGGTGTCCAGGATGTTGGCGTCGGCCAGCTTGAAGATGATCAGCTGCACGCCGCGGCGGCCGTTCTGGTAGGCGGCGATGCGCAGGTTGTCGGCGGCCTCGATCGCCTGGCCCACGTCGCGCACGCGGATCGGGGCGCCGTTGCGGTAGGCGATGACGTGGTTGGCGTATTCCTCCGGCGTCGTCATCTGGTCGTTGGCGTAGATGGTGAAGTTGCGCAGCGCGCCGTCGATGTTGCCTTTCGGCACGTTGGCGGTGGAGGTGGCCAGCGAGCCGCGGACGTCCTCCAGGGTGAGGCCCATGGCGGCCAGGCGCGTGGGATCGACCTGGACGCGGATGCTGCGCTTCTGCTGGCCGCCGATGAAGACCCGGCCGACGCCGGAGATGGTGGAGATCTGCTGGGCGAGGATGTTGTCGGCGTATTCGTTGACCTCGATCATCGGCAGCTCGTCGGACTGGACCGAGAGGATGAGGATCGGGCTGTCGGCGGGGTTGACCTTCCAGAAGGTGGGCGGGCTGGGCAGGTTGCGCGGCAGCTGGCCCTGGGCGGCGGTGATGCGGGCCTGCACGTCGAGTGCCGCCTCGTCGATCGAGCGTTCGAGGTCGAACTGGATGGTGACCTGGGTCTGGCCCTGGACGGAGGTGGAGGTCATCTGCGCGACGCCGGGGATCTGGGCGAACTGGCGCTCCAGCGGCTGGGCGACGGCGGTGGCCATGGTTTCGGGGCTGGCGCCGGGGAAGGTGGCGTTCACGCTGATGGTGGGGAATTCCACCTTCGGCAGCGGCGAGACGGGCAGGAGCGGGAAGGCCGCGATGCCGACCAGCACCATCGCGGCCATGAGCAGCGAGGTGCCGACGGGGCGGCGGATGAAGGGGGTCGAAATGCTCATGCCGGTAATGCCTGACGTGCGAAGGATGGAAGTCCGGACGCGAAGCGAAGGCGGGACGCGAGGCGAGGCAGGCGGGCGGTCAGCCTGATGGGCGGGGGGCGGCGGGCGCGCCGGTCGGCGGCGGCGGGGTGTTGACGGTGACGCGGGCGCCGGCGCGCAGGCGGGACTGGCCGGCCACGACGACGCGGGCGCCTTCCGCCAGGCCGCGGCGGATGACGGCCGTGGTGCCGTCGTCCTGGCCGAGCTCGACGCGGGCGAGGTCCACCGTGTTGTCGTCCTTGATGGTGTAGACGAACAGCCCCTGGGGGCCGCGCTGCACGGCGATGGAGGGGATGGCGACGACGCCGCGCTGGATTTCGAGCTGGAGGCGGACGTTGACGAACTGGCCGGGCCAGAGGCGGGTGTCGGCGTTCGGGAAGCTGGCCTTGAGGCGGATGGTGCCGGTGGTCTGGTCGATGCTGCTGTCGGTGGTGATCAGCTCGCCCTGGCCCAGGACGGCGCTGTCGTCGGGCGAGAGCGCGGTGACGGGCAGGGTGCCGCGGGCCATGCCGGCCTGGATGGCGGGCAGGGCGGCCTGGGGCAGGGTGAACAGGACCACGACCGGGCGGATCTGGCTGATGGTGACGATGATCGCGTTGTCGTTGGCGAAGCGGACGACGTTGCCGGGGTCGACGGTGCGCAGGCCGAGGCGGCCGTCGAAAGGGGCGGTGATGCTGGTGTAGTCGAGGTTGACGCGGGCGGCGGCGATGGCGGCGTCGTCGGCCATCAGCTGGGCCTCGAGCTGGGCGACCTGGGCGGTGCGCGTGTCGACCTGCTGGCGGGAGGCGAACTGGCCGCGGGCGAGGTCGGCGGCGCGGGCGAGGTCGAGGCGGGCATTGGCCAGGGTGGCGGCGGTGGCGGCGCGCCGGGCGGTCGCCTGGTCGAAGGCGGCCTGGTAGGGGCGGGGGTCGATGCGGGCGATCAGGTCGCCGCGCTTGACCTCCTGGCCCTCGGTGAAGAAGAGCTGCTCGAGCGTGCCGTCGACGCGCGAGCGGATGGCGGCGGACTGCCCGGCCTGGACCGCGCCGATGTTGCGCAGGACGATCGGCACGTCGGCCTTCGCCGCGGCCACGACGGTGACGGGGACCGGGGGGGGCTGGGCGCCCTGCGGGGGGCCGCCCTGGGCCTGGGCCGGCGGGGCGGCCGGCATGGCGAGCAGCAGGGCCGCGCCGAGGACGGCTGCGAGGCGGCGCGCGCAAGGGAGGGATGGCCTGGTCAAGGTCGCTCTTCGGTCCCTGTTGCCGGAGCGCGCGGGGCACGCCGGTGGATCGGCGCGGATCGGCGCCAGGTGGATATCGGGTCTCTTCGGCAGCCCGCCAGTCCGGATCGCATGGAACAGGGCCGCGAGGCCACGATTCATCCGCGATTCGGCCCGGGCGAGGTTCGAACCGGGCGAAGGCGACGCCACGACGCCCCCTTCGCCGGCTGCCGCCGGCCATCGCGTCTCCGCCCCGGTTGCATCAATCGCACATGACAGGAGCGTAATGCAATGGGCTGTCATGCGCCGGACGCGGGCGCCGGGGCGGTCGGCGGAGCGTCAGTCCGGCGCGATGCCCAGGGCCTGGCGGAAGCGCACCGAAAGGTGGGCGGCGTCGCGCGGGGGAAGGAAGCGCGGGACGTCGGCCGGGGAGATATTCACCACGGCGAAGATGACCTCGCGGCGCAGGCGCGGGCGCAGGGCGCGCACCTGGTCCATGGTGGAGAGCGTCATCGTGGTTTTCCAGCCGCAGGCGGCGGCGACGGCGGCGAGATCGGTGCCGAGTGCCGTGTGGCTGGCCTGGTGGCCGGTTTCGGCGAACTGGCCGTTGTCCATCACCACCATCGAGAGGTTCGAGGGTGCGCGGGCGGCGAGGGTGGACAGCGCGCCCATGCCCATCAGCGCCTCGCCGTCGCCGGTCAGGACCAGGACGCGGCGGTCGGGCTGGGCGAGGGCCACGCCGAGACCGATCATGGCGGCACCGCCCATGGCGCCCCAGAGGTAGAAATTCTCGGGCCGGTCGCCGGCCGCGCCGGCGTCGTAGGTGGTGGAGCCGAGGCCGGTGACGACCAGGACCTCGCCGCCCGGGCAGTCGGCGGGGTCGCGCAGCAGCTCGGCGACGACTTCGCGGCGATCGAGATCGGACATCACTCGCCCTCCGGTTTCACGAACACCTTGGCGCCGATCAGCTTCTGGCTGAACAGCACGGCGACGGGGATGATGGAGCCGAAGGCCAGGGCGGCGGAGGCGGCGACCATGTCGACCACCTCCTCCTTGGTCTCGGCGCGCTTGACCGTGACGCCCATGGCCTTGAGCACGGACTCGGTGGCCTGGCCCATCGGGACCTGCCAGCCGTTGAACTCGCCCCATTCGCCGCGCATGGTGATCAGGGTGAGGAACGGTGCCCGCATGGTGGTGGGCAGGCCGATCATGTTGATCGTGTTGCCGACGCCGGAGGACTGCATGAGCAGGCAGGCGCGCTGGCCGCCGAGATGGGCGCCGGCGGCGAGCGCCACGCCCTCCTCCTCCGTGGTGCAAACGACGACGTGCATGTCGTTGTCGGCGTGGGCGAGTTCGATCAGGCGCGAGTGGCCGGCGTCGGGCACGTAGGCGATCTGGCGTATGCCGGCGGCCTTGAGCGCGGCATAGACGCCGTCCTGCCAGGATGTTGTCGTCATTCGGGGTCCTCCTAGGTGCAATCTGCCTTGCCGTTGCGTGTCGCGCAAACGCGCCCTAATGCACGGCGGACGATCGGAGGCGCCGCCATGGACCAGTTTATGCCCGCGAACGACCCGCATGCCGAAATCCGCGAGGAAGTGCGGAAACTCTGCGCGCGGTTTCCCGGGGAGTACTGGCGCAAGCTGGATGCCGAGCGGGCCTATCCGACGGCGTTCGTGCAGGCGCTGACCGAGTCGGGCTACCTGGGCGCGCTGATCCCGGAGGAGTTCGGCGGCGCGGGGCTGCCGCTGGCGGGCGCGGCGGCGATCCTGGAGACGGTGCAGGCCGAGGGCTGCAACGGGGCGGCGTGCCACGCGCAGATGTACATCATGGGCACGATCCTGCGGCATGGATCGGACGCGCAGAAGAAGGAATACCTGCCGAAGATCGCCACCGGCGAGTTGCGGTTGCAGGCCTTCGGGGTGACGGAGCCGACCAGCGGGACGGACACGACCAGCCTGCGGACCTTCGCGCGGCGCGAGGGCGATACGTACGTGGTGAACGGGCAGAAGGTGTGGACCTCGCGCGCCGAGCACTCCGACCTGATGCTGCTGCTCGCGCGCACCACGCCGAAGGACCAGGCGGCGAAGCGGACCGAGGGGCTGTCGACCTTCATCGTCGACATGCGCAAGGTGCTCGGGAAGGGGCTGGAGATCCGGCCGATCCGCACGATGATGAACCACAATTCGTGCGAGGTTTTCTTCGACAACATGGTGATCCCGGCCGATTCGCTGGTGGGCGTGGAGGGGCGGGGGTTCCGCTACATCCTGGACGGGATGAACGCTGAGCGGTTGCTGATCGCAGCCGAGTGCATCGGGGATGCCAAGTGGTTCATCGCCAAGGCGACTGATTATGCGAAGAACCGCCAGGTGTTCGGCCGGCCGATCGGGCAGAACCAGGGGGTGCAGTTCCCGATCGCCCGCGCCTACGCGCAGATGCGGGCGGCGGAGCTCCTGGTGCGCGAGGGCATCCGCAAGTTCGATGCGGGCGAGCCCTGCGGCGAAGAGGCGAACATGGCCAAGATGCTGGCGGCCGAGGCGAGCTGGGCGGCCGGGGAAGCCTGCATCCAGACGCATGGCGGCTTCGGGTTTGCCGAAGAGTATGATATCGAACGGAAATTCCGCGAGACGCGGCTGTATCAGGTGGCGCCGATCAGCACCAACCTGATCCTGTCGTACGTGGCCGAGCATGTGCTCGGGTTGCCGCGGAGCTACTAGGAAGAAAGAATCTTCTTTTTCTGAAGAAAAAGAAGCAAAAAGACTTTCATCCATTGGCACAGTGGGCGCCGTTCGGGCGCGGTGCGAATGGATGGAAAGTTTTTTGGTTCTTTTTTTCAAAAAAGAACATGCTTGCTGAAGGGAGACGACCAATGTCCGCTGCCAAGCCTTTGGAAGGGTTGCTTGTTGTCGCCATGGAGCAGGCGGTGGCTGCGCCCTATTGCTCGTCGCGGCTGGCGGATGCCGGGGCGCGGGTGATCAAGATCGAGCGGGCGGAGGGGGATTTCGCGCGTGGCTACGACAAGGCGGCCAACGGGATGTCCAGCTACTTCGTGTGGCTGAACCGCGGCAAGCAGAGCCTGGTGGCCGACATCAAGCAGCCTGAGGATCTGGCGTTGTTGCGGGCGGTTCTGGCGAAGGCCGATGTGTTCATCCAGAACCTGGCGCCGGGGGCGGCGGCGCGGGCGGGGCTGGGTTCGGCGGCGCTGCGGGAGATGAATCCGCGGCTGATCACCGTTGATATTTCAGGATATGGCGAGCGCGGCGAGTATGCCGAAATGAAGGCGTATGACCTGCTGGTGCAGGCGGAATCGGGGCTCGCGGCGGTGACCGGGCGTCCCGAGGGGCCAGGGCGGGTCGGGGTTTCGGCCTGTGACATCGCCTGCGGCATGGCGGCGCACGCGGCGGTGCTGGAGGCGCTGATCGCGCGCGGGATCAGCGGGCGCGGCAAGGGCATCGAGGTCAGCCTGTTCGACGGGATGGCGGATTGGATGAACGTGCCGCTGCTGTTCTTCGAAGGCACGGGCAAGGCGCCGGAGCGGATGGGCCTCGCGCATCCGTCGATCTCGCCCTATGGCGCGTTCCCGACCAAGGACGGGTCGATGGTGCTGATCAGCATCCAGAACGAGCGGGAATGGGCTGATTTCTGTACGCATTTCATGCTGGAGCCGGAGCTGCCGAAGCGGCCCGGGTTCGAGACGAACGTGGTGCGGGTGGGTAACCGGGCCGAGGTGGATGCCTATGTCGGCGCGATGTTCATGACGCTGACGCGCGACGAGGCGGCGGCGCGGCTGCGGGTTTCCAAGACGGCGTATGGGTTCGTGAACGGGGTGGCGGAATTCAGCCGGCACCCGGCGCTGAAAAGGATCACGGTGGAGACGCCCGTGGGGCCGATCGCGGTGGCGGCACCGCCGGCGATCCTGAGCGACGGCGCGCGCGCGTATGGGGCGGTGCCGGGGATCGGGAGCCATAGCGACGCTATTCGGGCGGAGTTCGGGGCATAAGCAAGGCCTTCTTTTTCTGAAGAAAAAGAAGCAAAAAGACTTTTCCCATTTGGCCTCGATTTAGTTGGGAAAGTTTTTTGGTTCTTTTTTTCAAAAAAGAACCGCTTGCTTCTACCTGGGAACCAGGAACGTCCCCATCCCGCCTGAGGTGTATCGCGCGCTGATGGCGCCCAGCAGCTCGGGCGGCAGGCGCATGAGCGCGGGGTCGAGGTCGATCACGGCGGGGGCGAGGGTGCCGGCGGCGATGTCGCGGGCGAGGGCGTGCCAGGTTTCCGGCGGGATGGCGGCCTGGATTTCCTCGTGCAGGACGAAGTGGAACAGGGCGGGGCGGCGGAAGGCGAGGCCGGGGGTCCAGCCGCCCATGACCGTGGAGTCGGGCGCGGTGTTGGCCAGGAGCCAGGCGAGGCGGGCGCGGGTGTCGGCGTCGGTGCGGTGGAAGGCGATTTGCGTGTTGCGCGCGGCGGTGGCCAGCAGCAGTAGGGCGGCGAGGGCGAGCACGGCGCGGCGCGGCGAGCGGGCGGCGAGGTGGACCGCGGCCCAGCCGGCGAGGATCGCGGCGTAAGGTGCTGCGAGGACGACATATTGCTCCTGGATCACCGGCAGGGCGAATGCGCCGATGGCGAGCGTGGCCAGGGGCGGGAGGGTCAGGCAGGCGAGCGGGGTGCGGGGCGCGCGGGCGAGCAGCAGGGCGGCGCCGGCCGCGGCGAGGGCGGCGAGCAGCGTGTCCTGGCGCAGGATGCGCGCGGCGTGGTCCCAGACGCGGTGGTCGAAGTTGCGGGTCCAGCGCAGGTTGACGGCGATGGTGTGCTCGAACAGGGCGGACAGGGCGCCGTGGGCGGCGAACCAGGCGAGCACCGGCAGGGCGGCGACCAGGGCGCCGGCGGTGGCGGCGGCGGCGAGGCGGGGGAATCGGCGTCCGGTCAGCAGCAGCAGGCCGAGGGCGAGGCCGGGGGCGGCGCAGATCGGCTTCTGCGAGGCGAGCAGGGCGATGCCGAAGGCCAGGCCGGCCGCGAAGGCCCAGCGGGCGGCGTGGTGGGCCCCGGCGGCGCGGGCGAGCGCATAGGTGGCGACGATGGTCGCGAGGGCGGCCAGTTGGTCGGGGCGGATTTCGACCGCCTTGAGCAGGAAATGCGCCTCGGCTGCCAGGAAGAGGGCGGCCAGGGTAGCCGCAGCAGGTCCGGCAAGGTGGCGGGCGAGGCCCCAGGTGGCGGCGACGAGGGCCGCACTCAGCGCGAGGCCTGCAAGGCGGGCGCCGACCAGGAAGCGGAGGGCGGAGTCGAGGCTGGTCGGGTCGACCAGGGCCGCGAAGGGAGCGGCGAGGAGGTGCCAGAGCGGGGTGTGGTGCTCGAAGAAGTCGACGAAGGGGATGAGGCCCTGGCCGATCAGCCAGGCGGCCTGCGCGTGCTGGAACTCGTCGGGGTCCCAGTGGCGGTGCGGCGCGAGGGCGGCGAGGAGGGCGGCATGGGCGAGCAGCAGCGCCAGCGCGGCCGGGCCGATGCCGCCCGGCAGGCCGGGGTCAGAACCGGGTTTCGCTGGCGGCCAGGGTTGCGACCGTCGCGGGGCGGGCGGGGGCAGGGCGGACAGGGGTGGGTCGGGCGGCGACGACGGGGCGGCCGGACCGGGCGAGGGGGCCGGTGGCGGGGCCGACGGGGCGGCCGGCCGTGGTGTTCCAGGCGTTGCGGGTGAAGGCATTCACCGACCAGACATTGGCCTGGTGCAGGCCAAGGCCGGTGCCGCGGCGAAGTTCCGCGGGCAGGGCGGCGGCGACCCGGCGCTGGTAGGCCTCGCCGCGCTCCGGGGTTTGGGAATGGTAGAAGGCGGTGGCGCGGGTCCAGTCACGGGTGCCGGCATACAGTTCGTTGAGGAAGCGCGCAGCATAGGCGGCGTTCGTCGCCGGGTCGAATGCCTGCTCCAGCGTGGCGAAGGCGTGCGGGTGGTGGTGCAGGTTGACCTGCATGCAGCCGACATCGATCGAGCGGACGCCCTGGGCCTGCAGCGCGCGCACGGCGGCGAGGGCGGCGTCCTTGGTGGGGAAATATTGGCCCGCGCCCTCGGCGTTGATGGTCCAGGGCCAGGGGGCAACGTTGCCGCGCCCGTCGGGGCGCCCGCTTTCGACGCGGGCGATGGCCGACATGAGCATGGGCGGGATGGCGGCGGCGCGCTCGGCGGCGATGATGGCGTGGCGGCACTGGTCGCCTGGCGCGAGCCCGGCCGGCTGGGATGCGCGGGCGTCGGGCGAAAGGGCGAGGGCGAGAAGGGCGGCGAGGGCTGAAAAGGATTTCTGGAACATGGCGCCCTGCATATCGCGCCCGGGATGGCCGCGGGAATCACAATCCTGCCAGGGGTATGAGCGTCGTGCCGGCTGTTGGTCGCTTGCCGGGTTGGCAAGGGGGGCTGCCTGCGCAACGAGGGAAATGCTGCAATGCGAAATATCGCTTGCACACGAACGACCGGCGCCATAGATTGTGCATCGCAGCAGGGCGGCTCCGGTTGCCCTCTGCTTCTTGGACGTTTCCTCCCTAAACTTGGCGGTGCCTGCGGGCACCGCCCTTTTTTTTGCCCGAGGCCCGAGGCCCGAGGCCCGGGGCCCAAGGCGCGGGGCGTTGGCTCAGGCCAGCTTGAGGATCGCGATGCGCGCGGCAATGGCGGCGATGGCGCGCGAGAGGGTGGCGCGCAGCCCGTCGAAGCCCGGCAGGCGCTCGATGCGCGCCTCGTCCATGTAGAGCGTGCGGTTGAGCTCGATCTGCACGGCGTGCACCGAGTCGCGCGGCCGGCCGTAGTGGCGGGTGATGAAGCCGCCGGCATAGGGGTCGTTGCGGCGCACGGTGAAGCCGAGGGCGAGAAGTTCCTCCTCGACGGCCTGCATCACCGCGGGCGCGCAGGCGGTGCCGTGGGCGTCGCCGAGCACGATGTCCACCGGGCTGCGCGGCGGCAGGGAGCTGGCGGGCATGGAGTGGCAGTCGATCAGCACGGCGGCGCCGAAATGCGCGCGGGTCGCTTCCAGCTCGGCGGCGAGGGCGGCGTGGAACGGCTCCCAGCAGTCGCGCACCCGGGCTTCCGCCTCGGCGAAGCGCAGCTTGCCGCGGTAGATCGCCTCGCCGGAGGCCACCACGCGCGCGATGGTGCCAAGCCCGGCGCCGACGCGGGGGCTGGCAGTGTTGACCCAGGCGGGCAGGGCGTCGGCGAACATTGCCGGGTCCAGCTCCCACGGCTCACGGTTGGCATCGACATAGGCGCGCGGGAAGGTGGCGCAGACCAGCGGCATGCCCATCGCCGGCACCGCGGCGAACAGCTCGTCGACGAAGCTGTCCTCGCTGCGGCGCAGGCGCAGGGCATCCAGCCGCGAGGCGGCGACGAAGTCGGAAGGGTAGTCGCGCCCGGAATGCGGCGACGCGAACACGATCGGCGCGGTCGCGGCCGGCGGGCGCAGCACCGTTACGGGAGGCGCCGTGAGGGCGAGGTCGGGAAGCGGCAGGTCCATGGCGGCATTGAAGCGGCTTGGACGGGGCGCGGCAATCGCGATTGCGCCGTATCGGCGCTTGCGCGGTCCGTTTGGGCGTTCTATGGAAACGCCGCGGATGGGCGCATAGCTCAGCGGGAGAGCACCACCTTGACACGGTGGGGGTCACAGGTTCAATCCCTGTTGCGCCCACCATCCGCCCCCCTTGATGACAACCGATCGATGTTCCGGCGCCTGCCGTGGCGCCGACGCGCGCGCAGTGCCACGATGCGCGGATGCAGGTCGGAGGTGGTGGCATGGACGAAGGGCAGGGCGGGGCGCGCGCGGCGGCGATCGCGCGGGCGCAGGGCTATTTCGACGATGGCAGCTACCTGGAGCGCCTGCGCGCGCTGGTCGCGGTGCCGACCGAGAGCCATCCGCCGGAGCACAAGGCCGACCTCGAGCACTACTGCCGCGACGTGCTCGGTCCGATGGCTGAAGCCCTGGGCTTCGCCATCCAGGTGCTCGACAACCCGATTGCCATCCACGGCCCGGTGCTGGTGGGGCGCCGGATCGAGGACCCGGCGCTGCCGACCGTGCTGCTGTACGGCCATGGCGACGTGGTGCGCGCGATGCCGGAGCGCTGGCGCGCGGGGCTCGACCCCTATTCCGTCACTGTCGAGGGCGACCGGATCTACGGCCGCGGCGTGGTCGACAACAAGGGCCAGCACCTGCTGGCGCTCGATGCCCTGCGCGCGGTGATCGCCGAGCGCGGGCGGCTGGGCTTCAACGTGACGCTGTTCGTCGAGACCGGCGAGGAGGCAGGCTCGCCCGGCCTGGCCGAGTTCCTGGAGCGCCATCGCGGCCTCTGCGCGGCCGACGTGTTCATCGCACTCGACGGCCCGCGCACCAGCCTGACGGTGCCCGACATCACGCTCGGCACCCGCGCCGGCGTCGCGTTCGACCTGGTGGTGAACCTGCGCGAGGGCAGCCACCATTCCGGCCATTGGGGCGGGCTGCTGGCCGATCCCGGCGTGCTGCTGTCCTACGCCATCACCAGCATCTTCTCCCGCGACGGACGAATTCTCGTCGATGGCTGGCTGCCGAAGCACATCCCGGACGCGGTGCGCGCGGCCGCCCAGCGCGTGGTCGCCGAGGACCAGCCGGGCGCGCCGGTGCCCGATCTCGGCTGGGGCGAGCCGAACATGTCCCGCGCCGAGCGCATCTACACCTGGACCAGCGCCGTGGTGCTCGCCAGCGTCAGCGGCCAGCCGGAAAGCCCGGTCAACGCCGTCGGCGGCACGGCGCGCGCCCGCATCCAGGTGCGTCACACCGTTGACGTGTCGAGCGAGGCCATCGTGCCCGCCCTGCGCGCGCACCTGGACGCGCAGGGCTTCCACAACATCGGCATCGAGCCGATCGTGGAGCGCGACCTGTTCCCCGCCTCGCGCACCGACCCCGACGACCCCTGGGTGCAGCTTGTGGCGGGCTCGATGGCGGAAACCGCGGGTGCGCGCCCGAACATCATCCCCAACATCGGCGCCTCCGGCCCCAGCGAATTCTTCAAGGCCACGCTCGGCACGCCGATCATCTGGATCCCGCATTCCTACGGCGGCTGCGGCCAGCACGGCCCGGACGAGCACGGCCTCGGCAGCCTGTTCCGCGACGGGCTCGGCCTGATGGCCGGAATCTGGTGGGATATCGGCGCACGCCCGCCGCGTTGAGGGCTGTTGCGCGCACCGGGTGGCTTGCCGGCGGGCGCGCCAGGCGTGAAACTGCGGCAACGACTGGAGGGGAACCCTACGTGGCTGGATTCAAGAGCACCGAACGCTACATCGCCTCGCGCGACCTCGAAGTGGCCGTCAACGCAGCCGTCGCGCTGCAGCGGCCCCTGCTGGTCAAGGGCGAGCCCGGCACCGGCAAGACCGTGCTGGCCCACGAGGTCGCCAATGCCCTCGGCCACCCGCTGATCGAATGGCATGTGAAGTCCACGACCAAGGCGCAGCAGGGTCTCTACGAATACGACGCCGTCTCCCGCCTGCGCGACGGCCAGCTCGGCGACGAGCGCGTCAAGGACATCGGCAACTACATCGTCCGCGGCAAGCTGTGGGACGCCTTCGAATCCGGCGAGCAATCCGTCGTGCTGATCGACGAGATCGACAAGGCGGACATCGAGTTCCCGAACGACCTGCTGCTCGAACTCGATCGCATGCAGTTCTTCGTCTACGAAACCCGCCAGACGGTCGTGGCGCGCCATCGCCCCATCGTCATCATCACCTCGAACAACGAGAAGGAACTGCCGGACGCCTTCCTGCGCCGCTGCTTCTTCCACTACATCCGCTTCCCGGACCGGGAAACGATGGAGATGATCGTCCAGACCCACTACCCCGACATCAAGCAGGACCTGGCCCGCGAGGCGCTGACCGTCTTCTTCAAGATCCGCGAAGTCCCTGGTCTGAAGAAGAAGCCGGCCACGAGCGAACTCCTCGACTGGCTGAAGCTGCTGATGATCGAAGACCTGCCGGTGGACGCGCTGCGCAGCAAGGACCCGCACGTGGTGATCCCGCCGCTGCATGGGGCGTTGCTGAAGAATGAGCAGGATGTGCACCTGTTCGAGCGGCTGGCGTTCCTTTCGCGTCGCGGCTGAAACAGGCCAGGGGCTTCGCCCCTGGACCCCACCAGGGGGCCGAGCCCCCTGGACCCTCAAATGATGGGGGTCT
>CAMDGX010000002.1 GCA_945897825.1 Asaia bogorensis | reverse complement strand
GGGCCCCGCGACCCCGGGCATCGGCGGCGGCACGACGACCGACCAGGGCACGCCGGGCCGCGGCCCGGAGGGCTCCCCGCGCGCCGGGTCGACCACCGGCACCGCCGGCCAGCCGCCCGTGTCGGCCCAGACCTCCGGGGTCATGACGCAGGAGCAGGTGATGACCAAGCTGACCACCGAAGGCTTCAGCAACGTCCAGAACGTGACCCGCGACGGCAACGCCTTCCGCGCCCGCGCCATGCAGGGCGGCCGGCCGGTGGACGTCACGGTCGATGCCTACACCGGCACCATCCGCAGCCAGGCCGCCGCGCGCTGAGGTCATCCCTGGCCGGTCCCTCTCCAGGGGAAACCGGCCGGGGCACCGCCACCGCAGAGCGGCTGAACCACGGGAGACACACGCATGCGAAGCCTTCTTTCCACCACCGCGCTGGCCGCCCTCCTCGCGCTGTCCGCCCCGGCCTTCGCGCAGGGTGTCGGCAGTCCCACGGGCAGCGCCCCGGGCATGAGCCAGGGCACCGGCGCTGCCGGCGGGCAGATGCAGGCGCAGGTGCCGGCCGGCCCGCTGCCGATGACCCAGCCCGCCCCGGGCACCGCCAGCACCTCGCAGCGCCCCAGCACTGCCGCCGGCGCGATGGGCGCCACAAGCGGCCACTCCGGCACCACCACCGGCACGCGCGGCATGGGCACGCCGGGCCAGTCGATGGGCCAATCGGGCATGAGCCAGCCGGGCACGAGCCAGCCGGGCATGAGCCAGCCGGGCACGAGCCAGCCGGGCATGAGCCAGTCGGGCATGAGCCAGTCGGGCGCCAGCCAGTCGGGCACAAGCCAGCCGGGCACCAGCCAGTCCGCCGCGATGCAGGATAGCGACGTGCGCGATCTTCTGCGCAACGAAGGCTTCAGCGATGTGCAGAGCGTCTCCCGCGACGGCAACAACTTTCGGGTCCGCGCGATGCGGAACGGCCGCTCCGTCGATCTGACGGTCGACGCCTACACCGGCACGATCCGCAACCAGGCTGCCCGCCGCTGACGACGGCGGCCGCAATCCGCCGCTGACGGCGGCCTCACACAGGAGATCCACCATGGACAAGGACCGCATCGAAGGCATGGCCGACCAGGCCAAGGGCGCCATCAAGAAGGGCGTCGGCAAGGTGACGGGCGATGCCAAGCTCCAGGCCGAAGGCGAGGCCGACAAGATGAAGGGCAAGGCCAAGAACGCCGAGGGCGGCGCGAAAGACGCCGTGCGCGACGCTGTCGACAAGGCCTGATCCACATCCACGCCAGCGGGCCGGGGGGGCAACCCCCGGCCCGATCTGCGTCTCGGTCCCCGCTGTCAGCCGCCCCGCGCCCAGGGGCCGATCGCCGCCAGTTCCACCGACACCTGCCGCACCACCGGCAGCGCCGCCGCCCCGGAGGTCCAGCGCAGCCCCGGCTCCGGATCATGCCAGCCGCCGCGCAATCCGGGATGGTCGAGCGGCACCTCGTGCCCATCCGCCACCAACCGCCGCACCGCGACCCCCAGACAGCGCCGGTCATCCACCGTGGCATCGAGCACCGCCGGCACGAACCCGCGCGAGACCAGCCGCGCCGCGGCATTCGGCGCCGGCAGCGTCACATGCCAGGCATCGCCGTCGCGCCGCCCCGCGTGCGCCTGTCCGCCCGCCCACACCGCCAGCTCCGGGTCGCGCGCCGGAAGATGGCCCAGCGCCGCCGCCCGCCCCGCCAGCCGGGCACGAATCCGCGCCACCACCGGCCCCTCCACCGCCAACGGCGCGCAGGCCTGCGTCGCCCAGACGTCCAGTGCGACCGCTCGGCCACCCACGCCCCGCACCGGCCCACCCGGCGCGAAATCGCCCCGGTTTCCGGTATCGAGGTAGCTCTCGCAGGCCAGCCCCTCGGCCAGCAGCACCGCATGGCGCGGCAACTCGACATGGAAATACGTCACCTCCGCCCGGGGCGCGCGCAGGATGGTGGTGCCGTTCTCCAGGTAGCGCACCGGGACGAGCACGCCCTCGGCAAACACCGCATGGTCGGGCGACAGGAACAGGTCCCGGTGCGGTGCCCCGGGCCCGAACGCATGCGCGCGCACCAGCAGCGGCCATCCCTCCGCCGGATGGCGCAAGGCCGTGCAATCCACCTCCCGCCGCCCGAGCCACACCACCGGCGCGAACCCGCCGCCCAGCAACGCCACCTCGTCCCCGATCGCCAGCGCCTCCACCGCCACCTCGCCGCGCCGCGTGGCGATGCGCGTCCCGGCCGCGAAGCATGGCAGCTGGTAGTCGCCGAACCCGTCGGACGTCAGCGTCACCACCTGGCCCATCGTCAGCGCCGTGTTGGAGAAGATCGCCACCAGCCCCGACGTCGACTGCGCCGTGAAGGCCCCGGCGCTGTCGAAGGCGAGCACGGTGAGGGTGAAGGTGCCGTTGACGTTGGTCAGCGTGAACGTGTCGCCGGTCGCCGCCACCGTGCCGTTCAGCCAGACATCCGCCCGGCCCGCCCGGTTTGTGGTCGCCACGTTGCCCGACAGCGAGATCCCCCAGAAATGCCCGACCGCGAACAGCGTGTTGTTGAACGTGACGGCCATGGGTATTCCCGTGATGACGAGGGCGCAACATCACGTCTAAAAATGAAGACGATCTTTCTCCCGCGCTTGACGCAGCCCCGCCCCGCCGCCACGAAAGACCCATGAGCACCAACCCCCTCCTCGCCCCCTGGACCACCCCCTTCGGCGCCCCGCCCTTCGACGCGATCCGGCCGGAGCACTTCCCCACCGCCTTCGACCACGCGATGCAGGCCCATCTCGCCGAGATCGAAGCCATCGCCACCGATCCTGCGGCCCCCAGCTTCGCCAACACAATCGCCGCCATGGAACGCTCCGGCCGCCCGCTCAAGCGCGTCGCCGCCACCTTCGGCAACCTCGTCGCCAGCGCGGGCAACCCAGCCCTGCAGCAGGTCGAGCGCGACATGGCCCCGTTGCTCGCCGCGCACACCAGCCGCGTCACCCTCGACCCCCGCCTGTTCGCCCGCGTCGCGGCACTGCACGCCCAGCGCCCCGCCCTCGCGCCGGACGAGGCCCGCCTGCTCGACCGCACCCACCTGGGTTTCATCCGCGCCGGCGCCGCGCTGGACGAAGCTGGCCGTGCCCGCATGGCCGCGATCAACACAAGGCTGGCCACGCTCCACACCGATTTCGGCCAGAACGTCCTGCATGACGAGCGCGAATGGTCCCTGCCGCTGGACGCCGATGGCCTCGCCGGCCTGCCCGGTTTCGTCGTCGAAGGCGCCCGCCAGGCCGCCAGCGAGCGCGGCATCGCGGGCCACGTCGTCACCCTCTCCCGCTCCCTGATCGAGCCCTTCCTCACCTTCTCCCCCCGCCGCGACCTCCGCGAAGCCGCCTGGCGCGCATGGATCAGCCGCGGCATGCACGAAGGCCCGCACGACAACCGCCCGCTGATCCCGGAAATCCTCGCCCTGCGCGCCGAACGCGCCAGGCTGCTGGGCTTCGACCACTTCGCCGCCTTCCGCCTCGCCGACTCCATGGCCGGCACCCCCGAGGCCGTCCAGCGCCTCACCGGCGAGGTCTGGACCGCCGGGCGAGCCCGCGCCGCCGAGGAAGCCGCCCGCCTGCTCGCCGAGGCCGGCGCCGACGGCATCAACCATCGCCTCGAACCTTGGGACTGGCGCCACTACGCCGAGCGCGTCCGCCAGGCCGAATACGACCTCGACGAGACCCGCCTCAAACCCTACTTCGAGCTTTCCCGCATCCAGCAGGCCGCCTTCGACACCGCCAGCCGCCTGTTCGGCCTGCGCTTCACCCCCCGCCCGGACGTGCCCGTCTATCACCCCGACGTCCGCGCCTACGACGTCAGCGACGAGAACGGCCACGTGGGCCTCTTCCTCGCCGACCACTTCGCCCGGCCCGACAAGCGCTCGGGCGCCTGGATGAGCAGCTACCGCGACCAGGAAGCCATGCCCGGCGAGCCCCCGGCCACCCCCATCATCGTCAACAACAACAACTTCGCCCGCGGCACGCCCACGCTGCTGTCCTTCGACGACGCCTCCACCCTGTTCCACGAATTCGGCCACGCGCTGCACGGCCTGCTCAGCCGCGTCCGCTACCCCAGCCAGTCCGGCACCTCGGTCCGCCGCGACTTCGTGGAATTCCCCAGCCAGGTCTACGAACACTGGCTCGAGGCGCCGCAAACCCTGCGCGAATACGCCCGCCACCACGAAACCGACGAGCCCCTGCCCGACGCCCTGATCGAGCGCCTGCTCGCCGCGCGCACCTTCAACCAGGGCTTCGCCACCGTCGAATTCCTGGCCAGCGCCATCCTGGACATGGAGCTCCACCTCCACCCCGACCCCGCCAGCCTCGACATCGAGCAGTTCGAAACCGAAGCCCTGGCCCGCCTCGGCATGCCATCCGAGATCGCCATGCGCCATCGCCCCGCCCATTTCCAGCACCTGTTCTCAGGCGGCGGCTACGCGGCCGGCTACTACTCGTATCTCTGGGCCGAAGTGCTGGACGCCGACGGGTTCGACGCCTTCACCGAAGCCGGCGACCCCTTCCACCCCGCGACGGCCGCCCGGCTGCGCACCGTGCTGGAATCCGGCGACACGCGCGATCCCATGGAGCTCTACGTGGCGTTCCGCGGGCGCCCGCCGGAGACGGGGCCGCTGCTGCGGATGCGGGGGCTCGTTTAGAGCAAGAAAGAAGTTCTTTTTTGAAAAAAAGAACCAAAAAACTTCATCCATTTGCGCGCAGCCCCTCCGCGCGTAAATGGATGAAAAGTCTTTTTGCTTCTTTTTCTTCAGAAAAAGAAGATGCTTACCTTTTCTTCGCCTTGCGCGCCGCATAGCGGGCATCGCGCGCCGCCTTCTGCTCGGCCGCGACCTGCAACTGCTTCGCCCGTTCCTCGATGGCCCGCTTGCGCGCCTCTTCGGCGGCGCGGGCTTCCTCGATCGCGCGCAGCCGCGCCTCCTCGGCCTTGCGCACTTCCTCCTCGGCCTTCGCCCGCGCCCGCTCGGCCTGCCGCAGCTCGCGCGCCTCGGCGATCGCCTTCCGCTCGGCGGCCAACGCCAGCACACGGGGATCGTCCGGCTTCGGCGCCGCTTTGAAACGTTCGGCCAACTTCTTGCGCGCCTCGGCGGCGGCGCTCGCGCGGTCTTGGAACTTGTCGCCCTTGAAGGCCATCAGGTACTGCTCATCGAATGTGGGACGCGCCAAATAGCGCAATTCCGCGCCCGCTCCAATGCGCCCGCACGCAGGGCACGGTGGAGCGAAACTCGGGGGAGCAAAACGGGGGGGAGCCCCCTAGTCGATCGGCAGCCGCTTCATCACCAGCAGCGCGAAGCTGTTGGGCAGGATGCGCAGCCCCCCGCCGCCATCCTGCCGGCCAGGCGTGGCCACATACTCCGCCACCGGCAGGATCAGCCGCCCGGTGCGCGGGTCCGCCGCCGCCAGCCCCGCCATCGGCCGGGAGCCGACGGTCTCGAGCGGCGTGTAGCGGAACGCGTCCACCTGCCGGTAGGCCATGACCGACGCCGTCGCGGCGCTGGTGAAATACAGCACCCGGTTGCGCGCGTCGTGCACCACCGAATCCACCGCCGGCGGCACCGAGAAGGCCGAAACCGGGCGCCCCGACAAGGGATCGATCGCCACCCCCGCCGGATCCGTCCCTGGCGTGCCCGGCGCTCCCCCCGTGCCCGGCACCACCGCCGCCCCGCGGCACGCCGCCACCAGGCGCTGCCCGAAGCTGTCGAACACCAGCGCCACCGGCACGCGGCAACCCTGCGGCTGCCAGGTCGTCGCCACCTGCCGGGACACCATGTCGACCACCACGATCGCGTCGCGATCGGCCAGCGCGACGAACACCCGCCCGCGCCGGTCCGCCACCAGTCCGGTCGGGCGCTTGCCCGCCAGCGGCAGCGTGGCCGTCACGGCCAGCTTCACCGGGTCGATCAGCGTCAGCGAGCCCTCGTCGCTCACCGCCGCCACTTGCTTGGTCGCCGCGTCGTAGACGATGTGGCGCACGCCAGGCACCGCAATGGCGCCCAAAGGCCGGAAATTGCGCTGGTCGAACACCGTGATGCCGCGCGCCGCCTCGTCAGGCTCCGCCGCATTGGCCGAGAACCCGCGCAACGTCTCCGGGTCCAACGCCACCGCGACGCTGCCGGCCGTCTCCGCCACCTCGGCGAGCGGCTTGAACCCGTCCAGCCCCAGCACGGTCAGCCCGCCCGGGCCGCGCGGCAGGTAGAGGCGACGGTTGAGGTCGTCCACCACCGGCGCGCCCCACCGCCCGACCGGCCCGCGCAGCGCCACGCTCGTCTCCGCCCGCAGCGCCATCGGCTTCTCTGGCGCGGGGGAAGCCTCCTGGACGGCCGCCCGGCCCGGCGCCTGCGCCCAGCCCGGCCCCGCGAGCGCCAGAAGCAACGCCAGTGTGCAGCCGGCCCGGTGGATCATGCCGCCATATGCCCGGCGAAGGTCGCCAGGTCGGTGTTGCTGCCGCACAGCAGCACCCCCACCCGCTTGCCCGCCAGCCGCGCGCGCAACTTCCCGCACACCGCCGCCGTCGCCGCCGCGCAGGCCGGCTCCACCGCCAGCTTCAGCTCCTCGAACAGCAGCCGCATCGCCGCGCGCAATTCCTCGTCGCCGATCGTCACCAGTTCGTCGATCGCGCGCCGGCACAGCCCGTAGCTGTAGGCCTCGGTATGCGGCGCGCACAGGCTGTCGGCGATCGAGGCCATTGCGCCCATCTTCACCGGCCCGCCGGTGGCGAAGCTGCGCGCCATGCCGTTCGCCCCCTCCGGCTCCACGCCATAGATCGCCACCCCCGGCATCGCCAGCCGCAGCGCCGTCGCCGCCCCGGCCGCCAGCCCGCCTCCGCCGACCGGCAGCACCACGGCATCCAGCCCGCCGCTCTGCTCCGCCCACTCCGCCCCCAGCGTCGCCGTGCCGAGCACCGTGCGCAGCCCGTTGAACGGATGCACGAAGAACTTGCCTTCCTTCGCCTGGATGTCCGCCACCATCGCGAACCCCGTTGCCCCGTCCGGCGCCAGCAACACCTCCGCCCCGCACGCCCGCGCCAGCGCCAGCCGCGCCGGGTTGGCGCTGGCCAGCATCACCACCTTGGCCGGAACCCCCAGCTTCTGCGCCGCATAGGCAACCGCAATGGCATGGTTGCCGGCCGAAATCGCGGTCACACCCCTGCGTCGTTGCGCGTCGTCCAGCGCCAGCAGGTTCGCGAACGCCCCGCGCGCCTTGAACGTGCCGGCATTCTGCAGGAGCTCGAACTTGAATTGCAGCACCGCCCCGTCCGGCCCCGCCGCGATCCCCGCGCGCGCGAACACCGGCGTGGTCGCCACCCAGGGCGCCAACTCCCGCCGCATGTCCGCGATCATCCCGATCGTCGGAACCGCGATGCCGTCAATCGCGTCCGCTTCGCTCATCCTGCCATCCCTTCAAGTCCCAAGGCCGGCGCCAGCGCCGCATCGATCACCGCCGCCGCATGGTGTTCGGCGATGAACGCCCGCCCCGCCAGCCCCAGCCGGTCCACCGTACCCGGATCATGATGCAACCGAACGATCTCCCGCGCCATCTCCCCCGCCTCGTCCCGCACCAGTCCCGCCAGCTCCGCCGGCAGCCCCATCCCCTCCGCGGCGATCGACGTGCACACGCAGGGTATCCCCGCCGCCAGGCTATCCAGCACCTTGCCCTTGATCCCCGCCCCGAACCGCAGCGGCGCCGCCGACACCAGCGCCCGATCCCACAGTTCCGACAATGCCGGAATCCGCCCCAGAACCTCCACCCGCCCCTTCGCCTGCCCGGCCGCCGCCACCAGCTCCGCCGGCATCCCGCTGCCGGCCAGCAGGAACGGGATCGAGGCATCCTGCGCCCACACCAGCGGCATCACCGCCTCCAGCAGCTCCCACGCCGCATCGCGGTTCGGCGCATGGCCGAAACTGCCCACGAACCCCACCCCCCGCCGCCCCGAAGCCGGCCCCGGCGGCGGCGGCAGCGCCACCTCCCACGGCACCACATGCACCCGAACCCCCGGCAGCAATGCCGCCAGCCGCGCCTGCTCCACCGGCGAATGGGTGATCGGCCCGTCGGCCCCGCGGATCGCCGCCAGCTCCGCCTCGCGCAGCGCCTCGATCTCCGCGTTGCCCGCAACCCCGGTCGCCAGCGCCGCCTCCCGCTCGGCGCGCAGGTGATGCAGGTCCGCCACGCAGTAAACCAGCCGCGCCGCCGGGCACCACCGCCGGATCAGCGCGCCATACTTCAGCATCACCGCCAGGCGATGCACATACACCACGCCGTAATCCGCCCCGCCCCGCCGCAGCACCTCCTCCACCGAGCCGACCCACGGCGCCGTCCACGCCAGGAACCCCGCCTGCGCCATCCGCGCCACCGCGTCCGGATCCGCTGCCATCCCGTGCGACGGCACGATCTCCACGTCGAACCCCAGCCGCCGCAGCGAATGCATATGCGACAGCAGCGCCGACGACCCCGCATCCCGCCCGGGATCGGGGATCGACTCGTCAATCACCAAGGCCCGCCGCCGCCCCGGAGCCAGCGCCGCCGCCGCTCCCGCGCCCCACCGCTCCAGCAGGGCTGCATGATGCGGCTGCGGCTGCGGCAGCCGTGCCGCGATGCCGCGTACCAGCTCGCGCATCAGCGCCTCCAGCCCCGCCGCATCGGCGCCCGCAGCCGCCGCCACCACCGCGTCGTTCAGCGCATGCCGCGCCGCCTCGCCCACCATGGGCGCCCGCGGCAGCACCACTGGCGAACCCGGCACCGGCGCCCCGTCACCCGCCCTACGCAGCTCCAGAACCCGCTCGGCATGCGGCGACAGCCCGCCCGGGATCTGCACCAGGAACGCATGCCGCCCGTCCCCCAGCCCGGCCTGCTCCAGATCGGCCCGATGCCGGTCGGCCGGAAACTGCCCGACGACCTCGCCGTCCAGCACCAGCTCCAGCTCCACCGGCTCGCCCGGACGCGCCGGATCCATCGCCCAGCCGGTCAGCGAATGCCGGTCGGCATGGTCGATATGCCCGGCAAGGGCAGGGGGGAGAGGATCGGGCATGCGGTCGTGACTCATGGCGCATGAGCGCGCAGCCGGCAAGCCGCGGCACCGCAAGCAAGCAAGGCCTTCTTTTTCTGAAGAAAAAGAAGCAAAAAGACTTCATCCATAAGATAAAATTTTTTTGGTTCTTTTTTTCAAAAAAGAACCGCTTCCTTCCTACGCCCCAGGATGGAAATGCGCATAAACCACCCGCGCAATCGCCTTCGAAACCCCAGGCGCGGCTTCAAGGTCCGCCAGCCCCGCCTGCTTCACCCCCCGCGCCGAGCCGAAATGGTTGAGCAAGGCCCGCTTCCGCCCCGGCCCGATCCCCGCGATCTCATCCAGCTCGCTCGTCACCAGCGCCTTCGAACGCCCCGCCCGATGCGTGGTGATCGCGAACCGGTGCGCCTCGTCGCGCAGCCGCTGCAGGAAATACAACACCGGATCGCGCGGCGGCAGCTGGAACGGCGCCTGCCCGGTGCGGTGGAACCACTCCCGCCCCGCATCCCGGTCCGGCCCCTTGCTGATCGCCACCAGCAGCACGTCGTCGATCCCCAGCTCGTCCAGGATCGCCTGCGCCGCCGTCAGCTGCCCGAGTCCGCCATCGATCAGCACCAGGTCCGGCCACTCCGTCTCCTCGCCCGCCTCCTCCTCCTTCAGCGCCCGCGAGAACCGCCGCGTCAGCACCTCGCGCATCATCCCGAAATCGTCCCCGGGCGTGATCGCGCTGCGGATCGCGAACTTGCGGTATGCCTGCTTGCGGAACCCCTCCGCCCCCGCCACCACCATCACGCCATAGGCGTTCGACCCCATGATGTGCGAGTTGTCATACACCTCGATCCGCGCAGGCGGCCCATCCAGCCCGAACAGCGCGGCGGTGGCATCCAGCAGCTTCGCCTGCCCCGCCGTCTCCGCCAGCTTGCGCTCCAGCGCCTCGCGCGCGTTGGTTTCGGCATGCGCCACCACCGCCGCCTTCTCGCCCCGCTGCGGCACCGCGATGTCGACGCGCTTGCCGCCCCCGAAGCTGTTCGCCTTGATGCTCAGCGCCTCGGCCACCAGCGCCTGCTCCGCCAAACCCTCGTTCAGCAAAATCACCGGCGGCGGCGGCTTGTCGTCGTAGAACTGCGCGATGAACGCCGCCAGAACCTCCGGCCGCTCCTCCCCCTTGGTGTGCACCGGGAAGAACGCCCGGTTGCCGTTGTTCCGCCCGCCGCGAATGAAGAACACCTGCACGCAGGTCTGCCCGGCGATCTGCCACGCCGCGATCACATCGGCATCGGTCAACGACGCCGGATTGATCACATCCGTCCCCTGCACGCTGGTCAGCGCCCGGATCCGGTCCCGCACCGCCGCCGCCCGCTCGAACTCCAGCGCCTCGGCGGCCTGCTCCATCTCGGCCGCCAGCGCCGCCTGAACCCCGCCCGCCTTGCCCGACAGGAACGCCTTGGCCTGCTCCACCAGCCCGGCGTAGTCCTCGGTTGAAATCCGCGCCACGCACGGCGCCGAACACCGCTTGATCTGGTGCAGCAAACACGGCCGCGAGCGGTTCCTGAACACCGTGTCCCGGCACGACCGCAGCAGGAACACCCGCTGCATCGCCGTCACCGTCTGGTTCACCGACCAGGCCGAGGCGAACGGCCCGTAGTAGCTCCCCTTGCGCGCCCGAGCCCCGCGGTGCTTGGCGATCTGCGGATACGGATGGTCCTCCGTCAGCACCAGCCACGGATAGGATTTGTCGTCGCGCAGCACGATGTTGTAGCGCGGCTTCAGCCGCTTGATCAGGTTGGCCTCCAGCAGCAGCGCCTCGGCCTCGGTGTGCGTGGTGACGATCTCCATCGCCACCGTCTCGCTCACCATCCGCCGCAGCCGCTCCGGCAACCGCCCCAGCTGCGCATAGCTCGAAACCCGCTTCTTCAGCGACCGCGCCTTGCCCACATACAGCGCATCGCCGCTGGCCGCGAGCATCCGGTAAACCCCCGGCGACAGCGGCATCGTCTCCAGCGCCCGCTCGATCGCCGCCACCCCGCGCATCCCCGGCACGGGCGGCGAGTCGGCGCTGGTGGGGGTTTCACGGTCGCTCATGCGCGAGAGTTAGGCGGGGTCGCCGCGCCGCTCAAGCCAATCACGGAGCGCTGCCGATTCATCCACCGAATCTGTGGATAACTTTGTGGGCAACCACCGCCGCGCACCCTGCAAATCTCGCAGAATCAGAGGCTCCGATGGATTGCCCGAAATTTGGGCACATGCCGTAACCCATTGAAAAAACTCAGTCGAAACATGACAGATTGGTTAAACGGTCAGAAAAGGGCTGCACACGCCTGTAACTTCGTCCGAACCGCCCCCGGGGTGGACAAAATTACCGGCGCAACCGTTCGACCGCCACGCCGGCACTGTTCGCATCCTCGAATACGTCAAGTTTTTCGACTGTTACACGAACTTTTCTCACGAACGCGTGAGCAAGGCAGGCCACCGCGATCCGCTCCGCCAGCGTCTCCACCAGCCGCACATGTCCCGCCCCCACGATCTCCCGCACCGCCGTCGCCACCTTCTGGTAGTCGACCACCCGCGCCAGCTCGTCCGCCCCCACCGCCGGCCCCGCCCCCGTCGCCCCCGGATCCTCCACCGCGAGGTCCACGTTGACGCGTATCCGTTGGGCACCGCCCTGCTCATGCGGATGCACGCCGATCCGCGCCGGCATCACCATGTCGCGCAGGAACACATGCCGCAGCCCCTCGGCCGCCGACGCATAGCCATCACTCGTCAAGATCGGCACCCCGCCCGGATGGCGCCCATTGCAGATGCTGCCCGCCATCCAGCGCCAGCATCTGCCCGGTCACCGACGGCAGCGCCATCAGCGCCAGCGCCGCCTGCGCCACCTCCTCCGGCGACGTCCCCCGCCGCAGCGGCGTCGAGGCCGCCTGCCGCTCGAACTGCGCCTGGGTCTGCCGCGCATTCGGCAGCGCCGGCCCCGGCCCGATCCCCACCACCCGCACCCGCGGCGCCAATGCCAGCGCCAACGACTGCGTCAGCGCCCACAGCCCCGCCTTGCTCACCGTGTAGCTGACGAAATGCGGCGTCAGCGACCAGACCCGCATGTCGATCATGTTCAGCACCACCCCTTCCGCATCGGGTGGAAGCGCGCGCGCGAATTCCTGCGCCAGCACGAACGGCGCCCGCAAATTCGGCTCCAGGTGCAGATCCCACGACTCCCGCGTCGCGTCGTGCCACTCGTCCCGCTCGAAGGTGCTGGCGTTGTTCACCAGCACGCCAACCGGCCCCAGCGCCGCCGCGGCCGCCGCGACAAGCCCGTGCATCTCCCCTTCGCGCGCCAGGTCGGCCTGCAGCACGACCGCCGGAACCCCCAGCGCCCGCACCTCGTCCGCCGTCGCCTCGGCCTTGTCCCGGCTGCTGTTGCAGTGGATCGCCACGCCGAAGCCCTGCCCGGCCAGCGCCAGCGCAATCGCCCGGCCCAGCCGAACGGCACCGCCGGTCACGAGCGCGGCACGGGGAATGGAGGTGGGAATCATCGCCGTCTCTTACCCGGCCCGGCGAGGCGGCACCACCCCGTCAGTCGAAATCAAGCAGCTCCGACAGGAACCCCTTGCGCTTCTTGCCGTGCGGATAGCGGCGGCGATCGTCATCATCGTCGTCGTCATGGTCCCGCCTCCAACCAGGCTGCGGCGCCGCCCAGCCACCCTGCTGCGCCGGCGGATAACCGCCCTGCTGTGGCGGCGGATACCAGCCCTGGGGCGGCGCGAACCCGGCCTGCGGCGGCGGCACATAGGCCCGCGGCGTCGGCGCGAACCCGCCCTGCGGGACCACCGGCTGCCCCATCGGCGGCCCCGCTGGCGGTGCAGCCGCAGGCTCGGGCGCCGGCGGCTGCACCGCGCGCGCCTCCAGGCTCTGCGACCGCTCGATGATCTTGTCGATCTCGCCGCGATCCAGCCAGATGCCGCGGCATTTCGGGCAATAGTCGATCTCGATGCCCTGGCGATCGGCCATCACCAGATCCACGGCGCAGAGCGGGCACTTCATGACAACCTCCGGTCGAACCCAGCCGAAATGGCCCGCCGCCCGGCCCAATCAAGCGCCCGCCCGCGCGGCTTGCCGATTTGTCACCGCCCCGCTCAGCCGAACTGCAACACCCCGATCCCGCTCACCTCCATCGCCACCGGCGCCGGCAACTCCGCCACGCCGCGCCCCGCCCAGGTGATCGCCGTCTCGACCTGCCCGCTGCCGTCGATATCGGCGAAGAACGTCGCCCCCTTGTAGCCCTCCAGCCCGTCATTCTCCGCCCAGGCGCCCACGCTCACCCCCGGCGTCCACCCCCACAGCGTCAGCGTCTCGCCCACCTCCCAGTCGGTGATGCACGACCACACCGGCACCGCGAACCGTCCATCGAGGAAGAACGCATCCCGCCCCGCCCCGCCGGTCAGGAAGTTGTTCCCCCCGCCGCCATCCACCACGTCATCGCCCGCCCCCATCTGCGCCGCGTCGTTCCCGCCCGCCAGGTTCACGAACTCATTGTGCGACGTCCCCGCCATGACATCGTCGAGATCGGTGCCCGGATACACGTAGTCCAGCGCCAGCGGCCCCACGTACGGCAGCGGCAGCGCGAACACCACCTGCGCGCCCCCCGGCCCGGTGGTCAGGAACCGCATCAGCTCGTCCGTCCCAGGCTCCCCCCGCAGCGTCTCCAGCGTGATCGCCGCCTCCGCCCCGAACTTCACCCACTCCACGTCGACCAGCTCGTCCCGCCCGTCCGGCCCCTCCACCCGCACCTCGTTGTCCAGCACCCCCACGCGATACGCCGCCCGCCCCGCCGAGAACCGCACCAGGTCCGACCCATCGCCCAGCTCGAAGCGCTCGTCCGCCGCGGTGCTGTCGGCGACCTGCGCGCTGCCGCCGTCGTCGTTGATGATCAATCCCGTGGCCCAGCTCCCGCCCAGGATTCCGCCCTGCGGCTGGGACAGGATCACCTGGAACGCATCGTGCGCCTCAGCCTCGGCATCCCCGGCCACCGGCACCAGCACCTCGTGCCGTGTTTCGCCCGCCAGGAACGTCACGGTCCCCGAAGCAAGCAGTCCAAAGACAAAGTCCTGCTGGTCCCCCTCCACCGCCCAGTGCACCGACACCTCCCCCTCCGTGCCGCCCTCGCGGACAATCGCGAAGGAGAAGTTGGTGACGCCGGGAACATCCCCCACCAAGCCGCCCTCGGCCCGGTCCGCATCCACCGCTTCGATGCGCAGCACCGAGAGGTCGTCGTTCAGGATCGTGCCCTGTGCCGTGGAGGTCACGGCGATCACCTCGCCCGGCGCATTGGCCAGCGTCACCGCGAAGGTCTCGTCGCCCTCCACCAGCCCGTCGCCAAGCACCTCCACCGTCAGTGTCTTCGTCGTCTCGCCGGGCAGGAAGGCCAGCGTCCCCGCCGGCATGGTGAACCCCACGAAATCCGTCGCGATGGCCCCGTCCGCCCCGCCGCCCGTGACCTGCCACGGCATGGTGCCGAACCCGCTGGTCGCCCCCAGCCGCGTCACCGTGAAGGCGAACGCCGTCGTCCCCCCGTCCCCCTCGCCGCGCGCCGCATCGACGGCGGCGATGCTGTAGGCGGAGCTGGTCGCCGCCAGCGACCCCGCCGCATTGATCTGGCCCGAGATCGAGATCCCCTCGAGCACCCCCGAGAACGTCCCCTGCCCGCTGGCCGACAGCGTCGTGCGCTGCGCATCGAACGTGACGTTCTCGTTCCACGTGATGGTGAACTCCGGCACGCCGCTGTCGATCGGCAGGTCCAGCGACCCCAGATGCGTCGAGAACCCGATCGAAGGCAGGTACAGCCAGTCGCTGACCGTGCTGCCCTGCCCATCGGGCGCGACGATGGTCGCGGTGATCGTCCCCGACCCGCCCAGCGTCCCCGACAGCACCCCGCCGCCCGTCAGCGACGCATCCCACAGATCCAGCGTCAGCGGCACGTCGGCCGAAAACCAGCCATACCCGCTGGCATAGCCGCTCATCTGGATCGTCAGGGTGCCACGATAGCTGGTCATTCAGCGTCCTCCGGTCACGGCGCGGGCGGATGCACCCCGCGCCACCCGTTCCATACCGCCACGCCGCCGCGTCGCACTTGATCCAGTGCAACGCCCGGCCGATCGCGCCCTACCCCCCGGCGCGCACCATCGCCCCGCTCGCATTGCTCCGCGCGAACATCTCATGCATCGCCAGAACCTGCCGCCCCTGCTCCCCCGTGAACACCATCTGCGCCTCCCGCCCCGCCAGCACGTCCAGATGATGCAGCGTCGAAAGCCGGAACGAATTCCCCCAGTCGCTGTCCAGGTTGTGGAAACTCCGCACCTCCCCCCCGCGATACAGCGTCAGCACCGGCTCATCCAGCAACCGGTCCGAACACCGCGTCACCTGCAGGATCCCCTCCTCCCCCTGGATCTCGAACCGCTCGTTGTCCGGATAGTAGTCGGTCCGCAGCGTCATCCCCGGCGCCGCACTCACATCCCAAACCCCATGCACCGGCGCCATCCCCTCGCGCCCCCCATCTTTCGGTAACGCATGCCGCCACATCAAGGAAGCCGGCGCGTCGATCCGCCGCCCGCTCGGCAGCACCGTCTCGTCGATCCGCGCGAACCCGTCCACCACATCCCCGAACAGCCACAGCGCCACGGCCATCATGTGGTGCCCATGGTCGAACACCAGCGGCCCCCCCGCCCCCGAAGCCGCCACCGCCTGCCGCCACGCATTGCTCTCCACCGGCACATGCCACGCCTGGCTCGCATCCCCCAGCACCACCTTCATGCGGAAATGCACCGGCCGCCCGATCGCCCCCTCCGCCAGCAGCGCCTTCATCTTCACCAGCGGCGGATAGAACACGAAATTCTCGAACAGCTTCAGCCGCCGCCCCGCCGCCTTCGCCGCCCCGATCATCGCGTCGCACTCGGCAAGCGTCATCGCCATCGGCTTCTGCACCGAAACATCCGCCCCGGCCTCCAGCGCCGCCACCGTCATCGCCGCATGCACCGGATGCGGCGTCAGCACCTCCACGAAATCCAGCCCCTGCCGCAGGAACGCCGCGAAATCATCCGTCACGAACGCCCCCGGAAACTCCCCCGCCCGCTGCGCCCGCCACTTCGCCGAGGTGTCGCACAGCGCCACCACCTCCGCCTCGTCATGCCCGAGATACCCCCGCACATTCAGGTCGAAGATCCGCCCCAGCCCCACGATCCCAACACGCCGCTTGCCCATCCCACCCTCCCGTTTCCCGCAACGCTGAACCCCCGGCCCCCCCACCGCAACCCCCGCCCTGTTGCCGCCACGCGCCCGCGCGCTACTCTGCGCCCAATCACCGCGCCGCCGCGCCAAGGCAACCAGGAAACGACCACCGATGGACCAGATCGTCCCCCCCACCATCCCCACCACCCCGGTCACCCCCGAAATCCTGGAGCAGCTCCGCGCCATCGTCGGCGACCGCGGCCTCCTCGAACAACCGGCCGACATCCGCCCCTTCGTCACCGACTGGCGCGGCCAGCTCTCCGGCAACGCCGCCGTCGTCGTCCGCCCCAACAGCACCGACGAAGTCTCCCAGGTCGTGAAACTCTGCCACGACAACAACATCGCCATCGTCCCCCAGGGCGGCAACACCGGCCTCATGGGCGGCGCCACCCCCTGGCCCGCCCACACCGGCATCGTCCTCTCCCTCGGCCGCATGAACCGCGTCCTCGAGTTCGATGCCAAATCCTCCACCATGACCGTCGAAGCCGGCTGCGTCCTGCAAACCCTGCAGCAACTCGCCTCCGACAACGACCGCCTCCTCCCCCTCTCCCTCGGCGCCCAGGGCTCCTGCATGATCGGCGGCAACCTCTCGACCAACGCCGGCGGCGCCCAGGTCCTCCACTACGGCAACACCCGCAGCTTCGTCCTCGGCCTCGAAGTCGTCCTCCCCAACGGCGACGTCTGGAACCGCCTGCGTGCCCTCAAGAAGGACAACACCGGCTACGACCTGAAACACCTCTTCATCGGCGCCGAAGGCACGCTGGGCATCATCACCAAGGCCGTCATCAAGGTCTGGCCGAAACCGAAAGACGTCGCCACCGCCTGGCTCGCCATCCCCTCCGTCCAGGCCGCCGTCGACCTCCTCGCCGAATCCCATTCCGCCAGCGAAGACAGCGTCACCAGCTTCGAACTCATGCACCGCCTCAGCCTCGACGGCGTCTTCAAGCACGTCCCCGGCACCCAAGACCCGCTGCCCCACACCGCCAACCGCGAATCGCCCTGGTACATCCTCACCGAATGGTCCTCCACCCGCCCCAAGCCCGAAGGCGGCGAAGGCATGGCCGAACGCATGGAAACCTTCCTCGCCGACGCCATGGAACGCGGCCTGGTCGAAGACGCCGTCATCGCCCAGTCCGAAGCCCAGGCCCGCGGCATGTGGCACATCCGCGAAGGCCACGCCGAAGCCAGCCGCAGCGAAGGCCCCGCCATCTCCTACGACATGTCCGTCGCCACCTCGAAAATCCCCGCCTTCGTCGATGCCGGCAACGAAGCCGCCAAATCCGTCCTCCCCGGCATCCGCCTGTCCCCCGTCGGCCACATCGGCGACGGCAACCTCCACTACGGCTTCAAAGCCCCCGAAGGCATGACGCGCGAAACCTTCACCCAATACAAACCCGCCATCACCCGCGCCATCAACGACCTCATCCGAACCTTCGGCGGCTCCATCAGCGCCGAGCACGGCATCGGCCAGGAAAAACTGGACGAACTCGCCTACTACTCCTCCCCCGTCGAAATGGCCGCCATGAAAGCCATCAAGCAGGCGCTGGACCCGAAGAACATCATGAACCCGGGCAAGATCATCCGCATGGCAGGCTAGCCAAGGAAGGCAAGCGCCTTCTTTTTGTGAACAAAAAGAAGCAAAAAAACTTCATCCATAAGCACCACTTACTTCCCCCTCCCCCTCGTGGGGAGGGCCGGGGTGGGGGGGCGACGCCACCAGCCATCGACCCAAACCATAGCGTGCGATGCCGCCACCACCCGCGCCATCAAAGCCATCAGTCAGGCGCTGGACCCGAAAAACGTCATCAACCCGAGCAAGATTTCGCGGACTGCGGGATAACGCTCCCCTCGAAACCCCCCACCCCGCGCCGTCATCAACTCACTTGAGCGGTGGCGTTGCGTGCATCGTCTCGGATCCTGGCGTTGGCGACGACGACGAGCTTTCGCATGACCACGGTGATGGCAACGATCGGCTTCTTGCCGCGTGCGACGAGCCTTCGGTAGGCCTCAGCCAGCGCACCCTCCCCCTGGCTGGCTGTAAGGGCGGCCATGAAGAGGCTGCGCTTCACCTCCGGCCTGCCGCCGCGGGTGCGCCGGTAGCCGACGCGCTGCCCACTTTCGTGCGGATGCGGCGCCACCCCGGCCAAGGCTGCTGCCTGCTTGCCCGACACATGTCCCAGTTCCGGCATCAGCGCCAGCAGCGCCGCGGCGGTGACGGCGCCCACTCCACGAATGCCGTTCAGCACGGCGGCCTGGCGAGCCAGCACGGGATGCTGGCGCAGCAGCGCGGCGATGCGCGCCTCGATGGCGCGCAGCTGCGCCACGATCTCGCGCAGCACGGCCCGCAGCACCCCCGCCACCGCCGCCGCCCCGGGTGCCGCCAACCGGTTCACCTGCGCCTGGCGCATCCGCACGAGGTCGATACGCGTCAGCACAAGGGCTTGCAGTTCCTCGCGGACCGGGTCCGGCGGTTGCCAGCGTGCAAGACTGGCATGGCGCTCGGCGCCATAGCGCGCCAGCGCCTCGGCATCGATCGCGTCGGACTTTCCAAGGGTGCCGAACGACCGGATGAAGGCCTTGACCTTGCGCGCATCGGCGCGATGGGCGGGCACGCCTGCGGCGAGCACGGCGTCGAGCAGGCGCGTCTCGTATCCGCCAGTCGCCTCGCACACGACGAGGCACTCGGGCCCCAATCCCCGAGCGAGGCGCCGCAGGTCGGGCAATCGGTTGGGGATAGTGCGGGCCTGGCCGGAGGCGGTGTCGAAGACTGTGATGGAGGCCTTGCCGACATCGCATCCGATGAAGCGCGTGGGCGAAGTGGAAACCGTGTCCATGGTGGGTGTATCCTGATGCGGCTTGGGATTGTCTGCGGGCGTCCACTGGCGAGCGGAGCGGCCCGATCAACTCATCAAGCGACGGCAAGGGAGCGGACAGGCGAGCCTGATGACGTCGGGCGAAAGGCCCGATTGCGAGACGCTCGACCTGCCCGTGCCGTGATCCGGGTGGCCACCCGGATCATGGCACCTCCCTTACAGGACGCACAGCCATCCTACCTCAGAGCCCAGAGACAATTGCGAGCAAAGCGAAGCAATCCAGGCCCTCCGCCCCGAACCCGAGCAGAAGTCAGGAAGCAATGGCCTTTTTTTGTGAACAAAAAGAAGCAAAAAAACTTTTTCCATCTAACAGAAATATATAATACTGCCGCTCGTATTCGTCAATGAAGGGTCAGTCAATCTGAGCCAAGTAATTCTGCAAAACGGAGAAAGGCATTGACAGTTGGGGGCAAAATCTTCTCTCTTAGCAACGTCACCGCTCGGGTCTTCCGCTGCAAGACGCAACCGCATAAGGGGATGATCACCAATGTCAGAGCGGGCGCCACGGAGTGGCAGAAAACCCCCCGGATTCTTCGCGGCCGCGCCGCTGAACCGAAAGCCTCGCAACCTCGTCGGTGAACTCCAGGACCAAGGCTACGCTGCCTTTTCCGCGCCGGAACGCAGTCACACGGATGGCAAGGGCTCCTGCCAAGCCACCCTCTACTACCACACTCGGGGAAGCGGCCGGGCGAAGCATATGCCGATTGTCAAGAGCGGCGATGGCCACGCCGAAGTGCAAGCCGTATCCGAGTTCGTCCGTCAAAAATGTTCCTACCGGCTAGACCTGTACGCCGAATACCAGGCAGCAGGAATCGGTATGAAGTGCCAAGAAAAAGCCGTCTGCAGAAAATGCGCAACCTTCCTCGGGCTTATGGGGATCGACCACTACGATGAACACACTACCAAATGCCGAGACGGAATGGACATGACGCAATGGGAGATGCCCCACGATCTTCGCAAATTTTTCCTGGAGTACTTACAGGTGAGGTATCCCGCAGACGCGGCGAATATTACTTCAGAACTTGTCCATCAGTTCATAACGACCGTGTGATCCGGTCCCACAGTGTTCCGCCGTAGCAAGCCGTAGGGTGCAATGCCCCTTCGGCATTGTACCAAACCACCGATGCCGCCCGCGATTACATCCGCAGTTTGTCGCAGCCCTTGCATGGCACTCAAGCCAACCAATTCTCCACCCGCAACCCCCTCACCCTTTCGAACTCCCCCACATTCGCCGTCACCAGCGTCGCCCCCACCGCCGAGGCATGCGCCGCGATCAGCAGATCATTCCCCCCAATCACCTGCCCCTCCGCTTCCAGCGCCGCGCGAATGCCGCCATACGCCGCATCGGCCGGAACATCGAACGGCAGCACCGCGATCTCCCCCAGCACCGCCTCCACGGCCCGCATCAGCCGCGTCGAACCGTTCTTCGCGTAGCCATAGCGCAACTCCGCCGCCACGATGATGCTGGTGCACACCGCCCCCCCACCCACCTCCGCCAGTCGCTGCGCCGCCCGCCCCTGCGGGTTCCGCACAAGGTCGGAAACGATGTTGGTATCCAGCAGATACCGCGTCAAAAAATCTTCTCCACCGCCGGCGGCGGATCGTCGATCTCTGGAAACGCCTCGTCGATCGGCGTCATCGTCGCCAGCAACGCCACCAGCCCCCGTTTGCGCACCGGCTCGATCACCAGCCGATCCCCATCGCGATGCATGATCGCCTCGTCCCCCGGCAATTCGAACTCCACCGGAATCCGCACCGCCTGATTGCGGCCGTTGCGGAACAGCCTGACATGCCGCTGATCACCCATCCGAACCTCCTGGCATATGCCATAAACATAGGCCACTCACGAACAGATGCAACAGCGCCTCATTCTAGGCAAAAAAACCTTGCACTCCTAACATAAAGTAAGCTAAACTACCCCAAATGGATCCACGCCCCTCCACCCGGCCCCAGAGCCAACCCCGCCGCAGCGCCCAAAGCGCGACGGCGAAGCCGTGCCTGCGCGCCGCCCTGGAGGCCCTGATCCTGTCCCTGCTCGCCGCCCTCCTCGGCCGGCGCCATCTCCGCGCCTGGCACCTCGCGGCCGCGCATCTCCCCCATCACCCCGCCGAACGCCCGCACCCCACCGACGCCCACACCCAGCCGCCCCACGTCCGTACTCCGCACGACGGCACCCACCTCGTCTGCGAACACCCGATCCTCTGGGTCATCGGCCCCGGCCCCAACCGCGGCCTGCGCCCGACCCCGCGCGCCACCCCCATCGCCCGTCCGCGCCTCGCCCGCGCCCCGCCGCGCCCGAAAAACGCCCCGAAATACCCCATCCGCGCCAAACCACCCCCAACCGGGGGACGATCGCGCACGCCCATCGTCATGCCCCAGCTTGGATCGAGCATCCCCGTACTCTAGCCTCGCGCCACCCACCGCGAGTGTCCGACCATGCCGAAGGCGCCCCCGTCGAATCCGCCTCTGTGGCTGCGCATCGCGCGGTTCCCGGCCACCCGGCTGCTCCTGCTCGGCGGCATCCTGTTCCTGATGATCGCGCTGTCCAACACCATCATGACAGCACTCGCGGCCACCCCGCTGGCCTCCCTGGCGGCGGTGGCGGCCATGGCGGCCCTGGCCATGGCCATCTATGTCGGTTTCGTGCGTCTCGTCGAACGGCGCCCGGCCACCGAACTCGACCTGCGGGGCCACGGTGGGGAACTGGCCACCGGCCTGCTGCTCGGCGCCGGCCTCTACACCGCCTGCATCCTGGTCCTGTTGCTGCTCGGCATCTACCGCATCGAAGGCCTCAACCCCTGGGCCTTCATGCTCCCAGCCCTGGCCATGGCGCTCAGCTCGGGCATCCTGGAGGAACTGCTATTCCGCGGCGTGCTGTTCCGCATCGTCGAGGAAACCTGCGGCAGCTGGCTCTCGCTCGCGCTGTCCTCCCTCGTGTTCGGCTTCCTGCACCTCGTCAATCCGGCCGCCACCGTCATCGGCGCCCTGTTCATCAGCCTCGAGGCCGGCATCCTGCTCGCCGCCGCCTACATGTTGACCCGCCGTCTCTGGATGGGCATCGGCTTCCACATCGCCTGGAACTACACCCAGTCCGGCATCTTCTCCGGCATCGTGTCAGGCGGCCCCCGCGACCCCGGCCTGGTCCGCTCCGCCGTCGAGGGACCGGCCGCCCTCACCGGCGGCAGCTTCGGCCTGGAAGCCTCGCTGGTGGCGTTCCTGCTCTGCACCGCCACCGGCGTGCTGCTGCTGGCCAAGGCCATCCGCCGTGGCCACGTCGTCCCGCCATCCTGGCAGCGCGCCTAGCTGACCAGCCGCCCCAGCGCCGCCGCCACCTCGTCCGCCGACCACTCCATCGTCGCCGCCCCCACCACGATCTCCGCGTAGCAACTCTCCGGCCACGCCGTCTCCGCCACCCGGTTGACCAGCCAAACCCCCTCCCGCTCCGCCAACCGCGTCGCCGCCGCCTCCACCACCGCCCGCGGCGCCGCGAAATGCACCTGGAACGAATTCCCATGCGGCACCCCCGGCCGCACCCTCAGCCCCGGCATCCGCGAAACCGCCGCCGCGATCGCGCAGGCCTGCCGATAGTAGTCCCCCATCCGCGGCAGATGCGTCCGCAACCCCTCGAGCCCGGTCAGCACATAGGGAAAGATCGTCGGCATATCCCCCCCGAACCGGTTCCGCCACGGCCGGCACGCCGCCACCAGCGCCGAAGGCCCCGCCAGCACGCAGCCCCCCATCCCCCCCAACCCCTTGTAGAAACTCACATAAACGCTATCCGCCAGCGCCGAGATCTCCGCCAATGATTTCCCGTAATGCGGCGCCACCTCCCACAGCCGCGCCCCGTCGAGATGGAACGGGATGTTCCGTGACCGGCACCACGTCGAAACCCCGACCAGCTCGTCCCACGAAGGTGCGAGGAACCCCGCCCGCCGCAACGGCACCTCCACCGTCACGCACCCGATCGGCTCCGCCGCCCGCTCCAGGTCGGCCGCCGTGAAGTGCCTTATGTCGCTGCCCAGCCGCATCGAAACCAGCCCCGCCAGCCGGTCCAGCGTGTCATGCTCGTCCATCGCGAAATGGCTCGAAGGATGCAGCGCCACGGTCCGCCGGTTGGTCGCCTGGCAATGCGCCAGAAGTGCGGCCTGCTGCGCCGTGATCCCCTTGGCGAAGAACATCCCGGCCGGCTTGCCCAGCAGCACCGCCGTCTCCTGCTCCAACTGCTTCATCGCCGGCCCGTCGCTATAGACGTCCAGCTCCATATCGAGCGCCGGAGACGCCGCCAGCTTCTCCACCCACCCCCGCGCCGTCGCCCGCCCATGCCCGTTCAGGAACCGCGTACACCCCGCCCGCAGCACAGCGTCCGGAAACCCACCAGTCGCCCCCGTGCTGGTCCCCAATGCGTCGGCCATGAAGTCCTCCATGCTGTTCCGCAAGCCTACCAGAACCGCCGCGCGCTGCTACACTGGCCCACCCCAGCGAAAGGCCGCCCGATGCCCGAGACCCTCGACAAGGTCCTCTCCGCCCTGCCGCACCGCTTCCAGGGCGCCGGCGGAGCCGTGGCCGTGCTGCGCGACGGCCAGGTGATGGCCCGCCACGCCTGGGGCTACGCCGACCTCGAACGCCGCATTCCCTTCACGGCGCAGACGATGTTCCTGATCTGCTCCATCTCAAAGCAGTTCACCTGCGCCACCACGATCCTGACCACCGACCTCGACCGCAATCCGAACGTGCTGGACTCCCAACTCGCCGCGCGCCTGCCGAAGATGGCCCAGCGCCCCACCGCCTCTCTCATGGCCCACAACCAATCCGGCCTGCGCGACTACTGGGCGCTCACCGCGCTGGCCGGCTCCCCCGTCGAGGCCCCGTTCACCGAGGCCCAGGCCCGCCGCCTGACCGACCGCGCCGAGACGCTGCATTTCCAGCCCGGCACCCGCTACTCCTACTGCAACCACAATTTCCGCGTCCTCGGCGACCTCGTCGCCGAACGCGCCGGCGCCCCGCTCGGCGAGCTGATGCGCAAGCACGTCTTCGACCGCGCCGGCATGCCCACCGCCCGCCTCAACCCGGATACCTCCCAGGTCCCCGGCTTCACCGTGGGCTACGAGGGCTCCCAGGAAGCCGGCTTCCGCGCCGCGGTGAACCGCGTCACCTGGACCGGCGATGCCGGCGTGTCGGCCAGCCTCGACGACCTGATCGCCTGGGAACGCCATATCGACGCCACCCGCGACAACCCGGAATCCATCCACGCCCGCCTCTCCGTCCCGGTCGCCTTCGCCGATGGCGCCACCGCCGGCTACGGCTGGGGCCTGTCGCGCGGCCACCTGCACGGGCGCTACATCGTCGGCCACGGCGGCGGCCTGCGCGGCTGGCGCAGCTTCCGCTTCTACGCGCCGGCCGAGCGCATGTCGGTCGTCGTCCTGTTCAACCACATGGGCGACACGCGCGCTGCGGCCGCGCAGGTTTTCGCCGCGGCCCTCGGCGAGGACGCGCCGCCGATGCCCACCGGCGAGAAGGTCGGCTGGGGCGGCAAGTACATCGATCCCGAAACCCGGCTGGCCACCCGCGTCGACGCGCTGGCCAACGGCCAGGTCGCGCTGCACTTCGCCGGCCATCCGGAGGTCGCCGGCCCCGCTGCCGATGGCTGGCACGAAGCCGGCACGCTGCGCCTGCGCCCCGAGGGCGGCAAGCTGCGCATGATCCGCGGCACCGACAACATCGACACGCTATTGGACCCCGTCGGCGGCGACGCGCCAATGGATATCGACGGCACCTACCATTCGGCCGAATGGGGTGCGGACATCACCATCGCCATCGCCGGCGGCGTGCCATACGCCGCCTGCTCCGGCGAGCTGGGCGACGGCGCGATGGTGCCGCTGATCCCCTACGCCACCGACACCTGGCTGATGCCGTGCCCCCGCGCGCTCGACTTCTCGGCGCCGGGCGACTGGACGCTGACGTTCCGCCGCGAGGCCGGGCGCATCACCGGCCTGCGCGTCGGCTGCTGGCTCGCGCGGCGGATCGACTACGTTCGGGTCTGATGGAGAACGCAAATCTTCCGACCGGATGATTCCATCCGGTCGGATATTGCTCTAGCCGCGCACCGCCAGCACGTCGCAGGGCAGGGTGGCCAGCAGCGCCTCGGCGGTGCTGCCCAGCAGCAGGTTGGCCGCCCCGGTCAGCCCCATCGTGCCCACCACCACCAGCTCCGCCTTGCTGCGCGCCGCGACCGCGGCCACCACGGCCATCGGCGTGCCGGCCTCCATCACGATCTCGGTGCTGGCCGGGACGGCGCGCCCCTCGGCGGCCAGGCGGCCCAGGCTGGCGGCGAGCATGTCATCCACCCGCGCCCGTTGCTCGGCGGCCTCGGTCGGGGGCGAGGCGGTGGTCCGTGCGTTCACCACGGTCAGCGCCACCTGCGCCATCGCCTCGTTCGGCAGCAACCGCAGCGCCAGTTCCAGCGCCTTGCGCGATGGCTGGGAGAGATCGACGGCGACCAGGATCCGGCGGTAGTCCTGCCGGGCGCGGCGGCGCACCACCAGCACGGGGCAGGGGGCATGGCGCACCACCTTGTGCAGCACCGAGGCGCGGAAGATCTGCACCAGCAGGTCGGAATGCGGCGCGGCGAGCACCACAATCCGGCTGCCCTGTTCCTTGGCCGCCTGCACGATCGCCCCACCGACCTCGCCGCCGCGCGGCAGCGGCGTGACGGCCAGCCCGTCCGGCAGCCCGGCCTCGGCCAGCTCGTCGCGCAGCGCCGCGGTCGCCTGGGCGAGGGCGGCTTCGTATTGCGGGCCGGACATCAGGTCGCGGCTGACGACGTGCAGCACGTCCAGCCCGTCCCCGCTTGCCATGGCCAGGAGGGCGGCCCGGGCCATGGCACGGTCGGCATGCGGCGAGAGGTCGGTGGCAAGCAGGATCGCGGACATCGTGTTCCTTCCCGGGGGGCGTTGGCGTGAACATACCATGCCACCGCGCGCGCCGGGGCACTTTGACCTGCAGCAAGCCAGGCTTCACAACACGCGGCGCGACGAAGCGGGCCCCTCCACCGCTCGCGCCGGGCATGTCATGTTCATCTTTGTCCGGTATGATGAATGCCATGCAGCGTCCCGGGCATGGCTGCGAAACCAACAGGATGCACGCGCACACATGCGGATCTCGATCTTCGGCGTCGGCTATGTCGGCGCCGTCTCCAGCGCCTGTCTCGCTTCCCTCGGCCATGAGGTGGTCGCGGTCGATGTGGCACCCGACAAGGTGGCGCTCGTCAATTCCGGCCGCTCGCCGATCGTCGAGGAGGCGATCGACGGGCTGATCGCGGACGCCGTCGCCTCCGGGCGGCTGCGCGCCACCACCGACACGCAAGCGGCGGTGGCGGCTACCGAGGTGTCCTTCATTTCGGTCGGCACGCCCAGTGCGGCCGACGGCAGCGTGTCGATGGGCGCGGTGCGGGCGGTGCTGGCCGATATCGGGCGGGCGATGAAGGGCAAGGCGGGGCATACCGTGGTGATGCGCTCGACCGTGCCGCCGGGCACCGCGGAGGAGGTGGCGATCCCGATCCTCGAGGCGGAATCCGGCCTCTCCTGCGGCGCGGGGTTCCGCTATTACTCGAACCCCGAATTCCTGCGCGAAGGCTCCTCGGTGAGGGATTTCCACTCGCCGCCGTTCACGCTGGTCGGCGCGGCCGCGGGGGATGACGCCGCCGTGGTGCGGGAGATCTATGCTGGCATCGAGGCCGCGGTGCATGTGGCGCCGTTCCGCGTGTCGGAGAGCACCAAGTATCTTTCGAACGTGTTCCACGCGGTGAAGCTGGCCTTCGCCAACGAGGCCGGTGCGATCCTGGCGGCGCACGGGGTGGA
Organism: Asaia bogorensis; assembly: GCA_945897825.1. GTDB lineage: Bacteria > Pseudomonadota > Alphaproteobacteria > Acetobacterales > Acetobacteraceae > CAMDGX01. Next base: position 77,626 of record CAMDGX010000002.1, on the reverse strand, counting down.
TGCGCGGGCGGCGTTCCGGCTGTTCTGCGAGGACCGGGTGCTGAACATCTCGACGGCGTATCTGCGGCCGGGCTTCGCGTTCGGCGGCTCGTGCCTGCCGAAGGACATCCGCAGCTTCCTGTCGTTGGCCGCGTCGCGCGACGTTCCGGCGCCGTTCCTGCGCCAGGTGCTGCCGGGCAACCAGGCGATCATCGACCGGGCCTTCGAGATGGTGGCCGCCCATGGAAGGCAGAAGGTTGCGCTGTTCGGGCTGGCGTTCAAGCCGGGCACGGACGACCTGCGCGAGTCGCCGTTCGTGATGCTGGCCGAGAAGCTGTTGGGGCGCGGCTACGAGTTGCGCATCCATGACCGCCACGTGCAGACCGCGCGGCTGACCGGGGCCAACCGGGCCTATATCGAGCGCGAGATCCCGCACCTGGAGCGGCTGCTGGCGGGGTCGCCCGCCGAGACGCTGGAGGGGGCGGGGCTGGCGATCGTCGGCCATGTCGGGGCGGAGGACCGGCCGGCTTTGTTCGCGGCGCTGGAGGGCAGGAAGGTGCTCGATCTCGCCGGCATCGCCGACCTCGCGGCATTGCCGGGGGTGGAATACCAGGGCTTCTGCTGGTGACGAAGTTCCGGCCGCGGCTGCTGTTCGTCAGCCCGCGCTTCTTGTTCCCGACCAACGAAGGCGGCAAGATCCGCACCGCGAACATCCTGCGCCAGATGAAGGGCGGCATGTTCGAGGTGACGCTCGCCTCTCCGGCACCGCCCGACGCGGATCGCTTCGCGGTGGAGACGATGGGGGCGTGCGACCATTTCCTGCCGTGGCCGGCGACCGCGCCGTCGCGGCTGGCGCGGGTGCTGGCGCTGCCCGGGCGCATCCCGGTCTCGGCGGCGACCGACCGCTCGGCGGCCGGGGTGGCCGTGGTGGCTGCCGCGATGGCGGAACGGCCCGATGTGGTGGTGGTGGATTTCCCGCATGCCGACGTGCTGGTGCCCGGCGCGCTGCCGCTTGCCAGCGTGATGTTCACGCACAACGTGGAGGCGGAGATCTTCGAGCGCCATGCGCGGCTGGCGCGCGGGCTGTGGCGGCCGGTCTGGGCCGACCAGGCGCGCAAGATGCGCCGGTTCGAGGCGGCGGTGCTGGCGCGCTACGGGCGGGTGATCGCGGTGTCGGAGCGCGATGCCAAGGCGCTGGGCGCACGCTATGGCCATAAGGCGATCGAGGCGATCGAGACGGGGGTCGATCTCGACTACTTCGCCGTGGCACCGCAGGACGCGGCGCCGGCGATCGCGCCCGATGGCGGCACGATCGTGTTCACCGGGGTGATGGACAGCCCGGCCAACACCGACGGCATCGCCTACCTGATGGACGAGATCTGGCCGCTGGTGCTGCGCGAGCGGCCGGCGGCGCGGGCTCTGATCGTCGGGCGCAATCCGCAGGCCGCACTGATCGAGGCGGTGAAGGCGCGCGGGCTGGCCTGGACCGTCACCGGCTCGGTGCCCGATATCCGGCCGCATGTGGCGCAGGGGCATGTGGTGGTGATTCCGCTGCGGGTGGGCAGCGGCACGCGGATCAAGGCGTTCGAGGCCATCGCGATGGGCCGGCCGGTGGTGTCGACCAGCGTGGGCATCGAGGGGTTGGACATCGTGCCGGAGGAGCATTTCCTGGCGGCCGACACGGCGGAGGATTTCGCGGTGGCCATCCTGCGGCTGCTGGCCGATCCGGGCGAGCGGGCGCGGCTGGCGCGGGCGGGGCGGGCGCGGCTGGAGGCGCGGTTCTCCTGGGCGCATGTGGCGCGGCAGTTCGAGGCGATCTGCGCGCGGGCCATGGCGGGCTGAGCACGGGCGGCCGGGCAGGGTGATGCGCCTGCCCGGCGGGTCGTTCAGCCGCGCAGCCAGGTGTCGGCCAGGTCGGCGGTGCCGCGGCCGTTCCATGGGTCGGCCACGGGCGCAGGGCCACCAGGGGCGGGGTCGGGAGCGGCCACGCCACCACCGGGTTGCTCCGGCACCCATTCCACCACGGGTCGCGGCAGGGTGGGCAGCAGGTCGGGCAGGGCGGCGGGTTCGTCAGGGGGCGTGGGCGGAGCCGGTGGGCCAGCGGTGACGGGCGGTTCCTGCGGCACGGGCGCAGGGGTGCCTGTGGCGTCGCGGATGAAGGTCGGCGGTGGGAGGGAGGGGGGGAGTTCCACCACCGTGTCGTCCGGCGGCAGGTCGCCCCTGCCGGGCGGGGGGGCGACGGGCGGGACGGCGACGGGCGGAGGGGCGATGGGCGGGGGGGCCACCGGTGGCACCTCGGGCGGCGGTACGGCAGGCGGAGGTGCGGCAGGCGGAGGTTCGGCGCGCGGAGGTTCGATGGGCGGCGCTGCGATGGGAGGCGGCGCTTCGGGGGGTGGTGCTGCCGGGGGTGGTGCTACCGGTGGTGTTGCTACGGGGGGTGGCGCCGGGATGGGGGGCGTTTCGGGCGGCGGCACGACGACCGGTGGGGCGGCGGGCGGCGGTTCCGGCGGCGGGACCAGGCCGCCGGCGAGCGGGTCGGTGGGCAGGATCGTGTTGCCGGACGCGTTGCCGGCGCCGTTCACCACATAGGCCCAGCCATGCAGGGCATTGCCGGTCACCTCGACCGATGCGCCGGTGAAGTTGCGCACGGCGGACGCGCTGGGGGAGGCGAAGGTGTTGACGATCGTGTTGCCGGTCACGGCCAGGCTCGATGCGGGATGCAGGTTGCCCTCCGCGCCGAAGGCGATGGCGCTGGGGTTCTGCGCCGCCGGGCCTTTCTGGATGACGTTGTTGGCGACCTTCGCGACGCCGCCGTTGGGCAGGTCGATCTCGTAGCTGGCGTTGCCGCCGGGGCCGTCGCCGATGGTGCTGTTGGTGATGGTGGTGGCGGTGGCGCGGCTCTTGATCTGGTGGCCGACGACGGCGCCGGTGATGGTGCTGTTGGCCACCGTCAGCGCGCCGACGTGATTGACGTAGATGTTGTGGGTGGCGCCGGTGCCGGTGCCGTTCTTGGTGAAGGTCGAGCCGGTGATGGCGATGGTGCCGGCGGGGTCGGAGGCGGCGAGCAGGCCGTTCTCGTTGTCGTGGATGTTCATGTTGTTCAGCGTCAGCGTGCCGCCCTCGTAGCGGATGGCGGCGCCGTTGCCGTCCTTCACCTTGGCGCCGGAGATGTCGAGGCCGGAGATGGCCACATGCACGCCCGCGCCGCCCTCGGTGATGATGGCCTTGCCGTTCGGGGGGGATGTGGTGGCCACCAGCTTGGCGATGCCGCCCGGTGCCTCCAGGACGAGGTTGTGGCCGATGGTGATGAAGTCGTTCACGTAGACGCCGGCCTCGATCGTGACCGTGTCGCCGGGCTTGGAGGCGGCGACGGCGGCGGCGATCGTCTTGAATGTTCCGCCCGTACCGACGGTGAGAATTGCCATTGTTGGTACTCCTAGTACGCAGGACTGGCCAAGCCGATCGCTGCGCAATGCAGCGAACGGCGACACATCGCTGGCCAACAGGCGAGATCGCCCAGCCAGCGCGTGAAATGGCCAAATACTTGATGTTTCCAACGCAGCGGTGTTGCTGCGAAAGCCGGCTGTTGGTTTGCCGCATCCCCTGGGCGTGGCGTGGATTGCGGGCGTTATCCCGCTTCCACCCGATCTGGACATGATTTTCATTCGGTGCCCGCCGGCAGGAGGGCGCGATCACTATTCGCGTGATCGCCGTCGGCGTCAATCGGAAATGAGCGTGTTTCTTGTGGATGTTTCAGTCAGGATAGAATATAAATAAGCGTGACACACGATTGTCTGAATGAAACCGAATAGTGGCAAAATAAAGTCTCGACGATTTCATGACGTAATTTGTCGCTGGCCCCAATGGTGCTGCCCTTCCGGTCCGGACGCGGGTGGCGCCTGGCTGCGCTTGCAGGCGGGCGTGGAGCGGCCCATCTGCTCGGCGATGGCCTCCATGTTCAAGATCGCGCTTCTGTTGCTGGTGCTGCTGCTTGTGGTGCCGATCGGCATTGCCGCCGCGCGGTATGCCCGGCACGACGCGTGGGTGGATTGGTGGCGGGCCGACCGGTCCAGCGCCGGGCTGTTGCCGCCGGCCGCGGCGCATTCCGGCGCAGTCGTGCGGGTGTATGCCGCGCCGACGGTGCGCTGGCGGGGCATTTTCGCGGTGCATTGCTGGATCGTGCTGAAGCCGGAGGGGGCGGCTTCCTATACGCGCTACGACTATACCGCCTGGGGGGCGCCGATCCGCACCAACGGCTTCGCGCCGGACGGGCGCTGGTTCGGGCGCGACCCGGAGGTGGTGTTCGCCGCCGACGGACCTGTCGCCGCCGCCATGATCCCGCGCATGCAGGCGGCGGTGGAGGCTTATGCCTGGCGCAATCATGGCGACTACCGGGCGTGGCCGGGGCCCAATTCCAATACGTTCGTGGCCGCGGTGATGGATGCGGTGCCGGGGGTGGCGCTGGCGCTGCCGCCAACGGCGGTCGGCAAGGATTTCCCCTATGACGGACGCTGGCTGCGGGTGCTGCCGTCCGGCACCGATCTGCGCCTGACCCTGGGTGGGTATGCCGGGGTTACGCTGGGCTGGGTGCACGGCGTGGAGGTGAACATCCTCGGCGCGGTGATCGGGGTGGATCTGCGCCGGCCGGCGATCAAGCTGCCGGGGCTTGGGCGGCTGGGGTGGCCGGCCGAGACGGAAGCAAGGCCTTCTTTTTCTGAAGAAAAAGAAGCAAAAAGACTTCATCCATTGGGCTCGCTGGTTATCGCGCGCCGTACCTGAGGGACGAAAGTTTTTTTGGTTCTTTTTTTCAAAAAAGAACTGCTTGCTTTCTTACGCCTGCAACTCCGGCGCCCGCCGATGCCGGGTGGCCTGCTCGTAGTCGAAGGCCAGGGCGAGCAATTGCCCCTCGCTCCAGGGCCGGCCGACGAAGATCAGGCAGAACGGCGTGCCGTCGGCGTGGTATCCGGCGGGGACCACCACGCCGGGCAGGCCGGCGATGTTGATTTCGGACACTGTCGTCGAGCGGATCGTCGCCTCGCCGACGCGCGGCGGCAGGGCTTCGCGCATCTGCGGGAAGACCAGCACATCGATGCCGTGGGCATCGAGGGTGGCGTGGAGGATGTCGAGATAGGCGGCCCGCACGCGGGCGAAACCGCTCATGTCCGGGGGGGCGGCGGGGTTGGCGCGGCAGGCCTGGAACACCGGGGAGTCGGTGACGTAGGCGAGGGCGCCGGTGGGGGCGAACGGGTCTTGTGCTGCGGTGGCGGCGGCGAAGTCGGCGAAGCTGCGCAGGGCGGCGGTGGGGCCGAGGCGGCGGAGGTAGTTCTCCAGGTCGTGCGGCACGGATTCCATGCCGCGCCAGTCGTAGCGGCTGCCGCCGGGCCGTTCGCGGGCGATCTGCGCGAAGCCGGTGCCGGCGAAGGGGTCGGCGACCAGGGTGGCGCCGCGGGTCGACAGGGCGTCCTGGGCGGCGCGGTAGAGGGATTCGGCCTCCGGCGAGAGGCCTTCGTCGCGCCAGCCGGGGCCGTAGAGGCCGAGGCGGGTGCCGTTCAGGGCGTCGGTGCGCAGGGCGGCGGTGTAGCCGCCGGGGGGGATGCGGCCGATGCTGGCGACGGTTTTCGGGTCGGCCATGGTGAAGCCGGCCAGGACATCGAGGCACAGGGCGGCGTCGCGCACGCAGCGGGCGATCGGGCCGACGACGTCGCGCATGCTGGACAGCGGCAGCACGCCGGTGTTGGGCACCAGGGCGTGGGTGGGCTTGATGCCGACCAGCGCCTGGGCGGCGGCGGGGTTCTGGATCGAGCCGCCGGTTTCCTCGGCCAGGCCGAGCACGCAGAAGGAGGCGGCGACGGCGGTGGCGGTTCCGGCTGAGCTGGCGCCGGGTGCGCGGTCGGGCGCGGCGGCGTTCAGGGTGGGGCCGGCCCAGCTGTCGTTGGCGTGGGTGCCGCTGGCGCTGAGCACCGGGACGTTGGTTTTGCCGAGCATGATCGTGCCGGCCGCGCGCATGCGGGCGACCACGGGGCTGTCGACCTCCGGCACCAGGTCGACGCCGCCGCTGGGGCCGTGCAGCAGCGACCAGCCGCCGGTGGTCGGGATGCCTTCCATGTCCATCGGGTCCTTGATGACCACGGGGACGCCGGCCAGCGGCGGCAGTTTTTCGCCGGCGGCGCGGCGGCGGTCGATGGCGCGGGCATCGGCCAGGGCGTCGGGGTTCGGGATGATGATCGCGTTGTAGCGCGGGTTGAAGCGCTCGATCCGGGCGAGGTAGGCCAGGGTCAGCGCCTCGCAGGTGAAGCGGCCGGCGGCGAGGCCGGCCTGGATGTCGGCCACGGTCAGTTCGGTGACGTCGATGGCGGACATGCGGGTTTGCTCCGTGCCGTCAGTTGGCCGCCGCGGCGTGCGCGAGTGCGGTGATCTGGGCGCCAAGGTCGGCCTGGCGCGCGAGGAAGGCGGCGAGCAGCCGTTGCGAGCGGTCGCGCTCCGTCGTGTTCAGGGCGCCCTGGGGGAAATGCAGGGAGGCTGCGACCAGGACGGTGGCGGCCGGCGCGCCCTGGACGCTGTTGCGCGCCTGCAGGATGCGCTCCGACAGGCCGCCGCGGCTGGGCTGGCCCTCGATCCACAGGGCGGTGGCGGCCATCACCGGGGGGGTGTTGCCGATCGCCAGGCGCCATGTGGCGGGGTCGCCGCCCGGGACGGCGAGCGAGCCGAACTCCATCTCCTCCGACGAATCCTCGCGCGCCAGCTCGCGGCGGGCCTGGCCGACGGCGGCCGGGTTGGTGCGGGTGGAGAACACCTGGACGGTCATGGTCAGGCGCACGTGGCCGCAGGCGAATTCCTCGACGCTGCGGCTGCCCTGCGGGTGCGCGGCGCCGGGTGTGCCGGGCGGATGGAGGATGGCGCGGCCGGTGGACACGCAGCCGGCCGCGTTCTGGAAGGTTGGCGGCGAGATGCCGGCGACGGGTGCGGCGCGACCGTCGAGCCATGCGGAGGCGGCGGCCGCGCTGCCGGCGAACACCACCACCAGCAGGCTCGCCAGCACGGCGCGCAGCCGCGCGGCCGGCAGCCGCTCGGGGGCGGGGGTATCTTCGCGCACCGTCGCGACGGTGTCTTCGCGGAACGGCATGCCGGCCAGGATCAGCAGCAGGATGACGATGGAGAAGAAGATCCAGCCGTAGAGGATGTGGTCCGCCGCCGCGGCCTGGGCGCTGCCGAGCGCTTCGCCGAGCAGCACGATGCCGAGCGCACGGAAGCCGTTGGCGATGATCGGGATGACGATCGAGGCCAGCATGAACAGCGCGCGCTTTTTGTAGCTGCGGTAGATCAGCATGGAATACAGCGTGCCGAAGGCGATGGAGGCGATCAGGAAGCGCAGCCCGGCGCAGGCCTCGGCGACGAAGTAGCGGCCGGAGGGCGTGTCGATCAGGAATTCGTCGGCGTAGAACGGCACGCCGGTGGCCTGCAGGCCGATCAGGCTGAACTCCAGGGTGAATTTCTGCAGCGCCGGGGTGAGGAAGGCGCCGAACGGGACCAGGAAGTAGAGGTAGAGCAGCGGGGCGGACATCGCCCACCACACGCGCCAGCCCAGCACCACCAGGAACAGCAGCTGCACGAAGCTCATCGCGACGAGCTGGCGGCCTTCCATGATGCCGAGCCGCTCGGCGGCCATCCAGGCGATGGTGCCGGGGATCGCCAGCAGGCCGAGCCAGGGCAGGGGTTCCACCCGCAGCCCGGCGAGGTTGTGGCGCCGGTCCCAGGCCAAGTAGAGGGCGATCGGCAGGACGAAGAAGCAGTGGCTGTAGGCGGTGGAGTCGTTCCACACCTGGTATGCGGCCATCGCCTCGGTGCGGAACAGCAGGCCCAGCACGACCAGGCCGATCACCAGCGCCGGCACCGCGTCGGCGGCGATGCGGTTGGCGTCGGGCGACAATGTGGCGGGCAGCGAGCGGGCGCTCATGCAGTGGTTTCCTTGGCGCGGGCCGGCAGGGGCGGGTTGTCCCGCAGCTTCGGCCGGCTGTCCAGCAGATCATCCAGGCGGCGCAGCGCGGCATCCCAGGCGTAGCCGGCCTGCATCGCGGCGCGGGCGGCGCGGGGCAGGGCGGGGTGGCGGCCATCGAGCACCGCGCCGATCGCCTCGGCCATCGCCTCCGGCCCGTCGGCGACCAGCAGGTCGCGGCCCGGCATGGCGGCCACACCCTCGAAGGCCTGCGGGGTGGCGACCACCGGGCGGCCCATGGCCATCGCCTCCAGCACCTTGTTCTGGATGCCGCGGGCGATGCGCAGTGGGGCGGCGGCGACGGCGGCATGGGCGATCCAGGGGCGCACATCGGGCACCCGGCCGGTGACCTGCACGTCGGGCAGCGCGGCCAGCGCCTGGACCGATGGCAACGGGTTGGCTCCGACCACGGCGAGGCGTGGGGCGGGATGGCGGGCGCGCAGCAGCGGCATCACCTGCTCGGCGAACCACACGGCGGCCTCGGCATTGGGCGGATAGTCCATGTGGCCGGTGAACACGATGCGCGGCGCGTCGTCGGTCCAGGGGCACGGGAAGCTGTGGGCCGGGCTGAAATAGTCGAGGTCGACGCCGTTCTGCACCGCGAAGACGCGCCCGGCGGTGTGCGGGGCGAGGGCGGCGAAGCGCTGGCACTCGGCCTCGCTGACCAGCAGGGCGAGGTCGGCGGCGAGCGTGGCGCGGGCCTCGTAGGCCAGGAGGGTGTGCGCCTCGCGGGCCCAGACCCAGCGCATCGGCCAGGTGGCCTGCGCGGCATAGGCGGCGAATTTCTCGGAATCGACATCGACCATGTCGAGCACCAGCGGGCAGCCGGTGCCGAGCAGGTAGTCCGCCATTGGGGTGGAATAGGCGAAGCCGAGCGCGATCGGGCGTTCCGCCAGCATGCGCCGCACCCAGGCGGCCAGGCCGGCATGGCCGTAGTAGTCGACCATCAGCGGCCGGCCGGGGCGCAGCCGGGCCAGGGCGCGCAGCTTCTGCGTGCGCGGGACGACGGAGAAGCTCGCCACCTCGCCGCAGACCGCGCGCACCGCGTCCATGTGGCGCGCGTCGTCGGGGTTGTCGGAGAGGCAGCCGAGATGCACGCGCCAGGATTTCGCCAAGTGGCGGATCATGTTCCAGCTGCGGATCTTCTCGCCCTTGTCGGGCGGGTAGGGAAAGCGGTGCGCGAGGAACAGCAGCTCCCGCATCGCGCTACCCCAGCCCGCGCACGATCGGCGGCCCCAGCAGGTTGGCGACCGGCAGCGGCAGGCGCTTCCAGGCGGCGATGAACATCCGGTACTTCGGGTTCAGCGGGTTGATGTCCGGGATCGAGGCGCCGGGGGCGAGGCGGAAGCGGTAGGCCAGGGGCGCGGGCTCGAACCCCCAGTTCTTCTTGAACGAATAGGCGCCGGTGCCGGCCTTGCTGCGGCCGAAATCGAACAGCCGGAAGCCGCGTGCCGCCGCCCGGCGCATCACTTCCCAGTACATGAAGTCGTTGGCGTAGCGGTCGCGCGCCGCCAGGGTGCCGCCGCCGTAGTAGGGCAGCACCTCGTCGCGGAAGTAGAAGTTCATCACCGAGGCGATCGGGGTTTCGCCGTCGAGGATGGTCACGATGTCCGCATCCGGCCCGAACGCCTCCATCAGGATCTCGAAGTAGCGGCGGGAGAACACCGGAGTGCCGAGGTTGCGCACGCTTTCGGCGTAGATCCGGTGCAGCCGCGCGGGGTCGCGGTCGATCTCCGAGGTGAGGCCGAGGCCGATGCCCTTGCGCACCATCGCGCGCTGCTTGCGCGGGATCGCCTTGAGGTTGGCCTCGTCGTCGCCGCTGATGGGTTTGCGGAAGATCACGTAGAGGTCCGATTTGGCCGGCCAGTCGGCCGGGTCCAGCCAGCCTTCCTGGGGCGGATGCAGGAAGCGGAATTCCAGCACGGGGACGCGGTCGCGACGCATCAAACCTTCGGCATGGGCGACCAGGGCGGCGAAGGCCTCGGCGTCGGCGGCAAGCGGCCCGCCATTGACGCAGAACGGCACCGAAATCAGGGAATCCCCGAACAGGCGGGTGCGCACGCGGGCCAGCGGCAGCACGCCGACCACCGCGCCGTCGCGTTCGGCGATCGTGTAGTGGGTGGCATGGCCGAAGGCGCGCGGGATGACGTGGCGCCAGGCCGCGCGATGGAAGAACGTGCCTTCGGGATGGGCGAGCACGAACTTGTCCCACGCCCCATCCAGGGAGGTTCCACCCGAGGCCTTGGCATCCTCGGCGCCGCCTTCCAGCGATCGCAGGCGAAGGGTCATGGCAGCGCGTGTCCGGTCAGGCGGCCGTGGCGAGAGCGCCGGGGAAAGCAGGCGGCGCGGAGAGTTCGGGGAACACCTCGTCCATGCGTCCCCAGGCGAAGTCGCGCAGCAGCCGCTCGAGCCGTGGGGCGGTGCGGCCGAGGTTCAGGTAGTGCCGGAAGCGCGACAGCCGCCCGGCGCCGGCGATGCGCGGTTGGCCGGGATCGATCTCCCACGGGTGGGTGTAGAACATGCCGCCGCGCCCCTCGGCGGCGTGGAAGGCCGCCAGGCCGCGGCGGAACACCGCGTAGGGCAACAGGCGGAAATAGCCGCCGCCGGAAATCGGCAGGTTCTGGCCGCCCGAGGCGCCGCTCCAGGGGCCACGCAGCCGCAGCGTCGTCATAGGCACCTCCCACAGCACGCCGTCGCCGACCGCGTGCGGAAAGCGCGGTGCGTTGGGCGCGCCGTACAGGTCGTGACGCACCGGATAGATGCTGGAGCTGTAGCGATGCCCGGTCTCGGCCAGCACGGCATAAGCCCAGGGCGTTTTCGGCCCGATCGAGAAGGTCGGAGCCCTGTAGCCGGCGATCGCCACGCCGCCGATATCCTCCAGCAGGTGCTTGGCCCGCGTCACGTCCTGGTGGAACTGCACCTGCGTCAGCGCCGCGACCCGCGCGTGGCCGTGGCCGTGGCTGGCCAGCTCGTGCCCGCCGGCGACGATGCGCCGGACCAGCGCCGGATGACGTTCGGCGACCCAGCCGAGCGTGAAGAAGGTGGCGCGCACGCCGGCGCCGGCCAGCTGCTCCAGGATGCGGTCGGTATTCGCCTCCACCCGGCGCGGGAAGCTGTCCCAGGCGGTGCGGGGGATGGTGCGGGCGAAGGCCTCGACCTGGAAATAGTCCTCCACGTCCACGGTCATGGCGTTGCGGATGGCCGGTCGTGTCGCCCTGGTCATGGATGGCCGCTGCGCTGCTGGCTGAAGCCGCCGAACACGTCCATCAGGCGCTGGAACACGCGCTCGCGCCGGGCCACCGTTTCCTCCAGCGCCTCGATCCGCCGCAGCAGGTCGGCGTGGGAGCGGTTGTCCACCGCCTGGGCTGGCCGCAGCGGGATGACCTCGGCGCCCAGCTCGGTCTCGCCCACGTTCTCGCCGCCGCCCTCGAGGTCGTTGTGCAGCTCGTCGGCCGTCGCATCGACCATGCGGGCCTCGATGTGGTGCGCCTCCTCCAGCGCCGCATAGAGCAGCACGCGCGCGGCGAGGCGGTTGATCCGGCGCGGCATGCCGCCGGTGTGGCGGAACACGGCGGTGTGGGCCTCGGGGCTCCAGGAGGGGTCGCCTTCCCAGCCGACTTCGGCCAGCCGGTGCTCGATGTAGCCGCGCGTCTCGTCCTCGGAGAGTGGACCGAGATGGTAGCTGGCGAGCACGCGCTGGCGCAGCTGGTCGAGGTCCGGCGAGGCGAGCTTGCGGCGGAATTGCGGCTGGCCCAGCAGGATGGTCTGCAGGGAGGCCTGGCCGTCCTCGGTGATGTTGGAGAGCATCCGCAGCTCCTCCAATGCCGCCAGGGTCAGGTTCTGCACCTCGTCGACCACCAGCAGGCAGCGCCGTCCGGCGGCGCGGTGTTCGGCCAGCATCTCGGCGAACAGGCGGATCAGGGTCGCCTTGTCGGTCGCCTCGGTGTCGATGCCGAAGGCGGACATGGTCAGGCGGAACAGGTCGTCGTGGGTGACCTGCGTCGTGTTGATGCGGGCGAGCGTGTAGGTCTCGCGGTCCAGCTCCGACCACAGGCGCTCCACCAGCGTGGTCTTGCCGGCGCCGACCTCGCCGGTGACAATGATGAACCCCTCGCCTTGCGACAGGCCATAGATCAGGTGGGCGATCGCCCGTCCGTGGCCGCGGCTGGCGAAGAAGAAGCGGCTGTCCGGCGTGAGCTGGAACGGCATGCCGGTGAAATTGTAGAACCGCTCATACATGGGGTGGTGGAAACCTGTCTGGAATGTCGTCGCGGCGCGGTCAGAAGCTTTTGCGCAATCCAAGGCTCAGGAGGTTGGCGTCATAGCCGAAGCCGGCCCGGTTGGAGGTCGAGCGGGTATAGGTATAGCTCGCACGTGTCGATAAGGTTTCCGACAGCTCCCAGTTCAAGCCTGCCGAGAGGGTAATCAGCTCCTGGTTGCCGAAGCCGGCGGAGGAACGCTCGCCATAGCTGGCCTGGGCGTTGCCGCGCACGCCGGGCCACAATTCCCGCTGCCAGCCAACGGTGGTTGTCATCCAGGTGACGGCCGGCGGCGCCCCGGCGCTCTCGGCGCTCAGCGTCTGGCGTTCGTCGCGGTTGAACGACAGGGTGTAGACGTCGATATCCTGGGTCAGAACGCCGCTGAGCGAGAAGCGCTTCACGCGCGACACGCCGCCCTGGGCGCCCGCGAAGTTGTTGTTCACCTGGATCGGCATGCCGGTCGCCGGATCGATGACGATGCCGGGCGAGATCGCCTGGCCGCGGGTGAGGGAGTATTGCAGCTCGTCGGCAAGGCTCGCCATGGCCTCGGAGTAGGAGGCCGAGACGCGGGTTCGCGCGGTGGGGGCGGTGGTGCCCTCGAAGCTGAAATTGTCGCCGCCGTCGCGCCGGCCGTAGCGCAGCGTCATGGAGGTGTCGGGGCTCGGGGTCCAGCGGACGCCGACATTCCAGATGAAGTCGTTGATGCGGATCGGCCGCAGGCCGCCGTAGCGGATGTCCTGGTGGCCGATCATGCCCAGCAGCGTCACCTCGCGGGTGACGGCGTAGCCGAGGTCGAGGGTTTCGCTGTTGCGGTGCGCGTTCTTCAGCACGCCCTGGCCGTTGTAGCGGATGCGCGAGGTGGCCAGGCTGAAGTTGAGCCGCCCGAACTCCTGCCCGCTGGTGAAGGAGGCCTGGGTGGTGTTCGTGATGGTGGAGCCGGTGTTCAGCGCCGGCGCGAAGGGCGTGTTCACCCGCGCGGCCTGGCCGGTCTGGTTCAGGTAGCCGAGGTTGTGGCTGACATCCAGCACGCCGTAGTCGGCGAAGGCCTTGCGCAGCTGCGGCCCGAACGAGACGCTGGAGGATTGGATGCGGTCCTGGCGGGCGAGGTTGCCGGCGCCGCCGGGGCCGACGCCGCCGAAGCGGGAAAACTCGCTCATGCTGGCGGAGGCGTTGAAGAACAGCAGGTCCTCGAAGATCGTCGCGCGGCCGTTGGCGTTGAGGTTGTGCGCGACGGCGTTCTGGCGCGAATCACGCGCGAAGGTCCGCAATGTCGGGGCGTAGCCGAACGCACCGGTGAGGCGCTGGGACGTGCCCTGGATGTAGATGCTGGGGGTGATTGAGGTCACCACCTCGGAGCCGCGCCGCCCGCCGCCGACTCCCAGCGCCTGGCTGTTGTCGGTGGCCATCACCTCGACATCGATGGCCGGGGTCACGGTCCAGGATCGTGCGTCGATCGGCGCGACCACCGGTCCGTAGGCGCGCTCGAAGGCTTGGCGGAGGTCACCCAGCTGGACCGGCGCGCCGAGATGGGGTGCCAGCTGCGCGTGTGCCGCGATGCTGTGGGCAATGGTGGCCGCTGCCGCGGCGACCGCGAGGCGGCCCATGCGCTTCGCACCGCGGCGCGGGCGCTTTGTTTCAGGCTTCAACATGACCGTGCCGCATGCGCTCTACTCGCTCACGTCGGGCGCAGCCGCCATCGACCGCACCACCAAGGGTTTCGATCCGAATCCTAACGTGTGGACTCAGGAGTAGGAACCAAAATAGTGGTACGCACCGAAGGTATAGCTGGTTGTGACCCGGATCTTGTTCAGCATCAGCGTGATCGTTGGGCACGCCTTGATCAGGTCGAGTGCCGCCAGCACCTCCGACCGTTGCGTGCGTTCCGCCTCCACCACCATCACCACCTGGCCGACGAGCGGGGCGATGGTGCTGGGATCCGAGGTGGACAGGCAGGGCGGTGCGTCGAGGATCACGATGTGGTTGGCGTAGCGCCGGCCGAGCCGCTCGATCAGGGCGGTGATCGGCCGCGCCACCGTGCCCTCGGCGCCGCCTTCGAGCGAATCGACGCGGCGAACGCCCACCGGGAGAAAGGCGAGGTTGGGGATCACCGTGCGCACCACGGTATCCTCGATGCGCAGGCTGGGCGTCAGGGCGAGGTCGATCAGGCCGGGGCGGTCGCCGATGCCCAGCTGGTCCGACAGCGCGTTCTGCTTGGCGTCGACATCGACGAGCAGGACTTCGCGCTGGGTGTGCTGGGCGATGCTGCCGGCCAGGTTCAGGGAGGTGAAGCTCTTGCCTTCGCCGGGCCGCGCGCTGGTCACCATCACGAGGTTGCCGGCGCCACGGCCGGGCGTATAGCTGCCGCGCACCGAGCGCAGGATCTGCCCGACCGAGACGCGGAATTCCTCCGAGATCCGGGTGCGCGCCTTGCGGCCCACGACCATGCCGGCGCGTTCGAGCGACACCAGGTCGAGTGTCAGTGGCGCGGGCACCATGGTGTCCAGGTTTACCCCGGGCGACGGCGCCACAAGCTCGTCGCGCGGTGACTCGCGCCGGGCGGGACGGTCCATGACCAGCGTGCCGGCATGGCTGTCCCTGTCGGGCTCGGCGGCCGCGTCGTCCACGGCGACGGGGGGCGGGGGCGGCAGGGACACCGTGTCGTCCGGTGCCGCGGCTTCAATGCCCGTGTCGGTGCGCATGCCGGGGGCGGTGTCCTGCGCGGAAGGCGGTGCGGCGTCCGGCCCCACCGGGGGCGGCATGGGCAAGGGCGATCCCGCCGCTGCCTGGTCCACCGGCCGACGCGCTTCGCCGCCCTCGGCCTTGGAGCCCAGCCCGCCAACGCCACCCAGGCGTGCCGCGAGTCGTTCAGCCAGATGATCGGGTCCCTTCGCCATGGCCTAGAGCGGTCCCCCCGACTTGAACAGGCGGTAGAGCAAGCCCGTATAGACGCCCAGCAACATCATGAGCGCCATGGTGAACGACACCACGGAGACAATGCGCGCGCCGGGCGACGTGACCGCGACCATGGAGATGCTGCCGGCGACCGGCAGGCCGAGATCGCGCAACTCGTCCAGCGTATGGAAGGACTGGTCGAACTGCGCGAGCAGCAGCGCCAGGCCGATCCCGAGCGCGACCGCCGCCACGAGGACGCCCGTGGTCAGCACGCCGCGCTTCGGCTCCACCGCGTTCTGCGGCACCTGCGGCGGATCGACGATCTGGATCTTGATCTTGTCGGCATCCGCGTCGGCGGCCGAGGCGATGCGCATCGATTCGCGCCGCGCCAGCAGCTCCTCGTAGTTGCGGCGCAACACGTCGTAGTCGCGGTTCAGGTTCATGAACTCGGCCTGCAACCCCGGTGCGCCGCGCGCGATCTCCTCCAGCCGGTTGCGCTCGCGCGTTGCGTCCGCCAGCTGCCGCTGCAGCGACGACAACGCCGACTCCGTCTCGACCAGCCGGACCTTCAGCTGCTCATAGACCGGGTTCGGCTGCGAACGGCTGCGCGAGCCCAGGGCGGTTCCGCCGGGATCGTTCGGGTTGGACGCGCCCGCCGCCTCGCGCGCCATCTGCTCCGCCTCGCGCAGCGCGGTGGCGCGCAGCGTTTCCAGGCGGCGCTTGGCGAACACCACGTCGGGGTGATTGTCGGTGTAGCGCTGGCGCAACTCGGTCAGCGCGGTTTCGGCCTCGTCGAGCCGCGCCTTGGCCGGGCCGCTCAGGTTGCGGAGAATGCCGGTCGCGCCGGTCCCCTGGGTCTCGGTTTCGGTGACCAGCAGCGGGGGGATCGCCGCAACCTCGGCGCGGAGCATGTCGCGCTTCACGGTTTCGTCCTGCAGGCTGCCTTGCAGCGCGCGCACCATCTGCGTCGCCGTTTCCATCCGGGTCACGCCGTTCAGGTCGTTCGGCAGCAGGTCCATGTATTTCGAGCGGAAATCCGCACGCCGCCGTTCCGCATCACGCAGCTGGCGCTCATAGGCGGCGATCTGCTGCTCCAGAAAGAGCGTGGCGTTCTGCATCTCGGAGCGGTTGGCGCCGGTCTTGCTTTCGATGAAGGTCGTCAGGATGGTCTGCACCACGTCGAACGCCAGTTTCGGGCTGGTGTTGCGATAGGTGATGGTGAACAGGTTGCGCGTCTGCGGCGTGATCCTGATCTGGTTGGCCAGGCCCTGGACGAGCGATTCCAGGTCGGACGAGCCGGAGATCTGCAGGTCGAGGTCGGTGTTGGAGATCAGGCGCTCCAGGTTGGGACGGCTCAGCAGTGTCCGCTGGAGCATGTCGACCTGGCCGCTGACATGGTTCTCCACGGCAAGGCCGCGCAGCAAGGGGGTCAGCACCGCATCGGCGTCCACGTAGAGCCGAGCGCTGGCCTCGTAGCGGTTCGGGATCATCGTCACCGCCACCCAGCCGATCGCACAGACGATCCAGGTGCACGCCACCATGGCCCAGCGGAACCGCCACGCCGCCGAGGCCTGCCGCCGTATCAGGACGCGAAGCTGTTCCATGCCTTTAATGCCTCACATCAAAACCAGCTCTGGGGAATAATGAGCGTGTCGCCGGGGCGCATCTCCACGTTCTGGCAGATGTCGCCGTTCTTGATCAGGTCGTTCAGCCGGACGCGGATGGTGTCCTGCTGGGTGCCGACGCGCCGCACGATCACGGCGCTGTTGCCGGCAGCATACCGCGTCAGCCCGCGCGTGGCGATCATCACGTCGAGCACGGTCATGCGGTCGCGGTAGGGAATGGCGGCGGGCTCCGTTGCCTCGCCCAGCACCTTCACCTGGCGCTCGAACGGGCCGACGAAGCCCGTCACCATCACGGTCACGATCGGGTCCTGGACGTATTCCTTCAGGCGCTCCTGCAGTTCCTCGCCGAGCTGCGTCGGCGTCTTGCCGGCGGCCACGATGTCGGGGATCAGCGGCATCGAGATGCGCCCGTCAGGGCGGACAGGGATGCCGGGCATGCTCAGCTCCGGCGCGCGATAGACCGAGATGCCCAGCTGGTCGCCGGCGCCGATCACGTACGACGATGTCGGCTCAGCGGAGGCCGGCGGCGTGGTTTCGTCGGTCGCGGTGCCGAGCAGGGCCGGGCAGGCCGGGCCGGAGCCTGGCTGGAGCGACGAGCCGCCGCAGGCCGCCAGCAACGGAAGGGCGGCGAGGAAAGCCAGGCGGACAGATGCGCGTCGGAGGGTCATATCGCTCTCTCGCAAGGGGGGATGCAGCCGGAATGCTCGCAGCAAGGCAAAACAGGCCCGGCGCGCCGGATCGGGTTGCCCAAAAAATCGGGGCGAAGGAGGCGGCGCCCGGTGGATATCAAGATCCGCCGCCGCTCCTTGCGGGGCGACCGGCGGGTGGTAGGCGCGGAAGGAATTGAACCCCCAACCTCTGCCATGTAATGGCAGCGCTCTGCCTTTGAGCTACACGCCTGCAGGCCCGTCGTCATGTCACGTCGGTGATGCTTCGTCCGTGTCAGGACCATCATGGATCACCCGTTTCGGCACGGTCTTGCCCATCCAACCCGTTCACTTGAACCCGACCTGACCAACCAGGGCCCCGCCCCCCTCGTTGCCTTGAACCACGCGTCCTTCTGTGTCGCCGGAATCGCCGGGCTGGCGGGATGCCGGCGTGCCTTGGCCTGCGTCAACAGGTGTGTGCATAACGCGTGAACCCACAACAAATCCCTACCACGCCCTCTCGTCGAGGGCAAAGACAAGCGCCCGAGCTGCCACTCTCGCGCACCCAGCAATGCCCGTCCGTCGCGAAGGCGGCGGCCGCCCCTGTCGACCGGGACAGGGATGGCACATGGCTGGGAGCGGGCAGCCTCAGTCTACGTCCATTTTATTACCAAGACGCGTCATCAGAGAGACACGCCCCGGAGGCGCCGGTGCTCCGGACTGGAATCACCGACCCGTGGACGATGCTACTGCACGTTGCGGTATCGCGAAGCAAGTCAACGCGATGTGAATGGCACATGACGGCGGATTCAGGCACGGTCCCGCCCTGTCGAGGTATGCCGTGCCGCGGCGGTTGCGCGCATGCCCCGCGGCACGGTAACACCGGCGTGTTTATGAGTGAGATCGCTCCGGATTGGGAGCACGACCGATCAAGGCTTTTCAGGAGCGACTCATGGTGCGTCTTTTTGACGGATTCGTTGCCCTGGAGATGGTGATCCTCGGAATTCTCGAGGTCAGCCTCTGTTTTCTCGTTTTTTATATCCTCCTCCTTCCCGGAGATGTTGCCGCTGCGGCAGCCGCACAGGGTTTGTTCGGCCTGCATTCCGATACCGCGAGCCATGCCGCCGTCCTGTCGCTGACGATCGGCGTCATCTCCATGACGATCGGCATGTACCGGCCCGAGATCTGCCTGCAGACGCGCCGCCTGCTGGTGAACTCGGTGGTGGCGGGCGTGCTTGCCTTCCCGGCGATCCTCGCCCTCAGCATGGTCACCGACCTCGATCCGAGCTTCCTGCTCGGTCAGGACGCGCTGTGGCCAATGAAGATCCTGCTTTCATGGATCTTGCTGCTGTTCATCACCCGGCTCTGCTTCCGGGTGGTCCTGCGCAGCGGCATGCTCAGCCGGCGGGTGTTGATCGTCGGCTCGCCCGATGAGGCCCGGGACACCGAGGCGGCGATCCGCTCGATGCGCCGTGGCTTCTTCAGCCTGGCTGGTGTCGTGACGCCCGAGGCGGCTGCCGCGGCCACGGCGGACCGCCCCTACGGCCGCCGCATCTGGGGCGTGATCCTGACGCGGGCGGCGGGGCTTGCGGTCGATACCGATACGAGGAGCGTGCTGCGCCATCGCGGCGTTCGCATGTTCGACGATGTCGTGTTCCGCGAACAGCAGCTGCGCCGGCTCGACCTCGACCTGCTGAGCCCCGACTGGCTGGCCGGCCTCGAGGCCGCTTCGCCCGGACGCATCGCTGCGGTGATCCGCCGCGCGACCGACATCTCGATCAGCCTGGCGATCCTGGCGCTCACCGCCCCGGTGATTGCCGGCGCAGCACTGCTCGTCCGGCTCACCAGCCCCGGCCCGATCCTCTATCGCCAGGTGCGGGTCGGCCTGAACGGTGCCCATTTCGTGCTGTTCAAGTTCCGCTCGATGCGCGTCGACGCCGAGGCGCTCGGGCCGGCATGGGCCGCGCGGCACGACCCGCGCGTCACCCCGATCGGGCGCGTCATGCGCCGCACCCGCATCGACGAGCTGCCGCAGCTGTTCAACGTGCTGCGCGGCGAGATGAGCCTCGTCGGCCCACGACCGGAGCGGCCGCACTTCGTCGCCCAGCTCGACAGCCTGATCCCGTTCCACGCCGACCGCACCCGGGTGAAGCCCGGCATCACCGGTTGGGCGCAGGTCAACTACCCCTACGGCGCCTCGGTCGAGGATGCCCGGCAGAAGTTGGCCTATGACCTATATTATGTGAAGCACCGCAACCTGCTGCTGGACCTGACGATCCTGATGGCGACGGTCCGGGTGATCCTGTTCCAGGAAGGCGCGCGCTGACCTGCCGCACGACCGCGCCGCACCATCATCCATGTTCGGCCGGACGCCGATGCCCTTGCGGGTCGCTGGGTCGATTGGCGCCGGTACGTATATAGTGGGTGCGAAGGGGACGGGCCTGGCGCCGGCGCGCCGGCAGGTGGGGGAGCGATGGTCGGGGCGGTGATGCTGGCACATGCGGGCTGTGCGGCGATCTATGCCGCGCTGTCCGCGCTGATCCTGATCCGCGCGCGGCTGAGCCGCACCGGCTGGCTGCTCGCCGGCGCCGCGGCGGTGACGGCGCTGTGGGCCGGCAGCGTGGCGCTGCAGCCCGATACCCCGTTTTCCGGCCTGCCGGGTGCGCTCGACCTGCTGCGGTCGGTCGCGTGGTACATCTTCATCCTGCATCTTTATCGCCGGACGGTGCGCGCCCCTGGCCAGCTCGGCCAGGCCTTCGCGATGATGGGGTTCGTGGCCCTGCTGGTGATCGGTGTCACCGTGCTGGTGGAGCCAGCCACCTCCGGCGGCCTGTCGCTGCTGTCGGCCGGCACCGCGGTG
The DNA here is from genome assembly GCA_945897825.1 of Asaia bogorensis. GTDB lineage: Bacteria > Pseudomonadota > Alphaproteobacteria > Acetobacterales > Acetobacteraceae > CAMDGX01. Next base: position 57,371 of record CAMDGX010000002.1, on the reverse strand, counting down.
CGGCTCGGGCTGGCGGTCTGCAACATCCTGTTGATCGAGAACCTGTACCAGAACGTGCCCGACGAGGCGAAATGGTACATCAACCTGCCCTGCATCGGCCTGGGCGGGCTGTTCGTGTTCGACATCGTGCTCTCGGCCGACGCGGTGCTGTTCCGCTCGGTCTCGCCGAGCCTGGTGGGCGGGCGCGCCGTCGCCACCGCCATCGTCGCGCCCCTTCTGGCGGTCGCCGCGGCGCGCAACCGCGACTGGAAGATCGACATCCACCTCTCGCGCTCCGCCGCCTTCCACAGCGCGACGCTGGTGGTGGCCGGCATCTTCCTGCTCGGTCTTTCCGCGGTGGGCGAAATGTTCCGCCATATCGGCCCGGGCTGGAGCGGCGTGGCCGAGATCAGCCTGGTTTTTGCCGGCATCATGGCCACTGCCGTTCTGCTCACCTCCGGCAGCGCCCGCTCGCGCCTGCGCAGCCTGGTGGTGGACAATTTCTTCAGCAACCGCTTCGACTACCGCCGCGAGTGGCTGCGCTGCATCGCCACCCTGTCCGGCGCCGAGACGGAGGCCAAGCTGCCGGTCCGCGTCATCCGCGCGGTGGCGGACATCGTGGACAGCCCCGGCGGCATCCTCTACCTGCGCGCGCCGGCCGGCGCGACCGCCCCGGTGCAGGCGGCACCCTTCCATTGGACGGGCGCATGGAACCTGCCGTCCGGCGGCATGCCGATCCCGCCCGATGCCGCGCTGGCCGCCGCCCTGCGCCGCGGCACAGGGGTGGTGGAACTCGACCCGGCCAACCGCCCGGCCGAAGCGCCGGAAAGAACCTGGCTCGCCGTGGCGCTACCGCTCGGCCATGCCGGCGCATCCGACGCCGGGGCGGACTCGGCCATCCTCGGCTTCATCCTGCTCGCCCCGCCGCGCGCGCCGTTCCGCCTCGACCGCGAGGTGTTCGAACTGCTGCGCATCGTCGGGCGCGAGGTGGCCACCTATGTCGCCGAGCAGCGCGCCACCGAGGTGCTGACGCAGGGCCGCCAGCTGGCGGAATACGGCAAGCGCTTCGCCTTCGTCGCCCACGACATCAAGAACGTGTCATCCCAGCTGTCGTTGCTGCTGTCCAACGCCGAGCGGCACATCAGCAACCCCGAGTTTCAGCGCGACATGCTCACCACCGTGCGCGCCTCGGTGCAGAAGATCTCGGCCCTGTTGCGCCGGCTGGAGGCGCCGGAGCCCGAGCCCCCGGCGGCGACGCTGCAGCCGGTCGAGCGCTTGGCGACCCTTGTCGACAGCGTCGCGCGCAGCCGCGGCGTGGCGGTGCTGCTGGATTACGACCGCACCGGCGTTGGCGTGGGCATGGCCGCCGCGGCCTTCGACGCGGTCGTCACCCACCTGCTGACCAACGCCATCGAGGCGACGCTGGCGCGGACCGCGTCGGGCGAACTGCCGCCGGTGCGGGTCACCGTCGGGCACGAGGGCAATCGGGTGCTGGTCGACATCGTCGACCAGGGGGCCGGGATGACCGAGGCCTTCATCCGCGACACGCTGTTCCGCCCCTTCGGCACATCCAAGCGCGGCGGCACGGGGATCGGGGCGTTCCAGGCGCGCGAATTGTTGCGCGAGGCCGGCGGCGACCTCGTCGTCGCCAGCCGGCCGGAGCAGGGGACCACGATGCGCCTTGTCCTGCCGGCCGCCGCCACCCTGGCGGACCGCCAGCCAGCCGAGGGCGCGCCCGCTTGAGGTACGCCGCCCTGATGTGCGCGCCGTTCGGTTTCCGCGCCGTATGGCGCTGGAACGGATTCGTGTATGCCAACCCGGGCGTTCACCATTCGGCATTGAAAGTCGGGCTAGTATAGTATGTGGCAATGGCACCGGCACCGAACAAACCGAAGCTGCTGATCATCGAGGACGACGAGGGGTTGTGCAGCCAGTACCGCTGGGCATTCCCCGAGTACTCCCTGCTGATCGCGCACGCCCGCCAGCCGGCGCTGGCGCTGGCGCAGAAGGAGCAGCCGGCGGTCGCCATCATGGACCTCGGCCTGCCGCCCGATCCCGACGGCGTGAGCGAGGGCTTTGCGACGCTGGAGGCGCTCGCCCGCCAGAATCCCGACATGAAGGTGATCGTCGCCACCTCGCACGGCGACCGCACCCATGCCCTGCGCGCCATCGGCAACGGCGCCTATGATTTCTGCGAGAAGCCGGCCGACATCGACCTGCTGCAAACCATCGTCGCCCGGGCGCTGCGCCTGCGCGACCTGGAGGACGAGAACCGCCGCCTCGCCGCCGGAACCGGCTCCGCCTCGCCGATCAAGCGCATCGTCACGGCCAACGAGGGGATGCTGAAGGTCTGCCGCACAGTTGAAAAGCTGGCCACCGCCAACGTCGCCGTGCTGCTGCTGGGCGAAAGCGGCACCGGCAAGGAGGCGCTGGCCCGCGCGCTGCACGACCTCGGCCCGCGCGCCCGCGGCCCCTTCATCGCCATCAACTGCGGCGCGATCCCCGAGAACCTGCTGGAATCCGAGCTGTTCGGCTACGAGCGCGGCGCCTTCACCGGCGCGGTCAAGCAGACCATCGGCAAGATCGAGGCCGCCAACAAGGGCACGCTGTTCCTCGACGAGATCGGCGACCTGCCCTTTCCGCTCCAGGTCAAGCTGCTGCGCTTCCTCCAGGAGCAGGTGATCGAGCGCGTCGGCGGCCGCCAGTCCATCGCGGTGGACGTGCGCGTGGTCTCGGCCACCAACATGCTGATCGAGGAGCAGGTGGCCGGCGGGCGCTTCCGCAACGACCTGTACTACCGGCTGAACTCCGTCACCGTGCGCATCCCGCCGCTGCGCGAGCGCCCGGGCGATGCCGGCCTGCTCGCCCGCTTCTTCCTCGCGCGCTTCAACCACGAGTTCGGCCGCAACCTGCGCGGCTTCGCGGACACCGCGATGGCGGCCATCAACGCCCACCCCTGGCCCGGCAACGTGCGCGAGCTGGAAAACCGCATGAAGCGCGCGGTCGTGATGAGCGAGGGGCGCCTGATTGAGGCCACCGACCTCGAGCTGGAGCCCGTCGAGCCCGAGGAGGACGACCTCGATCTTCGCGCCGCGCGGACCCGCGCCGAGCTCGAGGTGCTGCAGAAGGCGATCGCGCGCAGCCGCGGCCGCCTCGCCCACGCCGCCAAGCTGCTCGGCATCAGCCGCCCAACCCTCTATACGCTGCTCGAGGCGCATGGGCTAAGTGTCGAAAGCGTCACCAGCGCGTTGCCGGATCCGGACCTGCCCGCATCAGGGGGTGCCGATCCGGGGGCCCACGGCACCAACGCGCCGCTGCACAACATGGACTGACCCGCCATGATCAAGAAGATCGTTCTCGCACTGGTGCTCCTGGCCGTCCTTGGCGGTGGCGCGGGGGTTGCGTGGTTCAAGTTCATGCGCCCGGTCGATCCCTTCGCGGCGGCCAAGTCGGCCATGGATCGCGGCGACCTGCGGACCGCCCAGATCGAACTGCGCAACACCGTGCGCAGCGACCCCAACAACGCCGAGGCGCATTTCCGCCTGGGCGTCATCCAGCTGCGCATGGGCGATCCGATCTCCGCGGAGCGCAGCCTGCGCCAGTCGCGCGACAACGGCTTCGACCCGCGGCCCATCACGCCGCTCCTGGCCCAGACCTACATGGCCCAGGGCAAGTTCCGCGAGTTGCTGCGCGACTTCCCCACCACCAGCGTGGGGCAGGACCAGCTCGGCCCGATCCTGGTGATGCGCGGCACCGCCCACCTGCAGCTAGGCGAGCTCGACCCCGCCTATGACGCCTTCGTCGAGGCCGAGAAGGTCGCCCCCACCGCCATCGAGCCGCTGCTCTCCACCGCCCGAGTCCTGATTTCCCGGCGCGACCTGCAGGGGGCCGAGGCCCGCGTCGACCGCGCGCTGGTCCTTAACGCCAGGTCGCCCGAGGCGCTGGTGCTCAAGTCCCAGTTGCTGAACCTGCGCGGCGATCGCCGCAACGCGCTGTCCGCGCTCGACAACGCCGTCCAGCAGGCGCCCGGCATGCTTGCCGCGCGGCTGGAGCGGGCGAACCTGCTGGTGGCGCTGGGCGACGATGCCAAGGCCAAGGAAGACGTGACCGCCGTGCTGCGGATGGAACCGCGCAGCGCTGGCGGGATCTACCTCCAGGCCGTCCTTGCCGCCCGCGCGCGCGAGTTCCAGGCCGCCGATGCCGCCCTGACGCAGATTTCCGTCCTGCTGCCCCGCTTCCCCCGCGGCCACTACTTCCTGGGCGTCGTGAAGTTCAACCTCGGCCAGGCCGAACAGGCACTCGACGCCGCGCAGAAATTCGTCGCGCGCAATCCCGCCGACCTCGACGGGCTGAAGCTTCTCGGCCGCATCCTGATCGCCGGCCAGCGGCCCGCCGGCGCGGTCGAGGTCGTCACCAAGGCCATGGCCGAAGGCGTCACCCCCGATGCCGAGCTGCTCGACGTGCTGGCCCGTGCCTACGCGCAGGACGGCCAGCAGGCCAAGGCGCTGCAAACCTACGAGCAGGCCGCCAAGCTCGCACCGGACAACGCCGACATCATGACCCGCCTCGCCGCGATCCGGCTTGGCATGGGCGATGCCGCCGGCGCCGCCAAGGATCTCGAGGCCTCCCTCGAGATGTCGCCGCGCAAAGTGGACGCCAGCGAGGCCCTGATCGTCGCGGCATTGGCCTCCGGCGACATCGACCGCGCCGCCGCGGCGCTGGAGCGTGTCCAGCAGGCAGGCCTCAAGAGCGAGAACATTGCCGTGCTCGAGGGCCTCGTCCTCTCCGGCCAGCTCCGGTTCGCCGCTGCCCGCACCGCATACATCAACGCATTGCGCGAATACCCCGGCTCCCTGCGCGCGCGCTTCAACCTCGCCCGTCTGGCCAGCATGCATGGCAACACCGCCGAGGTGGAGCAGTACCTGGGCGAGATCCTGCGCCAGGAACCGGCGAACGAGCAGGCGTTGTCCATGCTGGTCAACACCTTCCTGGCCGACGGCCGCCTGGCCCGCGCCATCACGGCGGCCGAGACCGGACGCGCCGCGGCCCCGGCCAACGCCGGGGTCGCCGCCATGCTCGCCGACCTCTACGTGCGCAACAACGAGCCGCGCAAGGCGCTGGAAACGGCCGACGCCGCGCTGAAGGACCTTCAGGCTCCGCCGCCGGTCCTCATCCTTGCGCGCGCCCGCGCGCAGGTCGCGCTCGGCCTGCTGCGCGAGGCGCAGGAAGGCTTCCGCATGATGCTCGCGACCAACCCGAGCGATGCCGGTGCGCGCCGTGCCCTGGTCGAGATCATGCTGCGCGACAATAGCCCCGAGTCCGCCCGCGCGCTGCTGCGCGACGGCCTCGCCGCCACACCTGGCCATCCCGCCCTGGTGCAAACGCTGATCGGCGTGGAGTTGCGCGACGGCGGGCCGGACCGCGCGCTTGCCACCTTGGCCGAACTGCAGCGCGACGCGCGCAACCTGGCGGCCTCGCGCGGGCTCAAGGGCGACATCCTGATGACCAGCAACCGCTTCGGCGAGGCGGCGCAGGCCTACATGGACGACCTGCGCACCCAGCCCCGGCCGGACCTTGTGCTGCGTGCCGCCAATGCACTGAATGCCGCCAACCGCGGTGCCGACGCCTCGCGCCTGCTGAACGAGTGGCTCGCCACGTCGCCCGACGACATGAACGCGCGCATGGCGCTGATCTCCAACGACCTCGCCGGCCGCCGCTATCCGGAAGCCGAGAAGCAGCTGGAAGCCGTACTGGAGAAGCAGCCGAACAACGCCGTTGCGCTGAACAACCTTGCCTGGATCTACCACCAGAAGAACGACCCCCGCGCCCGCACCCTGGCGCAGAAGGCTTGGCTGCTCGCCCCCACGGCGCATATCTCCGACACGCTCGGCTGGATCCTGACCACCCAGGGCGAAGCGGTGCTTGCGCTGCCGCTGCTCCGCCAGGCGGCGCGCGAACTGCCCGGCGAGGCGACGATCCAGTACCATCTGGCCGTCGCGCTGTCCGAGGCGGGCAACCGCGAGGAGGCGGCTGGCGTCCTGCGCCCGCTGGTCGCCGGCAGCGCCACCTTCGACGAGAAGGAGGAAGCCGGGCGGCTGCTGGAACGGCTCAGCCGCCGCTGACCACGCCGTCCCGTCCAAGGTGCCGGCCCCGCCGCGGCTGCTGACCTTCACCACGCTGTACCCGAACAGCGCGCAGCCCAACCACGGCATCTTCGTGGAGAACCGGCTGCGCCACCTGATCGACGACACCGGCATCGCCAGTACCGTGCTGGCGCCGACCTGGTGGTTCCCTTCCGCCTCACCAAGGTTCGGCACCTGGGGCGCCTACGCCCGCGTGCCGGTGCGCGAGGAACGGCACGGTATCGCCATCCATCATCCCCGTGCCGTCACCGTGCCGAAGCTCGGCATGTACACCGCACCTTATGCGTTGTTCCTCGCCGCGCGCGCCCGTCTGCGCCGGCTGGTTGCCGATGGGCTGCGGTTCGACGCGATCGACGCCCACTACCTCTACCCCGACGGCGTCGCCGCGCTGTGGCTGGCGCGCGCATTCGGCAAGCCGCTCGCGATCACCGCCCGCGGCTCCGATGTCACCGAACTGCCCGATCACGCCATCCCGCGCCGGCTGATCCAGCGTGCGATTCACGGCGCCGATGCCCTGATCGCCGTCAGCGCCGGCCTCAAGGCGCGGCTGGTCGAACTCGGTGCGCCGGAGGCCAAGGTGACCGTGCTGCGCAACGGCATCGACACCGCGCTGTTCCATCCCGGCCCCTGGCGGGCGCCGGAGGGGAGCCTGCTCGATCGCGACGCCGCCCGCGCCCACCTCGGCTTCACACGCCCCACGCTGATCTCGGTCGGCGGGCTGATCCCGCGCAAGCGCCACCATCTCGCGATCGACGCCATGGCGCTGCTGCCCGGCTGGGACCTCGTGATCGTCGGCGCCGGACCGGAGCACGCCGCCCTCGCCGCCCAGGCCGCCGCGCGCGGCCTGTCCGACCGTGTCCGCCTGCTCGGCCCCCGGCCGCACGCCGGCCTGCCCGCCTATTACGGCGCGGCCGACGCGATGGTTCTGGCCTCCTCGCGCGAGGGCTGGGCCAACGTGCTGCTCGAATCGATGGCCTGCGGCACCCCGGTGGTGGCCAGCCGCATCCCCGGCAACCCGGAGGTGGTCCAGCGCCGCGAGGCCGGGCTGATCGTGCGCGAGAACACCGCGGAGGGCATCGCCGAGGCGGTGCGCGCCCTGTTTGACCCGCCGCCCGATCGCGCCGCCACCAGGCGCTACGCCGAGGGCTTCGGATGGCAGGAAACCAGCGCCGGCCAGCTCGACCTGTTCCGGCGCATCATCGCCCAGCACGGCTGATCTCCACGCCGTTGCGCGCGCGCGGGCTGGACCTGGGCTGCCGGCTGGCCGATCATGCGGCTGCATGGAATCCGTCCACCGCCCCACGCTGCCGGCCGACGCGGGCGCAGCATGCCGCTGAAGGAGCTGTTCTCCGGCACGCTCTGGGTCGTGGCGGCGCGTTGGGGCATCCGCGCGATCGGCCTGGTCAGCACCGTGGTGCTGGCCCGCCTGCTCACGCCCGCGGATTTCGGCATCATCGCCCTGGCCATGCTGGTCGTCGGGTTGATCGAGATATTCAACGAAACCGGGCTGGTGATCTTCATCATCCGCCACCCGGACCCGCAGCGCAGCCACTTCGACACCGTCTTCACGTTGCAACTCATCATCGGCGTGGTGCTCACCATCGCGATCATGCTGGCCGCTCCCTTCGGCGCCGCCTTCTTCCGCACGCCGGAGATCGAGCCGGTGATCCAGGTGCTGGCCCTGCGCTCCCTGCTGTGGGGGCTGGAAAACCCGGGCATCATCTGGTTCCGCAAGAACATGGTGTTCAGCAAGGATTTCGAGTTCATGGTGGTGACCAAGCTGGTCTCCTTCGTGGTCACCATGGTCGCCGCCGTGCTGCTGCAGAACTACTGGGCGCTGGCCATCGGCATCGTCGCCGGCGGCGTGGTCTCCACCATCCAGTCCTACCGCATGCACCCCTACCGCCCGCGCCTGAGCCTGGCCGAGACGCGCCATGCCTGGAGCTTCTCCACCTGGATGCTGCTGGTGCACATGCTGGAGTTCGCCAATACCAAGATCGACGAGGTCGTCATCGGCCGGGCGCGCTCCACCACGGAGATGGGCTACTACAACGTCGGCTCCGACATCGCCGCCACCCCGGTGCAGGAACTGGTGTACCCGATGACCCGCGTATGGGTGCCCGCCTTCGCCCGGCTGGCGCATGACCAGGCGCTGCTGGAGCAGACCTATCGCTGGGTGATCTCCGCCGTCGCCATCCTGGCGTTGTCGGTGGGGGTGGGCTTGTCGCTGGTCGCGCACGATTTCGCGCTGCTGGTGCTCGGCCCGGCCTGGCTGCCGGCGGTGCCGGTGATCCAGATCCTGGCCGTCGCCGCGGCCATGGCGGCGCTGACGATGCCGCTGGGCTCCGTGCTGGGCGCCACCGGCGACCCGCGCGTGGTGCTCAGCCTGGCGCTGGTGCGCACCATGCTGCTGGTGGCAACCGTGGTGCCGGCGGCGATGTGGTTCGGCCTGGCCGAAGTGGCGCTCGGCCGGGCGATCGCGACCGCCGTGGCGCTGGCGGTGTCGTTCACGGTGTTCGAGCGGGTGGTCGGGCTGAAGCTGTTCACCCTTGCCCGCGGCATGGTCCGCCCGCTGCTCGGCGCCGTCGCGATGTCGGCCGTCGTCATTCCCCTTCAGGGCATGGCCCCTGATGTCCCCCTGCTGCGCCTCGTCCTGTCGATGGCCGCCGGCGCCACGACCTTCGCGGCGACCCTGCTGGCGCTATGGGCGCTCGCCGGTCGCCCGGCCGGGGTGGAGAGCGACGCGCTGCGCTGGGCCGCGCGGCGGATGAGACGCTAGAACGTAACCTCCGAAGGCGGAATCGCCGGAGACGTGAGTCACGCGATCAAGCAAAGGGTCCGATCACTCCGCCGCCACCGGTACCGCCGTGCGCCGGATGTCGCGCAGGGCGAACACCGCCAGCACCGCGATGAAGCATGACAGTCCGGCCAGGAAGAAGGCGGGCAGGTAGGTGGCCAGCGCATCGCGCGACAGGCCGGTGGCAAGGGCCGCCAGCGCCCCGCCGAGCTGGTGGCTCGCGAACGCCCAGCCGAAGATGATCGGCCCTTTCGCCGCCCCGAAATGCTGCGCCGCCAGCTTCACCGTGGGCGGCACTGTGGCGATGAAGTCCAGCCCGAAGAACACCGCGAAGATCGACAGCGAGATCATGTCGAACCCGCTGAACGGCAGCCACATCAGCGACAGTCCGCGCAGCCCGTAGTACCATGCGAGCAGCTTGCGGTTGTCGAAGCGGTCCGACAGCCAGCCCGACGCAATCGTGCCGACGAAGTTGAATACCCCCATCACCGCCAGCAGCCACGCCGCCGTCGTCATCGCCACGCCGTAGTCGGCGCAGAGCGGGATGAAGTGCTGTTGCACCGTTCCGCTGGTCGACAGCCCGCAGATGAAGAACGTCCCCGCGATCACCCAGAACGCCCGTGTGGCCGTCGCCTCGCGCAGCAGGTTCAGGCTCAGCATCACCGCATTGCTGGCGGAAACCGCCGGCGGCGGCTGGATGCGCGTCTCGCCGTAGGGCGCCAGTCCGATATCCGCCGGCCAATCCCGCGCCAGCAGCGCATAGGCCACGGCACACACTGCGCAGCCGATGATCCCCGGCAGCACCGCCACCCGCCAGCCGAACTCCACCACCAGGTGCGAGTTCACCGGCAGGAAGATCAGCTGCCCCGTGGCGGTCGCTGCCGCCAGCACCCCCATCACCAGGCCGCGCCGCGCGCTGAACCAACGATTGGCCACGGTGGCCGACAGCACCATCGCCGTCGTTCCCGCCGCGATTCCCAACACCAGCCCCAGCGTGATCCACAGGTGCCACAGCTGCGTCATCATCGTGGCTCCGGCGAGCGCCACCACCGCCAGCGTTGCCGCCGCGACGACCACGCGCCGCAGCCCGTAGCGCAGCATCAGCGCGCCGCCGAACGGTGCCATCGTGCCGAACAGCACCAGCATCAGCGCCATCGCGCCCGAGATCTCGCCCCGCGTCCAGCCGAACTCCTGGCTCAGCGGCAGGATCAGCACCCCCGGCATGCCGATCGCCGCGGACGAGCACACGGCGGTGACGAAGGTCAGGGCCACCATCACCCAGCCGTAGTGGATGGCGCGGCGACTGAACCAGGGGGCGAGGGAAGCTGCAAGCATGGCGTGTCCTGTTCAGCCCGTGCGGGCAGCTTGGTGGAATGCGGGTGCGGCGGACCGCGCCAGGCGGGCGGCCGAGTCGAGTGCGGCGCGCGAGGCTGCGGGGTCGGTCGCCAGCGCGCGCGCCAGGATCACGCCGCCGGTCATAGCAGCCAGCATCGCCAGCGCCGCGCCGCGCCGCGCGGCTGCCGCACCACCGGGATCGAGCTGCGCGATCTCGTCCTCCAGCACCGCCAGCAGCAATTCCGTGCCACCATGCAGCGCATCGGACAGCGGAGGCGCGGCCCGACTCACCTCTGGGCCCAGCGCCGCCAGGGCGCAGCCCTCCTCCGGATGGTCGCGATGCGCCTCGCTCAGATAGGCACCGATGATCGCCGCCAGCGGATCGTTGCCGGCCGCCCGGGCCCGCTCCGCCCGCCGCCGCCAGCGCAGCGCTCCACTTTCCAGCGATTCCCCCGCCGCTTCCGCCGCCAGCGCCGCCTTGCTCGGAAAATGACCGTAGAAGGCGCCGTGGGTCAGGCCGGCTTCCCGCGCCACGTCGGCGAGGCGCACCGCGTCGATGCCATGGCGGCGGAACAGTCGCCCGCCATGCTCCAGCAGGGCCGCACGATGCGCTGCGGCGAGGGTTCGGCTGACCTTCATCCAATCATGATAGCCATCATGATTATCGACGCCTATCGTCGTGCGGGCCGCCCTGCCATGTCCGCCGCGACGGGCCTGGCGGACCGCGCTTCCCGCCTCTTTCGGCCCGCACCGGCGAAAAAGGCGCCCCGTACGCCGAAAAACCGTTCGCATCCCGCCCCGACGGACCTGTCAAGACTTGTTCGGAAGGGGGGGGTAATGCCATTTCGATCCCATGTCGCCCAACGCCCTCGCCGCACTGCTGCTGGCGCCCTTCCTGGGCGTGCCGCTGGTCCTCCTGCTGCAGGCACGTGGCCGGCGATGGGCGGCGTGGGGGGCCGCAGCCGCCATGGCCGCCGGGCTCGCCCTCCTGGCCCCGTTCGTCCCCGCTGTGCTGGATGGCGGCACGGTGGTGATGCGCTGGCCCTGGCTGCCGGAGTGGGGCATGGACTTCGCCCTGCGGCTCGACGGGCTCGGCCTGCTGTTCTGCGGCCTCATCCTCGGCATCGGCGTGCTGATCGTGCTCTACGCCGCCTATTACCTGCCCATGGACGACCGGCTTGGCCGCTTCTACGCCATGCTGCTCGCCTTCGCCGGCGGCATGCTGGGCGTCGCGCTGGCCGAGAACATGCTGCTGCTCGTGGTGTTCTGGGAGGTCACCAGCCTCTCCTCCTTCCTGCTGATCGCCTACTGGTCCGATTCGCGCGAGGCGCGGGTGGCCGCCCGCATGGCGCTCGCCGTCACCGGCGGTGGCGGCCTCGCGCTGCTGGCCGGCGTGCTGCTCCTCGCCCACGTCGCCGGCAGCTACGAGCTGTCCGAGGTCCTGGCGCGTGGCGACCTCGTGCGGGAGCACGCCCTTTATCCGGTCGTCCTGGTGCTGATCCTGCTCGGCGCCTTCACCAAGTCCGCCCAGTTCCCGTTCCATTTCTGGCTGCCGAACGCCATGGCGGCCCCCACCCCGGTCAGCGCCTACCTCCATTCCGCCACCATGGTGAAGGCCGGCGTGTTCCTGCTGGCGCGGTTCTACCCGGTGCTGGCCGAAACCGACCTCTGGCTGGTGCTTGTCGGCGGCACCGGCGCGGTCACCTTCGTCTACGGCGCCTATGTCGCCCTGCTGAAGGACGACCTGAAGGGCCTGCTCGCCTATTCCACCATCAGTCATCTCGGACTGGTCACGCTGCTGTTCGGCCTGAACACCCAGATGGCCGCCGTCGCCGCGGTGTTCCACATCATCAACCACGCCATCTTCAAGGCATCGCTGTTCATCGCCGCCGGCATCATCGACCACGAATGCGGCACGCGCGACATGCGCCGCCTCGGCGGGCTGTTCAAGTTCATGCCCTGGACCGCCACCCTCGCCATCGTCGCCGCCGCTGCCATGGCCGGCGTGCCGCTGATGAACGGCTTCCTCTCGAAGGAGATGTTCTTCGTCGAGACGATCAACCACCCCGCCTTCCTTGGCCCCCTGGCCTACGCGCTGCCCGCCTTCGCCACCATCGCGGGCATGCTGTCGGTGGCCTATTCGGCCCGCTTCGTCCACGAGGTGTTCTTCAACGGCGCCCCGACCGACATGCCCCGCACCCCGCACGAACCGCCGCGCTGGATGCGCCTGCCGGTCGACATCCTGGTCGCCCTGGTGCTGCTGGTCGGCCTGCTGCCACAACTGATGGTGGGCTCGATCCTGACCGCCGCCTCCGGCGCCGTGCTCCAGGCCGCCGTGCCGCCGTTCAAGCTCGCTGTCTGGCACGGCTTCAACCTGCCGCTGGCGATGAGCGTCGCGGCGCTGGTGGGCGGGCTGCTCTACTACCGCCGCCGCCACGCGCTGTTCGCCCTGCACGCCCGCTACCTGCCGCGCCTGGCCAGCCAGGTCGCCTTCGAACGCATCTACCGGATCGCCGAGATCGCGGCGATGCGGACGGTGGCGGCGACCGACCGGCGTTCCCTGCCGACCTACCTCGCGCTGTTCGTGGCCTTCACCCTGGCGCTGGGGGCCTGGGCCTGGCACGGCGCTGCCCCGGCCAACCTCGCCGGGCCGCTCCCCTGGGGCGACATGGATCCGGTCACCTGGATGGGTGTCGCGGTGCTGGCCATCGGCGCCGTCGGCACGGTGCTGCTGCATCGCCAGCGCCTGATCGCCCTGGTGTTCATGAGCGTGGCTGGCCTGGTCGTCTCCCTCGCCTTCCTGCGCTTCGCCGCGCCCGACCTTGCGTTGACCCAGCTCTCGGTCGAGGTCGTGACGATCGTGCTGCTGCTGATGGCGCTGCGCTACCTGCCGCAGGAAGCCATGGCCGAAAGCCGCCCGGCGCGGCGCTGGCGGGATGCGGCCCTGGCCGGGCTCGGCGGCCTCGGCGCCGCGGCGCTGTGCTTCGCCATGCTCACCCGTCCGTTCGACACCATCTCCGGCTACCACATCGCCCAGTCGGTCCCCGGCGGCGGCGGCACCAACGTGGTGAACGTGATCCTGGTCGATTTCCGCGGCTTCGACACGCTGGGCGAGATCGCCGTGCTGGCGATGGCCGCCCTCGGCCTGCACGCCCTGCTCGATGGCCTGCGCCTCGCCCCCCAGGCCGCCGGCACCCGCACCGAGGACCGCTACCCGGTCATGCTGGCCATGCTGATGCGCCCGCTGCTGCCGCTGGCCATCGCCGTGTCGATCTACATCTTCCTGCGCGGCCACAACCTGCCCGGCGGCGGCTTCATCGCCGGCCTCGTCACCGCGATCGCCCTGATGCTGCAATACCTCGCCGGAGGCATCGACTTCGCGCAGGCAAGGCTGCGGATCAACTACGTCCGCGTCCTCGGCCTCGGCCTCGCCATTGCCGTCGCGACCGGCCTGGCCAGCTGGCTGTTCGGCCGTCCCTTCCTGACCAGCGCGCACGGCTACGTGTCGCCCCCGCTGGTCGGCAAGTTCGAGATCGCCTCCGCCATGGCCTTCGACCTCGGCGTCTATCTCGTGGTGATCGGCACCGTCATGCTGGCGCTGACCGAGCTCGGCCTGCTCAGCCGCCGCGAGCGACCCCCGGCGCCGCAGGAGCAGGGATAAAAATCATGGCCCTGCTTGTCTCCGCCGCCATCGGCCTGCTGACCGCCTGCGGCCTCTACCTCCTGCTGCGCCCGCGCGTGTTCAGCGTCATCCTCGGCCTGACCCTGCTGTCCTACGCGGTGAACGCGCTCATCTTCCTGGGCGGCCGCCTCGGCGCCACCGCCGCCCCGCTCGCCCTGCCCGGCGCCGAGGGCATCGCCGACCCGCTGCCCCAGGCCCTGGTGCTGACCGCGATCGTCATCGGCTTCGGCATGACCGCCTATCTCGTCGCGCTCGCCCTGCGCGCCAAGGCCGAGACCGGCACCGACCATGTCGACGGCGCCCCCCCCACCGTCACGCCGCCGGGGCGCGCCGAATGATCCACGCCCCGATCCTGCCGATCCTGCTGCCGATGGCCGCGGCGATCGCGCTGCTGCTGCTGCCCGAGGCCCACCGCCGCGCCGTGGCGCTGGTCTCGATGCTGGCCCTGCTCGCCATCGCCGTGATGCTGCTCGCCATGGCTGACGACGGCACCGTGCGCGTCTATCGCCTCGGCGACTGGCCGGCTCCCTACGGCATCGTGCTGGTGCACGACCGGCTCGCCGCCCTGATGGTCGCCGTCACCTCGGTGCTGGGCCTCGCGGCCCTCGCCCACGCCTGCGCCGGCAACGACCGGGAGGGCCGCCATTTCCACCCGCTGTTCCAGCTGCAGCTGGCCGGGCTGAACGGCGCCTTCCTCACCGGCGACATCTTCAACCTGTTCGTGTTCTTCGAGATCCTGCTGCTGGCCTCCTACGGCCTGCTGATGCATGGCGGCGGCGCCGCCCGCGCCCGCGCCGGCATCGCCTACGTGGTGCTGAACCTCACCGGATCGGCGCTGTTCCTCATCGCCCTCGGCCTCGTCTACGGCACGCTCGGCACGCTGAACCTGGCCGACATCGCCAATGTGCTGGCCCAGGTGCCGGCGGGCGACCAGGCCCTGGTGCGCGCCGCGGCGTCGCTGCTGGTCGCGGTGTTCCTGCTGAAGGCCGCGCTGCTGCCGCTGTCCTTCTGGCTGCCGCATGTCTATGCCGCCGCCGGCGCCCCGGTCGCCGCCCTGTTCGCCGTGATGACCAAGGTGGGCATCTACGCCCTGCTGCGCCTGGAGGTGATCGGCTTCTCCGGCGCGCCCGCCACCGCCGGCCTGCTGCAGCCCTGGCTGCCGCTGCTCTCGCTGCTGACTATCGCGGCCGGCACCATCGGCGCGCTCGCCGCCCGCCACCTCTCAGCTGTGGTGGCGAACCTGGTGCTGGTCTCGACCGGCACCCTGCTCGCCGCCATCGCCGTCGGCACCCCCTCCGCCACCGCGGCCGCCCTCTACTACCTGCCCCACACCACGCTGGTCACCGGCGGCATGTTCCTTCTCGTCGATCACCTCGCCCGCGAGCGCGGCCCCAAGGGCGACACCATCGACAACGGCCCGCCCCTCCCGCGCGCCCTGCTGCTCGGCGCCGCCTACCTTGTGCTCGCGGTCGCCGCCAGCGGCGTGCCACCCCTGTCCGGCTTCCTTGGCAAGGTGATGGTCATGCAGGCGGTGCGCGGCGCCCCGATGGGCACCCTGGTCTGGGCCAGCCTGCTGATTTCCGGCCTCGTCGTCGCACTGGTCCTGGCCCGCGCCGCCAGCGCCTTCTTCTGGGAAGCCGCCCCCGACGAACCGCCCGCACCCCTCGCCGAGCCCGCCCTCGCCGGCCGGCGCACCGTCGGCGCCCTGCTGCTGCTGGTTGCCGCCAGCCCGCTGCTGGCCACCGCCGCCGCCCCCGTCGCCGCCTACGCCCGCGCCACCGCGGACCAGCTCCACGCCCGCCAGCCCTACATCGAAGCCGTCATCGGCGCCCGGCCCGACATCCAGCGCGAACGCCGCCCCCACGCGCCGCGGGAGCAGCAACCATGAGCCGCGTGCTCCCCCAACCCGTCGTTTCGCTGCTCATCCTCGCACTCTGGATGGGCCTCGCCCCGGCCATGACCCTGGGCCAGTTCCTGCTCGGCGGCGTACTGGCGATCGCCATTCCCTGCTTCACCCAGGGCCTCTGGCCCGACCGCCCCCGCCTGCGCCGCCCGGCCCTGGCCGCCCGGCTGTTCGTGCGCGTGATGGCCGACATCATCGTCGCCAACATCGAGGTCGCCCGCCTCGTCCTCGGCCCGCTCGACCGCCTGAACCCCCACCTGATCGAACTGCCGCTCGACATCGACGACCCCTTCGTCGCCACCATCTTCGCCAGCATCATCACCCTCACCCCCGGCACCGTCTCGGTCGACATCGACCGCCCCCGCCGCATCGTGCTGGTGCATGCCCTGAACGTCACCGACATCCCCGACGCCATCGCCACCATGAAGCGCCGCTACGAGGCGCCGCTGAAGGAGATCTTCGGATGCTGACCCTGGCGCTCTCCGCCGCCATCGCCATGGTGGCCGCCGGCATGCTGCTGAACATGGCCCGCCTGCTGCGCGGCCCCGCCCCGGCCGACCGCATCCTGGCGCTCGACACGCTGTCCATCAACGCCATCGCGCTCGTCATGCTGGTCGGCATGCTGCTCGCCGCCACGGTCCAGTTCGAGGTCGCACTGCTCATCGCCATGACCGGCTTTGTCGCCACCGCCGCGCTGTGCAGATACCTGCTCGGCGGCGGCGTGATCGACTAGGCCTCCGCCATGGTCATCGAAGCGCTGCTCTCGCTGCTGGTCCTGGTCGGAGGCGCCTTCACCCTGGTCGGCTCGATCGGCCTCTGGCGTCTGCCCGATTTCATGACCCGCCTGCACGCGCCCACCAAGGCCACCACGCTCGGCGTCGGCGCCGTGGTCATCGCCGCCCTGGTGCACGCCGCCGCCACCACGGGGGACATCGGCATCCGCGAGCTGGCGATCTCGCTGTTCCTGTTCATCACGGCCCCGGTCAGCGCCCACATGCTGTCCAAGGTCGTGCTCAAGCCGAAAACTTCCGGCACCACGCCGTAGTGGCCCAGCGGCCCACCCCGGCCGGGCCGCGCCCATGATCGCCGCGCTGGCCCGCCGCCTGCCGTTCTTCTACGGCTGGGTGGTCGTCGCCATCGCCTTCGCCACCATGGCGATCGGCGTCAATGCCCGCACCGCCTTCTCGCTGTTCTTCCCCGCGATCCTCGACGAGTTCGGCTGGGACCGCGCGGTCACCGCCGGCATCTTCTCCTTCGGCTTCCTCGTCGCCGCCTTCCTGGGCCCCCTGGTCGGCCGCCTGATGGACCGCCGCGGCCCGGTCTGGGTGATGGAACTCGGCGCGCTTTCCATCGCCGCCGGCCTGGTGCTCGCCGTCTTCGCCACCGCCCCCTGGCACCTCTACCTCACCCTCGGCGTCCTCGTCGGCGGCGGCACCACGGCGGTCGGTTACTCCGGCCAGGCGCTCTACCTGCCCAACTGGTTCGTCCGCCGCCGGGGCCTTGCCATCTCCATCGCCTATGCCGGCGCCGGCATAGGCTCAATCGCGCTGCTGCCCCTGGTGCAGTGGATCATCCAGGCCTCCGGCTGGCGCGCCGCCTGCCTCACCCTCGCCGCCATCGTGCTGCTGGTGCTGGTCCCGCTGAACCTGCTGCTGCGCCGCCGCCCGCAAGACCTCGGCCTCACGCCGGACGGCGACTCCGCCAGCCAGGCCATCGCCCGCCGCTCCGTTCACATCGTCGATCCCGCCTGGGCCGCCACCGACTGGACCCTGGCCCGCGCCCTGCGCACCCCGCGCTTCTGGTGGATCGCGCTGGCGAATTTCTGCGCCATGTACGCCTGGTACGCCGTGCAGGTGCACCAGACGAAATACCTCCTCGGCATCGGCGTCTCCCCCTCCCTCGCCGCCTGGGCCCTCGGACTCGTCAGCCTCGCCGGCATCCCCGGCCAGATCGCCCTCGGCGCCCTGTCCGACCGTATCGGCCGCGAACCCGTCTGGACGATCGGCTGCCTCGGCTTCCTGCTCACCTACGCCCTGCTGATCGCCCTCGGCACTTGGCCAAGCCCGCTGCTGCTCTGGGCCATGATCCTCGCCCAGGGCGTCCTGGGCTACGGCATCACCTCGGTGTTCGGCCCAGTGGTCGCCGAAGTCTTCGAAGGCCGCCACTTCGGCACCATCTTCGGCACCATGATGGTCGGCGCCATGATGGGCGGCGCCGCCGGCCCGCTGGTCCAAGGCCTCCTGCACGACGCCACCGGCAGCGACACCCCAGGTTTCACCCTCGGCATCGCCGCCAGCATCGTCTCCGCCATCGCCATCTGGATCGCGGCGCCAAGGAAGGTGCGAAGGGTAGGGAAGGAATAGGCGAGACTTCTTTTTGTGAACAAAAAGAAGCAAAAAAACTTTATCCATTCCGCGCGACAACCACCGCGCCAGACGCATATCCACCGCGCCAAGTGGAAAAAGTCTTTTTGCTTCTTTTTCTTCAGAAATGGAAGACTCTTGCTACCCTCCCTTCGCCGCCTTGGCGATCGCCTCCGTCATCTCCTTGCGCCCCGCCACCCCCTGGCTGAACGGCCGGCCCGAGATCGCGCCCCCATCCACCACGATATCCGCCCCGTTCACGAAGCTGGACGCATCCGAGGCCAGGAACAGCGCCGCCCGCGCGATGTCGTCCGGCAGCCCGGCCCGCGGGATCGGCTGGGACTTGGCAAAGCGCGCCTCCAGCGTCGCCACTTCCCGGTCGGCCACCCCGGGATCGAGCCCGATCCCCTTGCCGAAGATCCCGGTCACGATCGCCCCGGGCGAAACCGAGTTTACCCGGATGTTGTGTTCGCCGAGTTCGGCGGCGACCGAGCGCGTCAGGTGCAGCACTGCCGCCTTGGCGGTCGAATAGGCGTGCGAGGATCCCCCGGCCCGGTAGCCGGCCACCGACGCGGTGGTGATGATACTGCCGCTGCCTTGCGCGATCATCACCGGCGCCACCGCCTTCATGGCGATCACCACGGCGCGCACATGCACCGCCATCATCAAGTCCCAGGTCGCGATGTCGGCCTCCGCGATGCGGAACGGCGGCAGCCCGTGGCCCGCATTGTTGAACAGCACGTCGATGCGCCCGAACCGCTCCTTCGTGCTGCGCACCAGCGCCTCGATATCCGCCTCGGCGGCCATGTCCGCTTGCACGAAATGCGCGTTCTGCCCCAGCCGAGCGGCAATCCCTTGGCCTAGCTCGGCCCGGCGGCCGGACAGCACCACGGTCGCGCCTTCCTCCACGAACAGCTCCGCCGCCCGCTCCCCGATCCCGCTCGTGGCCCCCGTGATGATGGCGATCTTGCCGTCCAGCACACCCATGTCCGTGTCCTCCCGATGATCCCCCCAGTGTGCCAGCGAAGGCGCGGACGCACCAACTGGCGCGGGCCCGTCGTTTGCGCCAGCATCGCTGATCACATCCGCGAGCCCGTCATGTCCGTCCAGTCCCAGATCGAAGCCGTCTTCGCCCCCCTCGGCATCGAGGTCGGCCTCTCCGCCACCCATCTGCCCACCGGCCAGTCCGTCGCCATCAACCCGTCAACCCTGTTCCCCACCGCCAGCGTCTACAAGATTCCGGTGATGGTCGAGGTCTACAACCAGGTCGACCAGGGCCGCTTCAAGCTCTCCGACCGCCTGGAACTGGCCGACCCGCGCCGCGTCATCGGCTCCGGCGTGCTGCAGAAGCTCGACAGCGGCCTCGCTCCCACCATCCGCGACCTCGCCATGCTGATGATCATCATCAGCGACAACACCGCCACCCACATGCTGCACGAACTGGTCGGCTCCGAATCCATCGAGGCCACCATGCGCCGCCTCGGCCTGGCCGACATTCACGTCCCGCTCACCCTGCCGCAATCCTTCGCCCACGGCTACGGCCTGCCTCCTGCCCCCGCGCCCGACTACGCTGCCATGCAGGCGGCCTCGTCCAACAAGGGCATGGACTACGGCACCCTCACCTTCCAGGGCTCCTCCCGCAACACCACCGCCTCGGCCGCCGACATGGCCCGGCTCTCGGCCATGATCCACCAGGGCAAGGCCGGCAGCGCCGCGGGCTGCGCCGACATGATGACCATCCTGCGCGCCCAGCAGCTGCGCGACCGCGTGCCCCGCTACCTCCCCTCCGGCGCCGTCGGCAACAAGACCGGCACCTTCCGCGGCGTGCGCAACGATGCCGGCGTCATCCTGCGCAGCGACACCGACGTGGTGAGCTTCGGCCTGTTCACCTTCGACCGCACCCCCCTGCCGGACGGCAACTCCCGCCTGCTCGCCGAGCGCAACGCGCTGGTCAACACCGCCATGGCGGAAGTCGGCCAGATCCTGTGGGAGTCGCTGGGCACCTGATCCGCCAACGGTAACAATCTGCATCGGCACGCTCACGTTTCCGGGAGAAGGCTGCAAACAACAGGGCTTTTGCTTGAAATGACGCATTACTGGCGCGCAATGTCGCGCCCGGATGCCGCCCCGTCGTGCGGCACCCAGGCCGGAAGCCCCCCTCCCTCATGCAGGCGAGGCAGCAATGCCGCAGGGCCGTTCCGCAACTGTGTCGCCGTTCGAGCTGGTCGGCCTCGCGTCGCTGATGGCTCTCTCGCGCGGTAGCGCCGCCGTCAGCGTCGGCGTCGTCGACGGCCCGGTCGCCACCGACCACCCCGCCCTGGCGGGCGCCACCATCCGCATGATCGGCCGCACCCCGATGCCGGGTGCTGCCGCCCGCCGCCACGGCACCTTCGTCGTCGGCCTGCTGCACGGCATCTGTCCCGGCTGCACCATCCTGGCCCGCCCGATCTTCGGCGCCGAGCCCTCCGCCCAGCCCGGCACCGTCGCCTCCACCGCCGAGGAACTCGCAGCCGCCATCATCGAATGCGTCACCACCGGCGCCCGCGTCGTCAACGTCAGCGCCGCCCTGGCCAACCCAAGCCCCAACGCCATGCTGGCCCTGCAACGCGCCGCCGATATCGCCGCCCGGCACGGCTGCCTGCTGGTCGTCGCCGCCGGCAACCAGGGTGCGGTCGGCGGCTCGGCCCTCACGCGCCACCCCTGGGTCATCCCGGTCACCGCCTGCGACGCCAGCGGCCGCCCGCTCGCCCTCTCGAACTTCGCCGCCACCATCGGCCGCGGCGGCATCTCGGCCCCCGGCGAACAGGTCACCAGCCTCGCCGATGGCGGCGGCACCACGACCGGCGGCGGCACCAGTGCGGCCGCCCCCTTTGTCACAGGCGCGGTGGCGCTGATCGCCTCGCTGCTGCCGAACCTGCCCGGCACGGCGATCCGCTATGCCCTGTCCCCGCCCGGCGCCGCCCGGCGCAGCATCGTGCCGCCGCTGCTGAACGCCTGGCGCACCTACCAGGACCTCTTGCAAAGCCCCAGGGGAGATTCCCGCCATGGAGCGACATCCACCGAACCCGCCCGATCCCTCAGCCACCCCGCCCGCCACGCCCGCCTCTGACACATCCGCCCGCTCGGTCCGCCTGCCGCGCTTCGTGCTTGATCACGAGATCGGCCTCGGCACGGTTGTGTCCAGCCTCGCCGGCGCCGTCGGTCTGCGCCCCTGCGGCGGCTGCACCGCGCGTGCCCAGCGGATGGACCGCTGGATGACCTTCTCCCCCAACCGCCGCTAGCGAAAGCCACCCCGCCCTGGACCCTAAAGCCCGCTTGGAACCCAAAGACGGAGCGCCCCCATGCCACATCCCGGTTTCACGGCATCCTGGAGCCTGATGCGCCCCACCGGTGCCTACCGTTCCGCCGTGCCGCACACGCAGCCGCGCCGCAGCCCCCGCATCGTGACCCCCCAGGGCACGGTCGCGGAGGCCGCCATCGAAGCCGAAGCGCCGATGCGCCCGGTGCCGGTGGTGCCCGCCCAGACCGTCCCCACCGCCGACTGCCCCACCTGCGCCGCCGGCGACACCACGGCCGACACCGCCGATGCCTCCTACGTCTATGCCATCGGCGCCCTCGAACCGCGCTTCCCCTCGCTCGGCCTGGAGAAGGAATTCGTCCAGGCCACCGGCCGCGCCGAAACCGCCCGCCTGTCCGACAGCGCCGCCCTGCGCCGCGTGCTGGCGGAGAAGCGCAACCGCTACCTCCTGCGCCGCATGTGCTGGGTCATGTCGATCCAGGGCCAGGAAACCTACATCGTCATGCCCTCCACGCCCGAAGACTACGACATGCTGCTGGAGGCTCTGCGCCCCTCGAAGCGCCCCACCTACAGCGACGTCGTCATCGGCGTGCGCGCCGGCCTCGCCCCGCCCGAGATGTGCAACGGCCTCGTCGTGCCGCTCGTCTCGTTCAGCCAGATCTACTCATTCGAGGCTGAGGAACTCATCGCCGCCATCCCGGTCCCGGTCGGCGTCCAGGAGGAGGAGTTCCGCCCCAAGGCGGAGGAGCTGTTCTACCGGATCGTCCAACTGGCCGACAACGCGGGCGCTACCCCCGAACATCGCGCCCTGAACTACCTGCTCACGCGCTACCCCGCGATCTACGAGCTCGTGAACGACTACCAGGCGCGCGACTTCTCCCTCACCGGCGTCGACGCCGCCCCCTCGCGCCTCAGCGGCGTGCGCCAGGTCGTCGCCGTGGTGTTCTCGTTCACCAACCGCAACACCGACGTCACCGAGAAGCAGTTCGTGCGCGTGGACGTCACCGAGGAGTTCCCGTTCCTCGTCACCAAGCTGCAGCCGTTCTTCGACCACTGAGGCGGCAGCGCCGCATCCGCACAAGTCCATCAGGAGGCAAGCCATGTCACTTCCCGCCATGTATGCCGAAGCATCCCTGGGCCGCAGCGAAGGCCAGTACGTCAGCCGCGGCGGCGCCACCGCCGCACCCGCCGGGATGGTCGTGCCGCAGCTCTCGGCCTGCACGCCCTGCGTCCAGCTCGGCGGCGGGCGCCACTGCGTCCGCCTGCTCGGCCGCCGCATCTGCGTCACCATCCCCAGCCTCGGCCGCTGGCACATCTGCTGCCGCACCCGCTGGGGCTGGCCGCCGATCAGCTGCAGCCTCAGCCGCTGCTGAGCCCAGGGCAAACCGCCGGGGGCCGCCCAGCCCCCGGCAGTCGCCACCCAAGGAGGCACATCATGACACTTCCCCGCTTCACCGCCGACCGCGCCCTGGCCCGCACCCGCGGACGCTACCGCGGCACCCCCCGCCATGCCACCCACGCGACCGGCCTGGTCGCCGCCCAAATGGCGGAGATCGACGCCACCGAAACCAACGGCGACGACGACGACATGAACGGCTCCGAAGAGGACACCGTCTTCGAATTCGACGACGACGCCTAGCGTTCGTCCGTGCAAGGGCGCGGGCGTGCCCCGCGTCCAAGCAAGGCCTTCTTTTTGTGAACAAAAAGAAGCAAAAAAACTTCATCCACAGCCAATGGACAGGTCGAGCCAAGCCGTTGTAGCCCGTTGCCCCCGGCCTCTCCCCTAGCAAATGGAAGAGGTTTTTTTGCTTCTTTTTGTTCACAAAAAGAAGTGCTTCCTTCCTCCCTCGTGCCCACCCCCCACCTGAACACCGACCACGCAGGGGCACGAGATGGCCGAGCATCGCATCGAAACCGACAGCATGGGCGAAATCGCCGTCCCCGCCGACCGTCTCTGGGGCGCCCAGACGCAGCGTTCGCTCCAGTTCTTCGCCATCGGCCGCGAGCGCATGCCGCCCGAGCTGATCCCCGCCTACGCGATCCTCAAGCGCGCCGCCGCCGAGGCGAACCAGGCCGCCGGCCACCTCGCCCCCGCCCTCGGCGCCCTCATCACCCAGGCCTGCGACGAGATCCGCGCCGGACGCCACGAGACGGAGTTCCCGCTCCACGTCTGGATGACCGGCAGCGGCACCCAGTTCAACATGAACATCAACGAGGTCATCGCCAACCGCTGCTGCCAGCTCGCCGGCACCAAACTCGGCAGCAAGGCGCCGGTCCATCCCAACGACCACGTCAACATGTCGCAATCCTCGAACGACACCTTCCCCACCGCCATGCACATCGCCGCCCTGCTCGCCGTGCGCGAACGCCTTCAACCCGCCGTCACCGCTTTGCAGGATGCCCTCGCCGCCAAGGCCGCCGCCTGGGCCGACATCGTCAAGATCGGCCGCACCCACCTGCAAGACGCAACGCCGCTCACCCTCGGCCAGGAGTTCTCCGGCTACGCAACCATGCTCACCGACGGCCTGCGCCGCATCGACAGCGCGGCCGACGACGTCCGCTTCCTCACCGTCGGCGGCACCGCCGTCGGCACCGGCATCAACGCCCCGCCAGGCTTCGCCGAAGCCGCCATCGCCGCCATCGCCCGCCTCACCGGCCAGTCCTTCGCCCCCGCCCCCAACCGATTCGCCGCCCAGGGCGCCCACGACGCGCTCATCCACCTCTCCGCCACCCTGCGCGGCCTGGCCGTCTCCCTCACCAAGATCGCCAACGACATCCGCCTCCTCGCCAGCGGCCCGCGCGCCGGCCTCGGCGAACTGTTGCTGCCAGAGAACGAGCCCGGCTCCTCCATCATGCCCGGCAAGGTCAACCCAACCCAAACCGAGGCCATGACGATGATCTGCGCCCAAGTGATGGCCAACGACCTCGCCATCGCCCTCGGCGGCGCCGGCGGCCAGCTGGAGATGAACGTCGCCAAGCCGCTCATCATCCACAACCTGATGCAGTCCCTCGCCCTGCTCTCCGATGGCTGCACCAACTTCCGCCGCTTCCTGATCGGAGGCACCGAGCCCGACCGCCGCCGCATCGCCGCCCACGTCGAACGCTCGCTCATGCTGGTCACCGCCCTGGCGCCTGCCATCGGCTACGACCGAGCCGCCGCCCTCGCCCACCACGCCGCCACACACGACCTCACCCTGCGCGAAGCTGCCCTTGCCCAGGGCGTCATCAGCGCCCAGGACTTTGACCGCCTGGTCGACCCGGCCCGCATGGTCTAGGACCTCGATCCCCAAGTTTGCTGGTCCACATTTCAGACGGGTATTGAAGCGTGCGCTGCGGACCTGACTCCCGCCGGCTGCACCTCTCCGGCCGAGGCGGTCAGTCAAACCATGCTCACAAGAGCCTGAGCACGCGTGCCAGGCGCTACGGCATCAACGCAGGACTGTGGCCAACTGCACCGTTGAAGCGGCACGCCATCGGCCGCCCGCCGGGGCCCAACCCGCGGAAGTCGAGCCCCATCGCGTCGTCATGATCGACCGCACCACCACATGCCGGAATCAAAGGCTCGGGGCCACGAAAGAGGACTCCCGCGTCGTGACGTGGCAGGCCAGGGCACGGTCGCCGTATGTGCCGAGCAGCGGGCGGGTTTCGCGGCAGGCCGGCTCCGCCAAGGGGCAGCGAGGGTGGAACGGGCAGCCGGGCGGCGGGTCGATCGGGCTGGGCACTTCGCCGGACATCGGTTGGCGGTCGCGGTTCGGCTCCTCGACGCGCGGAATGGTGTCCAGCAGCAGGCGCGTGTAGGGGTGGCGGGGGGCGCCGAAGATCGTCTCCGCCGCCCCGACCTCGACGAAGCGGCCGAGATACATGATCGCGATGTCGTCGGACATGTGGCGCACGACCGAAAGGTTGTGGCTGATCAGGATGTAGGTGAGGCCCAGCCGGTCCTGCAGGCGGCGCATGAGGTTGAGGATCTGGGCCTGCACGGAGACGTCGAGCGCCGAGGTGGGTTCGTCGCACACCAGGATGTCGGCCTCGGTGGCCAGTGCGCGGGCGATCGAGATGCGCTGGCGCTGGCCGCCGGAGAAGGCGTGCGGATAGCGTTCGGCGTCGTTGCGCGAGAGCCCGACGGTTTCGAGCAGCTCGGCCACCCGGCTGCGGGTTTCGGCTTCGGTGGCGCGCAGCTTCAGTTCGCGGATCGGCTCGGCGACGATGTCGCCGACGCGCCAGCGCGGGTTGAGGCTGGCATAGGGGTCCTGGAAGATCATCTGCACGCGCGGCCGGCCGGTGGTGCCGTCGGGGCGGGTGATGTCGGGCAGGTGGAGGGTGCCGGCGGTCGGCGGTTGCAGGCCGACGATCATGCGCGCGAGGGTGGACTTGCCGCAGCCGGACTCGCCCACGACGCTGAAGGTGGCGCCGCGGCGGACGGAGAAGGAGACGTCGTCCACCGCGCGCAGCATGCGGCGGCGGACGCCGGACAGCACGCGGTCGAGCCAGGGCGGCGAGACGTCGAACAGGCAGGTGGCGTCCGCGACGGTGAGGGCGACCTCGTCAGGCATGGGCAGGTTCCGCGACCTGGTGCCAGCAGGCGGCGTCATGCGGCGCGAGGCCTAGTTCGGGCGTGTCTGCGCGGCAGCGGTCGGTCGCGGCCGGGCAGCGCGGGTTGAAGGCGCAGCCCGGGGGAATGGCGCCCAGGCGCGGCATGCTGCCTTCGATCTGCCGCAGCTCGGCATCCCGGCGGGCCATGCGCGGGATGGAGGCCATCAGGCCGGCGGTGTAGGGATGGCGGGGCGCGCGGATCACCTGGGCCACCGGCCCGATCTCCACCAGCCGTCCAGCATACATCACCGCGACGCGATCGGCGGTTTCCGCGATGACGCCCATGTCGTGGGTGACCAGCATGACCCCGGTGCCGTGCTGGCGGCAAAGGCGGCGCAGCAGGGCGGTGATCTGGGCCTGGATCGAGACGTCCAGCGCCGTGGTGGGCTCGTCGGCGATGATCAGCTTCGGCTCGGCGGCCAGCGCCAGGGCGATAACGACGCGCTGGCGCATGCCGCCGGAGAACTGGTGCGGGTGCTGGTTGATGCGCGCTTCGGGGGAGGGGATGCCGACCTCGCGCAGCAGGTCCAGCGCGCGGGCGCGGGCCTCGGCGCGGCTGAGCGGAAGATGGGTGCGGATCGTCTCCTCCAGCTGCGCGCCGACGGTGAGCAGCGGGTGCAGCGAGGTGAGCGGGTCCTGGAAGATGGCGCCGATCTCGCGCCCGCGCACCCGGCGCATCTCGGCGGGCGGCAGGGCGTCGATGCGGCGGCCCTCCAGCAGGATCTCGCCGCCGGAGATGCGGCCCGGCGGGTCGAGCAGGCCGATGACCGCGGTGCCGGTCAGCGACTTGCCGGCACCGGATTCGCCGACCACGCCGAGGATCTCGCCGGGCGCGATGGTGAATGAAACGCCGTCGATCGCGGTGAGCGGGCCGCGGCGGGTGTCGAACACCACGCGCAGGCCGCGCACCTCCAAGAGAGGCGGCGTGGCGCTCAACCGGGCTGGCCCCAGAGCCGCGGCCCGGCATCCTCCCAGTCGACGGGATAGCTGGAGGAGAAGATGGCCCCGGCCGGCGGGTGGCCGTGGGTGCGGCGCGGGTATTGCGCCATCACGTGCTCGAACTGCGCCTGGGCGCGGGCATTGTCGGTGGCTTCGTCGCTGCCGGGGACGGTGCGGTTCTCCATCACGAAGCGCCCGTCGATGACCACGGTGGAGAAGTCGCGGCCGTGGCCGGTCAGCAGCATGGTCTGGATCGGGTCGATCACCTGGCCGGTGTGCGGTCGGTCCAGGTCGAACACCGTGATGTCGGCGCGGGCGCCGGGCGCGAGGCGGCCAAGGTCGGGGCGGCCAAGGGCGTTGGCCCCGCCGAGTGTTGCGGCATCGTAGTAGTCCTCGCTGCGCACGGCGAGCGGCGAGCCCGCCATGACGCGCGCGAGGATCATGCCGACCTGCATGTTGGCGATCAGGTCGGCAGGCGCGGTGTCGGTGCCGAGCCCGATGTTCAGCCCCATCGCCCTGTAGCGGCCGAAATGGTCGATCGCGCCGCCGCCGCGGCCGGAGACCAGCGGGCAATGCACGATGGTGGCGCCGGAATCGCGGATGATCTCCAGGTCGCGGCCGGGCCGGTCGATGTGGCGGGAGCCGGACACGTAGGTGCCGTGCGGCAGCAGCGTGCGCTCCGTGAGGTACCCGAGGCTGGCCATCCATTCCGGCGGGCTCATGCCGTGCTGCTTCAACACCAGCTCGTACTCGATCCTGGACTGGCAGGAATGCTGGCGCACCGGCACGCCGAGCGCGCGGCCGGCGGCGGCAGTGCGGCGCATCAGCTCGGGCGTGCAGGTCTCGATGCGGTCCGGAGAAAGCATGGTGCGGACGAGGTCGCCGGCGGTGCCTTCCATGCGCTCGCAGAAGCGGATGGCCTCGGCGAGTTCCGCGAGGCCGCGCTCCTCCTGGTAGTAGGTGCCGATGGTGCCGTCGGCGTCGACCACCTGGTTGCCGGTGCGGTAGGCGGGGCCGAGATACACGCGCAGGCCAAGGTCGGCGGCCTCGTGCGCGGCGTCGGTGAACTCCTCCACCGTCTCGCCCCAGGCGCGGTAGAACAGGGACGCAATGGGCAGCGCGGTGGTGATGCCGTTGCGGATCAGGCCGGCGAAGGCGTGGCGCTTCTGGAAGCGCAGCTGGTCGCGGGAATACATCTCGACCGACCCGGCGTCGATGTAGTCGCGCGGCCAGACGCGCCCCTTCTGCCAGGCCGGCTGGTTGTCGTAGCTCAGGATGGTGGTGTCGAGGTCCGCCAGGGCATCGAGATCGACGAAGCCGGGGCCGATCAGAGCGAGGCCGTAGTCGATGCGCCGCACGACGGGGCCCGCATAGCCGCGGCCGACAAAAACGATGGCGCCGTCCTCGAACACCACCTCGCCGTTCTCGATCAGCACGTGGCCGTTGTCGCGATGGCCGACCACGAAGCGGGCGGTCATCAGCACCGCGCCCTTGGGGTGCGGTGCGGCCTGGGGCAGGGCTGTCATGGCGCAGGCTTCAGGCAGGCGCCGTTGCGCGCCACGACGCGGCCGCGCTTGACCACGAGGCGGCGCGGCGGATGGGCGACGATCGCATGGGTGATCGCCTCGCCGTCCACCACCACAAGGTCGCCGGCGCGGCCCACCGCCAGCCCGTAATCGGCAATGCGCATGATGTCGGCACCGCCCTGGGTGCAGACATGGAAGGCCAGCTCGACATCCTCGTCGCGGCGGAAATTGTTGCGCATTCCGACCAGCATGGCGCGCTCCAGCATGTCCGCCGTGCCGTAGGGGCCCCAGGTGTCGCGGATGCCGTCGCTGCCCGAGCAGACGCGGATGCCGCGTTCGAGCAGCGGCTTCACGGCCGGCACCGGGCGGCTGGCCGACCCGGTGGTCATGATGCCGATGTCGAGTTCGGCGATGGCATCGATCAGCGGATTGACCAGGCCAGGGTCGGGGGTGCCGAGGCAGAAGGCGTGGCTGATCACCACCTGGCCCCGCATGCCCAGCGCGCGGGTGCGCTCGAAGATCAGGTCCATCGAAAAGGCGCCCATCTCGCCGGGCTCGTGCAGGTGGATGTCGAGCGGCTTGCCGTGCTTCTGGCACAGGGCGAACACCGCATCGAGCTGCCCCTTCGGGTCGCGGTCGATGCCGCAGGGGTCGATGCCGCCGACGATCTCCGCCCCGGCGGAGAGGGCGGCATCCATCAGCTCCAGCGTGCCCGGCCGGCGCATCAGGCCGGATTGCGGGAAGGCAACCAGCTCGATGTCGATCACCTCGCGCCAGGTGTCGCGCGTGGCCATCACGCCCTCGATGCCCCACAGCCCGTGGTCGGTGTCGACATCGACATGGCTGCGGATATGGGTGGAGCCGTTGGCCGAGGAGACGGCAGCCTGCCGCGCGGACTGGCGGGCGGGGTCGATGTTCAGTTCGCGCTTCAGCTTGCGCTCGTTGTCGATCTTGTCGAGCAGCCCGGGCCCGGCGTCGTTCGGGCGCCAGCCCATGCCCCACAGCGACTTGTCGAGATGCGTGTGCGCCTCCACCAGGCCGGGCAGGACCAGCGCGCCGCCGGCATCCTCCACCGGCGTGCCAGCCGGGGCGGCGAGGTTGGGGCCAATGGCGGCGATCACGCCGTCGGTCACCAGCACGTCGGCCATGGCCCCGCCCAGCGGGCGGCCGTTGCGGAGCAGAAGGGAAGCGCCGGGCATGGTCATTCCTCCACCGGTCTGGTGCCGGTTCAGTTGAGCTTGGGGTTGAGGGCGTCGCGCAGCCAGTCGCCGAGCAGGTTCACCGACAGCACAATGAGGCCGAGCTGCACCGAGGGGAACACCACCAGCCACCAGGCGCCGGAGAACAGGTACTGG
Organism: Asaia bogorensis; assembly: GCA_945897825.1. Lineage (GTDB taxonomy): Bacteria > Pseudomonadota > Alphaproteobacteria > Acetobacterales > Acetobacteraceae > CAMDGX01. Next base: position 27,458 of record CAMDGX010000002.1, on the reverse strand, counting down.
TTGCCGATGCGGATCAGCGCCCCGAGCGAAGGCTGGGTGATCGGCATGCCGACGCCAAGGAACGACAGCGTGGCCTCGGCGAGAATGGCGAGGCCGAGGTTCAACGTGGCGGCGACCAGCACCGGGGTCAGCGTGTTGGGCAGGATGTGGCGGCGCATGATACGCGCGGGCGAGACGCCGATGATGCGGGCGGCCTGGGCATACTCCTTGCGCCGCTCGACCATCGTGGAGGCGCGCACGGTGCGGGCATACTGCACCCAGCCGGTCAGCGAGATCGACGCCACCAGGATCACCGCCGCGAACGGCTCGCGCAGCCCCGGCGGCAGCAAGGCGCGGAACACGGCACTGACCAGGATCGCCACCAGCAGCGTCGGGATGGACAGCACGGTGTCCGCAACCCGCATCAGCAGGTTGTCCACCCAGCCGCCCAGGAAGCCCGCGGCGAGCCCGATCGTCACCCCGATCGTCATGCTCACCGCCACCGCGGCCACGCCGATCAGCAACGACATGCGCGTGCCGTAGAGGATGGCGCTGAGCACGTCGCGGCCCTGCGGGTCGGTGCCGAGGATGAACGGCCACTCGCCGTCGCGCGTCCAGATCGGCGGGATCTCGGCCTTCTCGATGAACAGCTGGCCGATGTCGTAGGGGTTCTGCGGCGCGATCAGCGGCGCGAGGAAGGCGCTGGCCGCCACCAGCACGATGACCGCGAAGGAGGCGCAGGCAACCGGCGAGGCGCGGAAGCTCGCCCCCATGTCGCTGTCGAGCCAGCGCGCCAGCGCATTGTCAGCCATTGGCGCGCACCTGGTCCTGGCGCAGCCGGGGGTCGACGAGGGCGTAGGTGAGGTCGACCAACGTGTTCAGCACCACGAACACCAGGCTGACCAGCATCAGGTACGCGGCCATCACCGGGATGTCGACGAAGGTCACCGCCTGGACGAACAGCATGCCCATGCCCGGCCACTGGAACACTGTCTCGGTCACCAGCGCGAAGGCGATCAGGTTGCCGATCTGCAGCCCGGTGACGGTGATCACCGGCATCAGGCAGTTGCGCAGCGCGTGGCGAAAGTTGATCGCGTGGTTGCGCAGCCCGCGCGCGCGGGCGAAGCGGATGAAGTCGGTGCGCAGCGTCTCCAGCATCTCCGCCCGCACCAGGCGCATCACCAGGGTGATCTGGAACAGCGACAGCGTGATGCCCGGCAGGATCAGCGCCATCCGGCCGCTCGGGGTGAGCAGCCCGGTGCTCCACCAGCCGATCTGCACCACCTCGCCGCGCCCGAAGGCGGGCAGCCAGCCGAGGGTGACGGAGAACAGCAGGATCAGCAGGATGCCCACGGCAAAGCTCGGCAGCGACACGCCGAGCACCGAGAGGAACTGCAGCGCCTGGGCCGGCCAGGAATTGCGCGCGATCGCGGTGTAGACGCCGAGCGGAATGCCGATCGCCAACGACAGGAAGGTGGCCACCAGCACCAGCTCCAGTGTGGCCGGCAGCCGCTCGGCGATCAGCACGATCACGTCCTGCTGGTTGCGGTAGGAGATGCCAAACTCGCCGCGCGCGGCATTGAGGACGAAGCTGGCGTATTGCAGCGGGAAGCTGCGGTCGAGCCCCAGGCGGGTGCGCAACTCGTCGCGCTGCGCCTGGCTCGCCTGTTCGTTGAGCATCAGCTCCACGGGATCGCCCACGAAGCGGAAGATCATGAAGGCGAGGAACGCGACGGTGAGCATCACCCCCGCCGCGTTCAGCAGCCGCCTGGTCAGGAAGGCGAGCATCGGCCCGCTTGCCCCTGTCCCTTACTGCATCTTCGTCAGCCACAGGCGCGGCTTGTTGTCGCTGGCCTGGACCATGGTGAGGATGTTGCCCCGGGCGGCCCAGGCCATGGGCTGCTGGTGCAGCGGGATGAACAGGTGCTCGCGCTTCAGGATGGTCAGCGCCTCGGTCATCAGCGCCAGCCGCTTCGGCCGGTCGAGCTCCACGCCCGCCTGATCGATCAGCGCGTCCATGTCCGCCCGGCCCCAGTTGCCCCAGTTGAACACGCCGCCGGCGCCGCTCTTGCTGCGCACCACCTGCACCAGGATGGAATAGGCGTCGATCATCGGCTCGTTGGCCCAACCGAAGGAGATGACGTCGAACTCGCCCTTCACGCGCTTGGGCGTCTGTTGGCTGCGCGGCGCGAGGTCGAGCGTGGCCTTCAGCCCGACGCGCGTCCACATGCTGGCCACCGCTTGGCAGAACTCCTCCTCGTTCACCAACCCGTCGCTGACGCAGTTCATGCCGAAGCTGAACCCGTTGGGGTAGCCGGCCTCGGCCAGCAGCTTCCTGGCGCCATCGGGATCGAATGGCAGGCGGGTGTCCAGCGCCGGCACGAAGCCGGGAATCGCCGGGGCGACCACCGATCCGGTGTTGCGCGACAGGCCGCGCATGGCGCGCCGATGCACCGCCTCGATGTCGATGGCGCGATACAGCGCCTCGCGCACCCGGATGTCCTTCAGCGGGTTGCGGTCCTTGATGTCGCTGCCGGTGAGCCGGTCGCCCAGGTTCATGGCGAAATAGACCGTGCGCAGCTCGTTGCTCTGCATCACCTTCACGCCAGGGGCGGCGGCCAGGCGCGGCAGGTCCTGCAGCGGGGCCACGTTGGTGAAGTCGATCTCGCCGGACAGCATGGCGGCGACGCGGGTCGCGGCCGAGGCGATCGGCGAGAACTCGATGCGCGCGATGTTGTGCTGCGGCGTGTCCCACCACTTCGGGTTCACCACGAACACCGTGCGCGCATCCGGGCGGCGGGATTCGACGCTGAACGGGCCGGTGCCGTTGGCGTTGTCGGTGGCATAGCCCTTGATGCCCTTGCCGCTGTCGGTCGGCAGCAGGGCGTTGTTCGCCTCCATCCATTTCTTGGACAGAATGTAGATGTTGGTGAGGTCGTTGAGCAGCAGCGGATAGGGCCCGTTGACCTCGATCTCGACGGTGAGGTCGTCGATCTTGCGCGCCGCCTTGTAGGCGGGAAGGTTGCCCTTCAGCGGCGACGTCTCGTGGGTGACGCGGGCGAGCGAGGCGATCACGTCGTCGGCGGTCAGCGCCTCGCCGTTGTGGAAGGTGACGCCGGGGCGCAGCTTGAAGCGCCACACGGTGGGCGACACGGTCTCCCAACTGGTCGCCAGGGCCGGCTCGATGCTGAGATCGCCAGTGTAGCGCACCAGCCCTTCATAGACGTGGTTGAGCACCGCGAGCGTGAATGTCTCGCCGAACGAGTAGGGGTCAAGCGAGGCGATCTCGCGCGCCGCACCCCATTTCAACGTCTTGCCCTGCTGGGCATCGGCCGGCGTGGCGCCCAGGGCGCCGAGGCCGAGCGCCACCGCGGCCCCCAGCAACCAGCCACGCCGCGAGGAAGCGCCGATCCGACGAAGCGATTGCAGCATGTCAACCTCCATTGCCGGCGCCGATGCGCCCAAAAATTCAGCAATATGCCCATTTCGCGGGCGTATTGCGCCCATACGTCAAGCATGCTTGCATGCAGTTTCAAGAGCGTATTGCATACAATTTCCAGCGACAAGTGAATTCACCGCGCCGGAAGGAAAGGAAACGCCTCCAGCCATGCCCCGCGCAGCCAAGCCCCCCGCCGCACCGACGCGCATCGGCCCGCCGGCGCCCGCCGGTGCCCGTGCCCAGGCGGTCTATCGCGCCCTGCGCCGCGCCATCATCGAGCAGGCCCTGCGCGCCGGAACCAAGCTGCCGGAAGACACCATCGGCGAACGCTTCGGAGTCAGCCGCACCCTGGTGCGCGAAGCCCTTACCCGCCTCGCCATCGAAGGATTGGTCGAGATCAAGCCCAACCGCGGCGCCACGGTCGCCCTGCCGTCGCTCGACGAGGCGCGCGATGCCTTCGAGGTCCGGCGCGGCCTGGAACGGCTGATGATGGAGCTTCTCGCCGGCCGCCTCTCGTCCGAGCAGGTGCGCGAGTTGCGCGAGCACATCGCCCGCGAGGACGAGGCCCGCGCCCGCGGCGGCCCGGAATCCATCCGCTTGGCCGGCGAGTTCCACCTGCTGCTCGCGCAGATGTCCGGCAATGCGCTGCTGGAGCGCTACATCGACGAGGTATCCTCGCGCTGCGCCCTCATTCTCTCCGTCTATGGCCGCCCGCACTCGCCGGAATGCGCCATCTCCGAACACCAGCAGATTCTCGCGGCCCTGCAGAATGGCGACGCGGCCCGCGCCGCCGCGCTGATGGACGCGCACCTGCAGGCCGTGGCCGAGCGCGCCGTCCTGGCCACCCCCTACCCGGCCGACATCCGCCAGCTCCTGGCGCCCTTCGCCGACCGCGAGGGCCTCGGCCCCGCGCCGCGCCCGCCCACAGCAAGGCCCCGCACGTGAACGACAAGCCGCACACCGCCGTCACCTTCGACTTCGCCGCCCTCACCGGGCGCGAGCGCTACAAGCTGCTGATCGGCGCCGTGGTGCCCCGCCCCATCGCGCTCGTCACCACCATCTCCCGCGACGGCGTCGTCAATGCCGCGCCGTTCAGCTTCTTCAACTGCCTCTCCGCCGACCCGGCCATTCTCGCCCTCGGCGTCGAATACCGCCCGACCGGCCCGCAAAAGGACACCGGCCGCAACGTGCGCGACACGCTGGCCTTCACCGTCAACATCGTCTCCGATGCCATGGCCGAGGCGATGAATGTCTGCGCCGTGCCGTTCGAACCCGGCATCGACGAACTCGCCCAGGCCGGCTTCACCGCCCGCCCCGGCATCCGCGTCCCATGCCCCTTCATCGCCGAAGCGCCCGCTTCCTTCGAATGCCGGCAGCACACGACGCTCGGCATCGGCAATTCGCGCGAGATCATCCTGGGCGAGGTCCTGTTCGCCCATTTCGCGCCCCACGTGGTCGACCCCGCCACCCTCCATGTCGATCCCGCGGCGCTCGACGCTCTCGGCCGCATGGGCGGCCATGGCTACGCCACCACCCGCGACCGCTTCGACCTGTCCACGATGACCGTCGAACGCTGGCGAACGGAAGGCCAGGCGGCCAACCGGCGCGACCGGTAGGGCCAGGCCCCGCCCGCGCCGCCTCGCTCATCGCGCAACCCACACGCCGGCGACGACATGATGCCCGAACCGGGCAAGCCGGCCGTCGAATGCGCGCCGGCTACCCAACGCCGGCCTGGCCGTGCAGGCCAGCCGCACCTCGAAGCGATCGGATGCCGGCGCGATGGCCACATGAACATCCTGGAAGCCCAGCCGGCACCGGGTCGACGGGAAATACGCCTTGAACACCGCCTCCTTCGCGGCAAACCGCAGCGCGAGCACGGCGGCGTCACCCGGGTTGGATTCATCCACCCGGCAGATCCGCCGCGCGAGCGCCGGCACCACCCGTTCGGCGCGCTCGAGATCGACCCCGATGCCCGCGAGGTCCCCCGCCCGCCCGGCGAGTGCGATGCAAAGCCCGTCCGCATGGCTGATCGAGCCCATGAATCCCGCGGGCCATCGCGGCACCCCGTCGTCATCCGCCGGCAGGCTGCCCGGCATGGCGCCAAGCTCGAACAGCGCGGCGCGGGCGAGACGCCGTCCGGTCGCGAACGTGTCCCGTCGCCCCGCCCCGGCCCGTGCGACCACCGCCGCCTCCGCCGCATCGAACGGCGCCGCCGGCCCGACACGGTCAACCGCCACCGCCACGCCCGCCGGCGCGACCGCCCGAACCCAGGCGGCGATGCGCGCGGGCAGGGCGGCGTCGTGCGGCGCTCCGCTCACGCCACCCGTGCCAGGCGCAGCGGCAACGCCTCATAGCGCCGCAGGATCGGGTCCTCGGCGAGCGCCCGCCGCCCGGGCCCCAGCGCGATGTCGAACCGCTCCAGCACGGCGCCCAGCATCGCCGCCACCTGCGCCTGCCCCAGCACCCCGCCCTGGCAGGCATGGCCGCCGCCGCCGAAGCCCAGCGTGGCCGGCCCGGTCCGAGTGAGGTCGATGCGATGCGGGTCCGGATAGGCAAGCGGGTCACGATGGGCACGATCGACCTGCGGGATCGCCGTTGCCCCGGCGGGCATCTCCACCCCGCCGATCGTCGTCGGCACCTGGGCAATCCGGTCGTTCAGACGGCGCAACGGCCCGGCCAGCCGCAGCGTCTCGGCCACGAAGCCGTCGACCAGATGCGGGTCGGCACGCAGCCGCGCCTGCAGCGCCCGGTCGCGCGCCAGCAGGTCGAGCCCGGCGCCGATCGAGCTGGCGGTGCTGTCGACGGCGGCGATCACCAGGAACATCACCAGGTCGGCCAGCGGCACGTCCAGCGCGTCCGCCGCGGCGCCGGGCAGGCAGGGTGGGGCGGCGGCGAGGTCGGCATGCGCCTCCGCACACAGTGCCTCCAGCCGCGCATATTCGCGCAGCGAAGGCAGCGGCCGCCACACCGCCGTCACCTGCTGGCTCATCGCGCGCAGACGCCGCAGCCGGTGCGGGGCGAGGCCCAGCATGTCGCCGGCGACCCGGCACGGCAGTTCCTCGGCCAGCCCCCCCGCCACATCAAGCGTCGCATCGTCCGGCAGTGCGGCCAGGATGGCGTCGGCCTCGGCGCGCAGAGCATCGGCGCTCCAGCGCCGCGACAGCCCGGCCAGCACGCCGCCCATCACCTGGCGCGCGTTGGCATGGCGCGGGCCGGTCTGGAACAGCATCGTGCCGTCCAGCACGGCGGCGAGGTGCGGATAGCTGCGCCCGGTGCGCGCCTCGACCCGGCCCAGTAAGGCGCGCGGATCCGGCGGGGCCATCGTCCGCAGGCGCAACAGGGCCTGCACATCGGCATGGGCCGACACCATCCAGGCCCGCAGCCCCTCCACCCAGACCGGCGGTTCCGGCGGCGCCGGCGCCAGGTCGGGATCGGCCAGCCCGGCCGCGATCATCCCGCCGCGCGCCCCGCGCCGAAGATCACCCGCATGCCCTGGCGCACCACATCGGCATGGCGGCGCATCGCGTCGGGATGGAACGGCCCTTCCGGCGCCACTTCCGGCGCGAACAGCCCATGGTCGCGCCCGCGCACCAGCGTGGCGGAATTCGCCAACCCGTCCGCCTGGCCGACGTCGCCGGCGATGTAGCGGATGGCGAAGCCCGTCCGCCGCGCGCCGGAGCGGTTGGGCTCGGAGCCGTGGATCACCAGCGGATGGTGCAGCGACATCTCGCCCGGCGCCAACGCCATGTCCTCCGCCGCCGCGCCGTCGATGGGTGCGGCCACCTCCTCGCGCATGCCCAGCATGTTCAGCCGGTCGCCGCTGTCGCGATGCGCCACCGCGCCGCGATGCGTCCCGGGCAGCACGCGCACGCAGCCGTTCTCCCGCGTGCTCGGCGTCAGCGCCAGCCACGCCGTCACCGCGCGCGGGGCGGTGAGGTGCCAGTGCGTCGCGTCCTGGTGCCAAGTGACATGGCGGTCGTCCCGCCCGGACTTGGAGATGAAGCTGGTGCCCCAGCACAGCAGGTCCGGCCCCAGCAGGTCCTCCACCGCATCCACGATCGCCGGCAGGTGCACGAGGTCCCACAGCCACGGCAGCAGCAAATGCGCCTTGGCGTTCAGCGCCGGCGGCAGCCGCCCGGCGCGGCGCGCCTCCTCCGCCTCCAGCTGCCGCAGGCACACCGCCGCGTCCTCCTCCGACAACACGCGCAGCGGATGCAGCGCACCGGTCTCGCAGTAGCGCGCGACCTGCGCCGCGCTCAGCGCCTTGCCCATGCTCAGCCCCCCTCGGCGCGGCTGAGCCCGATCTCGTCGAACACGCCGCGCGTCCAGATGCGCAGGATGTCGCGGTAGCGCGCCGTCGCCGCCGGATCGAACGGCCCGTCGGGCGGCTGCTCCAGCGCGAAGCCGCCATGGTCGCGCCCGCGCACCAGCGTCGCCGTGCCGCGCGCCCCGCGCACCCGGCCGAGGTGTCCGGCAATGTAGCGGATCGCCAGCCCGCAGCGCCGCTGCCCGCCCTGGTTGGCCCGCGAGCCGTGCACCAGCAGCAGGTGGTGCAGCGACATCTCGCCCGGCGCCAGCACGATATCCACCGCCTGCGCCTCGTCCACCTCGACGGCCACCTCCTCGCGCCCGGGCAGCATGTTGGTGTTGTCGAAGGTGTCGCGGTGCTGCACCGGGGCGCGATGGCTGCCGGGCACCACCCGCAGCCCGCCATTGCCCGGCCCCGACGGGGTGAAGGCGAGCCACGCCGTCAGCGCGTGCGGCTCGGTCAGCCCCCAGTAGGTCGCATCCTGGTGCCACGGCACATGCTGCGGTTCGCCCGGCCGCTTGTCGAAGAACCCCGAAGCCCAGCACAGCACGTCCGGCCCCAGGATCTCCTGCACGGGGTCGACGATGCGCGGATCGTGCACGAGGTCCCAGATCCAGGGCAGCAGCAGGTGGAGCTTGATGTTCTGCACCGCGCCGATCCGCCCGCCGCGCGCCGCCTCCGCCGCCTCCAGCCGGGCGAGGCATCCCGCCATCTCGTCCTCGGGCAGCGCGCGCAGCGGCGACAGGAACCCCGCCTCGCGATAGCGCGCCAGGTCCGCGGGGCTCATGCCGGCACCAATTCGGCCAGCGCGCCCTGCCGCGCGTCGAACAGCCATCCGGTCGCCCGCACCGGCGCCAGCGGCCGCCCGCGCCGGCGCAGATAGGCCCGGCTACCATCGCGCAACACATCCATCGCCCGCTGCGGGCTGCTGGTGGACACCCCGCCATGGAACTGGTGGAACGTCCCCTCGCCCAGAACGCGCACCAGCTGCGCGCCCGGCAGCGCGCAGGCGCGGATGAAGGTGTCCGGGTTGGCCACGCCGCCGCCCGGCTCGGTGAAGGCCGGGTCGAACCCGCCCAGCTCGTCCCACATCGCCCGCGCGAGGAACGGCGCGTTGCTCTCCAGCATCGGCGCCGTGGGGGCGGCCAGCTCGGGCGTGGCGATGTCGAACAGCCGGTACCCATCTTCCGGCCAGCCGATGCCGTCCAGCAACGCATCCTCCACCGCCTGGCAGTAGCCGGTCAGCGCCGCCTGGTGCTGCCGCGTCGGGCCGAGCTGGTGGTTCAGCGTCGCCACCACGGCGCGCGGATGCAGCCGCGCCGCCGCCGCGCACGCCGCCAGCAGCCCGGGCGAGGCCAGCCGCGCGCCATCGATCCACACCCCGACCAGGGGCGCGCGCGCCGCCGCCAGCCCCAGATTCACCGCCGCCACCGGCGACGGCCCCGGGCGGTCCACCCGCATCACCCGCAGGTCGAGCCCCAGCGCGGCGAAATCCTCGGCGCGCGGCGGCGATGGCGACCCGTTGTCGACCACGATCACCTCCAGCTTCCCCGCGTCGCGCTGATACGGCGGCGCCAGCGAGCGCAACGTGCGCGGCAGCTCGCGCGCCATCGCGTGGCAGGCGATCACCACCGACAGACCGGGCGCGCTCATGCCGGCCCGCCGACCGCCGCCGCGACGCCACCTGTCATGGCAACGGAAAACCGGTCGATGCTGGGGTGCTCGAACAGCCGGATCGGATCGATCGGCACGCCGAACTCCTCCTCCATCACCCCGGCCATCACCACCGCCTCGACCGAATCGAAGCCGTATTCGTTGAAGGCCTGCCCGGTCGCGACATCCTCGGGCAGGTCCAGGATCGCCGTGATGTAGCGCACCATCCAGGCGCGCAGCGCGTCGGCGTCGACGGGGATCAGCTCATCCATGGTGTCGTGCTCCGGAAGATGCGCCGCCGCCGGCGCGCATAGCGCGGTTGACAAAGGGCAGCAGGGCCCAGCCCGGCCCCTCGCGCGCCAGGCCATGGGCCACCAGGGTCGCCAGGAACGCCTGCCGCGCCGCCCGCCGCGGCGCCGGATCTGCCAGCGACGCCGCCAGCGCCGCCCAATGCCGGTCCAGCGCCGCCAGCACCGTTTGCGGCATGCCGGCATGGCGCGCCTGGCCCAGGCGCGCGGCGGCCAGCGCGATCGCCCCATCCCAGTCGCGCGCGAGATCCTCCGGCCGCCCGACATGCTCCAGGAAGCCCGCGAACTTGCGGTAGGCCGGCCGCCCGAGCAGCACCCCCGGCACGCCATAGGCCCCGGCCACCACGTAGCCATGCAGCGACGCGCCGACATAGGCCGCGCTGAAGGCCAGCGCCGCGGTGATCTCCCGCAGCCCGCGCGGATCGTCCAGCAGCAGCACCGGCGCGCCCATGTGCGGCGCCAGCAGGCGCGCCACCTTCGGGTCGTCATGGCTCTGGCCGACCGCGACCAGCATCGGCACCGCCCCATGCGCCCGCGCCAGCCGCCCAAGCGCCGCGCCCAGCGCCGCCGGGTCCAGCCCGGCCATCGAGCGGTTGCGCACATGGATCGCCAGCAGCCGCGCCTCCGCCGGCAGCCCCTTGCGCGCCAGCAGATCGCGGAACAGCGGCGCCAGCGTGGCGCGCGGCCACATCGCCGCGATCCCGGCCACCGGGTCCGGCACCACGCAGGCCGGCGCGTCCTCCGGCGCGGCCAGCAGGTCCGCGCTGCCCCGGTCGCGCACCGCCAGATGCCCCGCGGCGCGGCAGGCCGCCTGGACCAGCGGGCGTTGCGCCGTGGTGAACGGATGCGGCACGCCGGGCGCGTTCCAGGCGATCGGGATGTCGCGCAGGGAAGCGGCCAGCGTGGCGCCCAGCCACAGCCCTGGCCCGGCCCAGGCGCCGGTGCCCTGGCTGTCATAGTCCTCGATGAAATCGAGATTCTGCGCGTGGATGATGTAGCCGCCGCCGACCGCGATCGCGTCCGCCGGCACCGCCCCGGCGAGCACGTCGCCCAGCGCCACCGGCGGCAGCGCATCGCCGAGCAGGGTGCGCCCTTCGGTCGGCGCCATCGGCACCGGCGCGAGCCCATGCCCGGCCAGCGCATGGCGCGCCACCAGCGGGAACAGCAGGTCGCCGTAGTTCTGCATGTCGAACATGCCGGCCAGCAGCACGGAGCGGCTCATGGCGCCGCCTCGGCCATCGCGCGCTCCACGATGCGGCCGAAGCTGCCATCGGCGATCATGTGCTCGGCCACGAAATGGTCGAAGCACGACGCCACCTCGACCGGCACGGCATTGGCCAGCCCCGTCAGCAGCGCCGCGTCGGCGGCATCCGGCGCGTAGCCGGGCCCGAAGCACTGGTAGGCGCGCGTGCCGGGTGCCGCGCGCAGCATCTCCGGCACCCCCGGCGCATCGCGCAGGAACATTGCGGTGATCGACTGGCGCACCGACTCGCCGCCCTCGCCCGCATCGCCCTCGCCGCCGCCCAGATGCACCGGCCCGGCGAACGAGATCGCGCCCGCGCAGCGCAGCTGGCAGGCCAGCCGCACCGCCGCCAGCCCGCCGATCGAGGCGCCCATCGTGATCGCCGGCACCCCGCCCAGCGACGCCAGCAGCCCGCCCAGCGCCGCCACGGTGCCGGCCTCGTCCGGCGCCAGGCCGCGCACCCCGGCGGTGAAGGCGCGCGCGTGCCGGTCGCGCAGATACACCACATGCGCGTCATGCCCGGCGAGCAGCGCGTCGACATGGCTGAACGGCAGGTAGCCGATGCCGCCCTGCACCCCGGCCAGCACGACCAGCGTGGCCCGCGCGGCGGGATGGCGCACCACCTGCACATCGACCTCGGCGTCGTTGACGACAATGCGGCCGGACTCCCACGCGTCGCGCGTCGCCATCGCGGCATGCAGCGGGCCGGCCATCGGCGATACCGGGCTGCCCTGCGCCAGGCGCGGCAACAGCGCCATCGCCTCGTCCGTCCGGCGCTGGCGCAGGCACGCGACGGCGAACTGGAACAGCCAGCGATCGTCGCCCTTCCGCAGCCCCGCCTGCGCCGCCAGCCGCGCGAACAGCGCCGCATCGGGCGCGGCCGGCAAAGCGGCGCGGTTGTAGCGGAACAGCAGCAGCCAATCCTCCGGCCAGCGCGCCAAGGCCCGGTCGACCAGCTCGACGAGCAGGTCCGGGCGATGGGCGAAATGCGCCGTCTGGATCGTGCGCCGCGCGAAGTCGATGCGGTCGGGATGGCGGGCATGCAGCGCCAGCGCCAGCTCCAGCGCCTGCGCGAACCGCCCGGCGGCGAGATGCAGCTCCAGCTCCAGCAGCTCGCTCTCGACCGGCAGCGTGCCATGCCGCCGCGCCGCCTCGAACAGCCGCGCCGCCTCGGCACGGTCACGCTGGCGGAAACGCAGGGCCGCCAGCTTCAGCAGCACGAAGCGGTCATCCGCCTCCCCGCGCAGCAGGCCGTTCAGGAATGTGGCGCGCGCCGCAAGGTCCGGCATGGCGGCCACCAGCCGCGACAGCAGCGCGGTGCGGGTGGCCTCCGGCAAGGCGGCGGTCCAGATCGACGGGGCGAACATCGCCTGCACCGCCGCCGCCCGCCCGGTGGCCAGCAACAGTCCGGCAAGCCGCGCCGCCGGCCAGGGATTGGCGGGGTGTGCCGCGGCAGCGTCGCGATAGGCCGCCTCCGCCGCCCCGGCCCGGCCGGATTTCTCGTGCCACTCCCCCTCCAGCAGGCGCAGGCGCAGGTCGCCCGGCCACGCCGCGCGCGCCGCCGCGATCCGCGCCCCGAGCCCCTCGGTCGGCGTCGGGATCTCCCCCGCGATCGCCGCAATCTCGCCGGCCAGGTCGGGCGCCAGTTCAATGGTCGTCATGCGCCGAGGCTCCGCGTGGCCAGGCCCGATGCGGCAAACGGCGCCAGCGCAGCACCCTCCTCCGCCACCGCAAAGGCGATCGCTGGCGTGCCCGTCATGGGGTCGACGCCGCCGACCTCCAGCACCGCCGCACCGGGCACCAGGGCCGGAAGCGCCGCGGCCACATCCGCCCCGAACGCGCGGAATTCGCCGGCACGGTCGCCGCGCGCGAACCCCCAGTCCAGCGTGTCCGCCCGCCCCGGCACGGTGCGCATCGACACCAGCAGCACCCCGCCCGGCGCCAGCAGGCCGCGCCATTCCGCCAGCGTGCCGGCCAGGTCCGCCGCGCCCTCCAGCGCATCGACGGCCAGGATCAGGTGGTGGCGCGCGCCCGGTTCCGCGGCCTCGGCGCAGGCGGCGAACCAGCCCGCCGCGGCAATCCGCCCGGTCTCGCCCAGCCGCAGGCATGTCCGGCCGCGCCACTCCGGCACGCGGACCGCCTCCAGCACCATGCGCAATCCCCGATGCCGCGCCGAAGCGCCACACCCGGCACAGGGCGCGCCCGCCCCGATCCGGTCCGGCAACGTCGCCACCGTCCGCACCTCGCCGCCGCCGCAGACCGGACAGGCGCCACCCGGCACCGGATCAGTTGCAGCCGCGATGGGAACCGGCGCGGGCGCTGGTGCAGGCGTGGGCGCGGCAGCGCGGCGCGGCGCCGGCGGCTCCCCCAGCAGTGCGCGCAGCCGGTGCCAGTGGGCCGCGATACGGTCCTGCGCCCGGGCGATCCCGGACAGCGCCGCGCCGTCGAGCGGCCGCAGCAGCGCGGGCGCCGCCTGCACCGCCGCCGGCCAGCCCGCCAGGAACTGTTCCTCCATGCCCACATGCGCCAGGAACCCGGCGAACTTGGCGAGCGGCCCGCGCGCCACCACCACCCCCGGCCGCCCATAGGACAGCGCGGTGATCAGCCCATGCAGCGACGAGCCGGCATAGGCCTCGGCATGGGCGATCAGCCCCGCCACCTCGCGCAACCCGGCCGGCCGATCGAGCACCAGGCTGCCCGGCGGCAGGTGCGCGCCGATCGCCCGCGCCAGCGCGTCATCCCCCTGGCACGGCCCCAGCGCCAGCAGCACCGGCACCGCGTCGAGCCCGCGCGCCAGGGCGGCGAGGTGCCCGGCCATCGCCGCCGCGTCGCCATCGAGGTAGCGGGCATTGGCATGCAGCGCGATCCAGCGCGCCGGGCGCGGCAGGCCATGGCGCGCGAAGGCTTCCGCTGCGGCCGGGCCGAGCGTCTGCGCCGGCCACATGCGCGCAAGGTCCAGCGCCGTGTCCGGCACAACGATCGGCGGCTCCTCCGAGCCGAGATTTGCCGCGCTCGAAGCGTCGCGCACCACCAGCAGGTCGCAACGCGCCAACGCCGCCGCGGCGCCATCCACCCCCACCAGCGGGCGCGGCACGCCGGGCGCGTTCCACGCCAGCCGCGCCCCGTCCCGCGCCGCCTGCGCCGCCACGTCGCGCCACAGCCCCGCATAGGCCCGGGCGCTGCCGCCCGGAATGTCGCGGTACTCGGCGAGCGGCGTATCGCCGGCATGGATGATGTTGCCGCCGCCCACCACATGCAGGTCCGCTTCCATCCCCCGCGCCTGCGCCATCGGCAGCGCCTCGATCGCATCGATCCACCCCATCGCCCCGCCGCGCGGCGACACCACGGTCAGGCGATGCGCCACCGGTCGCAACCCGAACGTCAGCACGTGCGGAAACAGAAGGTCGCCGTAATTGGCCACGTCGAACGTGCCATGGACCATCACGTGCGGCAGGGGTTGAGTTTGCATCGCGGGGCCCTCGCCGATCACACTGCGCGCCACGCGCCGGCAGCGCAGGAGCGGGGCAGCATGGGAAACACGCGGTGAGCGAGGCGACGGTGGCCGACATCGCGGCGCTGCGCGCGGCGCTGGCCGATCCATCCGGCCCGGCCATGATCCTGCTCGACGGCGCGGAATTCGTCCTGGCCGAGACCCTCCTGCTGAACCGCTCCGTGGCGCTGCACGGCGCGCAGGGCGGCACCGTCCTGCGGCTGCGCGGCGCGGAGGCCGGCGTAACCGTGTCGGCGCAGGGCTGCGCGCTGCACAACCTGACCCTGTCGGGCGGCGGCGGGCGCGGACGCGCGGCGCTGGAACTGCGCGGCGCCGCCGGATGCCGGCTGGAGGATCTCCGCGTCGAGGGCAGCGAGGGCGTGGCGGTCCGCGCCGCCGCCAGCCCCGGCCTCGTCCTGCGCGGCCTGTCGGTGCGCGGCAGCGGGCTGGAGGCGGTGGTGCTGCAGGCGTGCGACGGCGCCACCGGCGACCTCGTCCTCGCCGATATCGGCCAGCACGGCCGCGCCGCCGGACTCGACATCATCGACAGCGCCGGCTTCGCGCTGCATGTCGACGCCGCCGGGATCGCCGGCAGCGCCGTCACGGTGCGCGGGCGGGCGGACCCCGGCGGCAGCCTGTCGCTGCGCGCCGCGTCCTGCCTGCGCGCCCTGTCCGTGCTCGGCCAGGCCGAGGCGCCGCTCAGCGGCATCGCCGCCAGCATCGACGCCGAGGCGATGGGCGAATGCGGCGCGATGCTGGTCAACACCACGCATATCGCTCTCACCCGCCTCGCGGTCCAGGGCGGCGCCCCGCACCTGCGGCTCGACGGGCGATATGGCGCGCGCCACTGCGTGGCTGTGCTGCACGGCGCCGGCGAGGAGGCCGTGGAATCGCGCGGCGGCAGCCAGCACAACCGTATCCTGCACGCCCCGCCCCCCGGCGCCGCACCGGCGCTGCGGGTCGCGGCAAACGGCGTGCCCGACACCTGCCGCGTCTGCGGCTGGACCGGGATATTCCACCAGGCCTCGCAGCTCTGGCGCGAGACCTTCTACTGCCCCGCCTGCCGCGCCAACCTGCGCTTCCGCGCCCAGGCCGCCGTCCTGCTGGACCTCCACGGCAACGGCCGCGCCACCAGCCTGCGCGAACTGGCCGAAGCCGGCGGGCTGGCGCACCTGGCGATCTACGAGCCCGGCATCACCGGCCCGCTGCGCCCGCACCTCGCGCGCGCCGGGCGCTATGTGCAATCGGTCTATGCCCCCGGCGCCGCCGCCAGCCATGCCGGCATCGAGGTGCAGGACCTGATGGCCAGCACCCACGCCGACGACTCCTTCGACCTCGTCGTGACCTCGGACATCCTGGAGCATGTGCGCCGTCCGATGCAGGCTTTTGCCGAGATACGCCGCATCCTGCGGCGGGGCGGACATCATGTGTTCACCATCCCCACCCAGGTTCCGCTGCCGCCGCGCAGCCTCGCGCGCGTGGACACCAGCGGCGCGGCGGACATCCACCTGCTGCCGCCCGCGTACCACGGCTCCGGCGATGGCGGCCGTTCATTGGTCTACACCGAGTTCGGCGGCGACCTGCCCGACCGGCTCGCCGAGATCGGCCTGCCGACCCGCGTCGTCGCCTACCAGCCACCGGGCCTGGCCATCCCCGCCCTGACCTTCGTCTCGCAGCGGGCGTGACTTCCCGTCGAGCAGGCGCAGCATCGCCGCCACCCGGCCGGACCACGACAGCGCCGCCCGCCGCTCCACCGACAAAGCCGGCCCCACCCCGCGCAACAGCGCCCGCTCCACCGCGGCGATGAAGCCTGGCGCGTCCGTCGCCACCGCGATCAGGTCGGACACATCGTCGAGGTTGGCCACCTCCGTCGCCACCACCGGCCGCCCGGCGGCGAGATAGTTGTAGACCTTGAGCGGGTTCATCGCGTCGGTCATCGCATCGACCTTGTGCGGCACGATCGCCACGTCGAACTGGCGCAGGCAGGCGCGCATCGTCTCGTAGTCGACCGGCCCGGGCAGATGAACGTTGGCATGGCGCGCCATCGCGGCCTCCGCCTCCGGATTGTCGCGCGGCCCCAGCAGCGCGATCGACCAGTCGGGCCGCGCGGCGGCGATGGCGGACAGCAGCTCCCAGTCCACCCGGTCGCGCAGATTGCCGACATAGCCGAGCACCGGCCGCTTCAGCGCCGCCAGCGCATCGGGCACGACCGGCGCCGCGTCCGGCGGCCCGAACTCCGCGCCGTTCGGCACCACATGGATGTCGGGATGCTGCGCCAGGAACCGCTCGCGGTTGCCCGCGCAATTGGTCAGCACCAGGTCCGCGCAGCCCAGCGTGGCCGCGTATTCCGCCTCCATCCGCGCCCGCCGCGCCGCGTCCATCTTCCAGCTGCGCTGGTCGTCGACCAGGTCGACCACGACGCGCGCGAACCCGAGCCGCCGCGCCATCTCCCCGAAGCCCCACACCACCGGGCAAACCCAGGCCAGCGTGGTCTCCGGCGCCATGCCGTGCTCGCGCATGCGCGCCAGCACGAAGGCGGCGAAGTCATCCGGGTCGTGCGTGCGCAGCCCGGCCAGGGTGGCTTCATTGTCCAGCGAATGCGTCAGCATCAGCGAACGGTGCAGGCCCGGCTCGTCGGCCAGGCCGATCGCGCGCGCGATGCTGCCGCGCGCCTGCATCGCCCCGGTGCTGCCGCGCCCCTCGTCCTGCGCGCGGGCCATGTTGCGCAGGTCGAACATGTGCAGCGGCAGGTCGAAGTGCAGCACCTGGCGGAACCGGCCGCTGCGGCGCAGATACTTCGCCACCATGTCGCTGCGCCGCCCGAACAGGCCGGAGTCATTCTGTTTCCAGAAGAACACCAGATCCTGCGCCCCCCGCGGCGGCGGCGGCAACGCCATCGGCGGGCGCATCGCCCGGCGCGTCTCCCGGCGCAGCACAGCCAGCGCCTCGGCGGCGCGCGGCCGCACCGGGTTGAAGCCCGCCAGCGCCTCGTCGATGGCCAGGCCCAGCCGGGCGCGGTTCACCTCCAGGCCGAACTCGCTCTCGAACACCCGCCGCGCCGCGCGCGCGCGCTCCGGCGAATGCCCGCGCGTCATCGCCGCCTTGAGGTAGCCTGGAAAATCCTGCGGCCCGATCAGGTCGACCACGCCCCGCCGCGCCAGGTCGCGCAGCGGCGGCACGTCGGTGGCCACCACCGGCACGCCATGCTGCAACGCATCGGCGAGCTTGGCCGGCACCTGCGACTGCGCGATGCGCGCCGCCGGGTCCTGCAGCAGCGGTACCAGATCCGCGGCCACCAGATACTCCCCGAGCGTCCCCAGGCTCGCACCCTCGTGGTGAACCACCCGGCTGGGCGGCTGGGCGGCCAGCCGGGCGCGCAGTGCGGCATCATGCACCGGCCCGACCAGCAACAGCCGCAGCGCCGGATCGTCCGCCGCCTCGATCGCCGCGAGCACGACGGCAAGCCCCTTGTGCGGCCGGATCGTGCCCACGAAGGCAAGCACGAAATCGCTGTCGGCGAAGCCGAGCCGCTGGCGGGCCTCCGCGCGCCCGGGCACCGTGGCCGCCTCGTCGCGCGCATGGCGCACCAGGTGGCCGCCATGCTCCATTTGCAGCAGCGGCCCCGAGGCAGTGCGCGCATCGGCCACGTCCAGCAGCTGCGCGGCCAACGCGGTGCCCAGCGCCCCGAACGGCTCGGTCAGCAGGCTCGTGCGATCCAGCGCGGTCCCCTCGCCGTGATGCGTCATGAAGGCCTGCTCGGACTCGTCGGTATCGACAATGATCGGGCATCGGCTCTGCTCGGCCAGCAACAGCCCCAGCAGCAGCCCCGGCAGGCGCGGCTTGCTCACCACCACCAGGTCGTAGCGGTGCGACAGCGCCAGGATCGCGCCCTCGGTCCACACATCGGCCAGCGTCTCGGCCGGGAAGCTGCGCAGCGCGATCCCCTCCTCGCGCAGCGGCGGCCACAGCCCGTCCCCGAAGCGGCGGAAGGCCGGGCCGACCAGTTCCGGCTGCCAGTCCCGCTGCAGCAGCCGATACACCACATGCGCGCGGCCAACCGGGTTGTGCGCCACATCCCAGCACACCACCGCCACCCGCCGCCCCTGCGGCCGCGCCATCGTCGGCACCGACCACGGCGTCACCGCCACCACCAGCCGCGCCGGCTCCGGCAGTTCCGGCAGCTCGATCACCGCATCGCCATTGGTCCAGCGCCAGGAAATGTTGCCGCTTTCCTCCAGCCGATAGAAGCCGGAACGGATCTCCGGCCCGTCGAGCGCCACCGCCCGCCCATCAACCTCGATGCGCTGGATCGCCACGCCCAGCTGGCGCGTATCCACCTCATGGCTGCGCAGCGGCGAGGCCAGGCGGATCACGGTGCTGCCGGCCGGCAGGGTGAAATGCAGGCGCTGCCCGCGCGAGGGCGTGTCGTCCGGCGGCGCCTCCTCGGCTTCCAGCACCGCCTCGGTGTGGCCGACGAAAACCCGCACCGCGGCCGGGTGTGCGCCGCGCCGCGCGGGCCCGCCCTCACCGAGCGGCATGGTCGGGCCCGGAAAAACTAGCGCAGGCGGCGGTAGGCGCGCCGGTGCTCCTGGCGACGATATCCGATGTCAACGCGCTCGAACGCCGGATCGTCGTCGAGCAGCAGGGCGCAAACCATCTCCACATGCGACAGCTCGATCTGCTCCTCGGTGTAGTCCCGCACGATGGCCGGATTGACCGAGGGCCGCATGGTCGGCGACACCGCGATCGTCCAGTCGTAATCGTCCATCAACAAATATCCCCCAGGTCTTAACATCTCCTTAAGGCAGACCGTTGCGGGGGCGTCGTGAAAAAACGTGTGCGCCCCGTCGAGATAGGCAAGGTCGATGAACGCCTGCTCGCCCGCCGCCCGCCGCCGCCGCAGCTGCATGGCCAAGGTCCAGGCATAGCTGTCGAAGGTGCGGCGCGAATTGCCGAAGGTGCGGAAATTCCCGAAGCCGGCCGCGCGCAGGTCCGCGCCAAGTTCCGCCAGCTTCTCCTCGAAGTCGAAGAACCAGATCTCCCCGCGATGATCCAGCAGCCGGCACAGCTCGATCGACGTCGCACCCAGCCCGACCCCCACCTCGCACAGCAGCGGCGCCGGATTCTCCGCCAGCACGCGCCGCGCCAGGTCCAGCGCATGCGCACTCGGCGTCGAGATCGTGGCGAAGCGCGGATCCGAAAGCTTCTCGAGCATGTCCCAGGCTCCCTCGCCGCGCCACTGCGCGCCCATGTCGGGCCACGGGTTCTACGCGCCACTTCCCGGCGGAACAACCCGCTCGTATCTTGTTTGCACCGAGGGGGCGCGGCCGCCCGCCAGGGAGCCGAGCGATGGACGAGCAACGCAGCGCCCGAGGCGGCGCCGACCCCTGGCAGGATGAAGCCGGCACCAGCCTCGTGCGCGCCCTGCGCCGCTGGGCCGTGGAACGCGGCGGCCACACCGCCCTGCGCTTCCTCGAACGCGGCGAACGCGAATCCGACGCCGCGACCTACGCCGAGCTCGACCGCGACGCCCGCACCGTCGCCGCCCGCCTGCGCGCCGCCGGGGCCGCGGGCCGCCCCGTTCTGGTGGCACTGCCGCAGGGGCTCGACTTCCTGCGCTGCCTCGTCGGCTGCCTCTATGCCGGCGCCATCCCTGTCCCCACCCCCGCCTGGGACGACCCGCGCGCCACCGCCCGCATCGCCGCCATCATGGCCCAGGCCCGCCCCGCCCTCGTCATCGCCCTGCCGCGCGACGGTGCGGCACCTTCCATCCTCGTGCGCCCCGCCGACCTGCTCCAGGGCACCGCCGACCCGCCGCCGCACGACCCTGCACCCGCCGACATCGCCCTGCTGCAATACACCTCCGGCTCCACCAGCCGCCCCAAGGGCGTGGTGATCACCCACGGCAACATTGCCGCCAACCTCGAGATGATCCGCCGCGCCTTCGCCCTCGATGCCGACGGCGCCACGATCAGCTGGCTGCCGCTGCACCACGACATGGGGTTGATCGGCAGCGTGCTCGAACAGCTTCATCTCGGCGCCACGGTGGGGCTGATGTCCCCGCTCGCCTTCCTGCAACGCCCCGCCCGCTGGCTCCAGGCGCTCAGCGCCCTCGGCACGTCCACGGCCGGCGGACCCAATTTCGGCTACGAACTGTGCCGCCGCACCGTCACCGACGCCCAACTGCGCGGGCTCGACCTGTCGCGCTGGCGCCTGGCCTTCTGCGGCGCCGAGCCGGTCCGCCCCGCGACCCTCACCCGTTTCGTCGAGCGTTTCGCCCCCGCCGGGTTCGACGCGAAGGCGTTCTACCCCTGCTACGGCCTGGCCGAAGCCACGCTGTTCGTCACCGGCGGGCAGCCCGGCGCCGGGGCGACCATCATCGACGGGCCAGACCCCGGCGCCCCGCTCGCCGGCGCCTCAATCTCCTGCGGCACCCCCCGCCTCGACGCCGCGGTGGCCCTCCTTGAACCCGACGCCCCCGCCCGCGTGCCCGAAGGCAGCGTCGGCGAGATCGCCATCGCCGGCGCCAATGTCAGCCCCGGCTTCTGGGACCCCGACCGCGGCATCGTCCCCGACCCCGACCGGCTGGCCCGGCTGGACGGCCGCACCTACCTGCGCACCGGCGATATCGGCCGCCTCGTCGCCGGCAACCTCCACGTGGTCGGCCGCACCCGCAACATGATCGTCCTGCACGGCGCCAACATCCACGCCGAGGATGTGGAGCGCACCGTCGCCGACCTGCCGCAAGCCGCCGCCCTCGGTACCGTCGCCGCCCTGCCGATCACCGACGACGGCGAGGAAGGCTTCGTCCTGGTCTGCGAAGCCCAGCGTGGCACGCCGTCCGACGCCGCCGCCGACCTCCTGCCCGCCATCACCGCGATTGTCGCCGAAGCCCACGGCGCCGCCCCGCTGCAAACCCTGCTGGTCCCGCCCGGAACCATCGCCCGCACCCTCAGCGGCAAGCTGCAACGCGACGCGACCCGCGAAGCCTACCGCGCCGGAAAGCTGGAAATACTGGCCCGCCACGTGGCGCCGCGGCCGCGCGTGGGGGTATGAAGAAGCTTCAGGCAAGCAAGGCCAGGGCTCTGCCCTGGACCCGCAAAGGGCCGGCGGCCCTTTGATCCCCATCCATTTTCAGGGTGCGGCATTGGGATAGCTGTACCACACCTTGGTCACATTCGAATCAAAACGCCCGGATGCAGCCACGCCGTGGCCACATCCGGGCGCCGATCGCCGGTCTCAGGCGAGGTCGAAGCGGTCCAGGTTCATCGTCTTGGTCCAGGCCGCCACGAAGTCGCGCACGAACTTCTCGCCCGCGTCCGCCTGGGCATAGACCTCGGCCAGCGCGCGCAGCTGGGAGTTCGAGCCGAACACCAGGTCAACCCGCGTCGCCGTCCACTTCAGCGCGCCGCTGGCGCGGTCGCGGCCCTCGAACATCTCCTGGGCATCGGAGGTCGCCGCCCAGGTGGTCGACATGTCGAGCAGGTTGGCGAAGAAGTCGTTGCTCAACACACCCGTCCGCGTGGTGAACACGCCGTGCTTGGCGCCGCCGGCATTGGCGCCCAGCACGCGCAGGCCACCGACCAGCACCGTCATCTCCGGCGCGCTCAGCGTCAGCAGCTGGGCGCGATCCACCAGTTGAACCTCGGCCGGCGCGGCGTAGGACGCCTTCTGGTAGTTGCGGAACCCGTCCGCTTCCGGCTCCAGCACCGCGAACGCCTCGGCGTCGGTCTGCTCCTGCGACGCATCGGTGCGGCCCGGGGTGAACGGCACCTCGACCGCCACGCCGGCCTTCTTCGCCGCAAGCTCGACGGCCGCACAGCCGCCCAGCACGATCAGGTCGGCCAGCGACACCTTCTTGCCGCCGGCATTGAAGGCGGCCTGGATCTCGCCGAGCTTGGCCAGAACGCCGGCCAGCTGCGCCGGCTGGTTCACCGCCCAATCCTTCTGCGGCGCCAGGCGGATGCGCGCGCCATTCGCCCCGCCCCGCTTGTCGGAGTTGCGGAAGGTGGAGGCCGAGGCCCAGGCGGTGGACACCAGCTGCGGCACGGTCAGGCCGGAGCTGAGGATCTTCGCCTTGAGGTCGGCGATGTCCTGCGCGCCGATCAGCGGATGATCCACCGGCGGCACGTTGTCCTGCCACAGCAGCGCCTCGGTCGGCGCGAGCTTGCCGAGGTAGCGGGTGCGCGGCCCCATGTCGCGATGGGTCAGCTTGAACCAGGCGCGGGCGAAGGCGTCGGCGAACTGGTCGGGGTTCTCGTGGAAGCGCTTGGAGATCGGCCCGTAGATCGGGTCCATCTTCAGTGCCATGTCCGCCGTGGTCATGATCGGCGCGTGGCGCTTGGTCGGGTCGTGCGCGTCCGGCACCAGCGTGGCGGCGGCCGGGTCGGTCGGGATCCACTGGTGGGCGCCGGCCGGCGACTTGGTCAGCTTCCAGTCGTAGCCGAGCAGCATGTCGAAGTAGCCGTTGTCCCACTTGATGGGGTTGGGCTTCCAGGCGCCCTCGATGCCGCTGGTGATGGTGTGGACACCCTTGCCGGTGCCGAAGCTGTTCTTCCAGCCCAGGCCTTGCTCGGTGATGTCGGCACCCTCCGGCTCGCGGCCGACCTGGGCGGCGTCATCGGCGCCATGGCACTTGCCGAAGGTGTGGCCGCCGGCCACCAGGGCCACGGTCTCCTCGTCGTTCATCGCCATGCGCGCGAAGGTCTCGCGGATGTCGCGCCCTGAGGCGACCGGGTCGGGCTCGCCATTCGGGCCCTGCGGGTTGACGTAGATGAGGCCCATCTGCACGGCGGCGAGCGGGTTCTCCAGCTCGCGGTCAC
Organism: Asaia bogorensis; assembly: GCA_945897825.1. GTDB lineage: Bacteria > Pseudomonadota > Alphaproteobacteria > Acetobacterales > Acetobacteraceae > CAMDGX01. Next base: position 4,215 of record CAMDGX010000002.1, on the reverse strand, counting down.
CGCTGTAGCGCTTGTCGCCGAGCCAGGTGTCCTCGGCACCCCAGTAGATGTCCTCCTCCGGCTCCCAGATGTCGGCGCGGCCGCCGGCGAAGCCGAAGGGCTTGAGGCCCATGGACTCGATGGCGCAGTTGCCGGCGAAGATCATCAGGTCGGCCCAGGAGATCTTGTTGCCGTATTTCTGCTTGATCGGCCACAGCAGACGGCGCGCCTTGTCCAAGTTGGCGTTGTCGGGCCAGGAATTCTCGGGCGCGAAGCGATGCGCGCCGTTGCTGGCGCCGCCGCGGCCGTCGGCGGTGCGGTAGGTGCCGGCGCTGTGCCAGGCCATGCGGATGAACAGCGGGCCGTAATGGCCGTAGTCGGCCGGCCACCACTCCTGCGAGTCGGTCATCAGCGCGAACAGGTCCTGCTTCAGGGCCTCGATGTCGAGCTTCTTGAATTCCTCGGCGTAGCTGAACGCCGGGCCCATCGGGCTGGACAGCGCCGTGTGCTGGTGCAGGATCTTAAGGTTGAGCTGGTTCGGCCACCAGTCACGCAGCGACCTCGCACCGAAGATCGCGCTGCTGCCCTTCCCGTGCATGAAGGGGCACTTGCCGCCGCCGCTGTTTCCGTCCATCGCTTCTCTCCGTTCAATTCCGCATCATCTGGGACCGCCCACGGCAGGCCCAACCAGCCGGCATCCTCGCCGGCCGAATTTAGATTAGGATAGCCGCATACGCCAATAGAAGGAAGCGCCGCGAAACGAAGAGTGTGATAGGCTTCCCCTATCGCAACCGCATGGCGCCCGATGAACCTTCGCGACCTTCGCTACATGCTGGCCGTGGCTGAGCACGGCCATTTCGGCCGCGCCGCCGAGGCTTGCGGCGTCAGCCAGCCGACCCTGTCCGTCCAAATCCGCCGGCTGGAGGAACAGCTCGGCGTGGCGCTGTTCGAGCGCACCACCAAGACCGTGGCGCCGACCGCCGCCTGCGAACAGCTGATCGGCCATGTCCGGGCCGCCGTCGCCGCGGCCGACGCGATCCTGGAGGCGGCGCGCGACCTGCGCGACCCGCTGGCCGGGCGGCTGCGGATCGGCATCATCCCGACGCTGGCGCCCTACCTGCTGCCGCTGGTCTATGCCCCGCTGCGCGCCGCCCTGCCGGCGCTCGATATCGAGCCGTGGGAGGACCAGACCGCTTCGCTGCTGAAGCGGCTGCGGGCCAACGAACTGGACGCCGCCCTGCTCGCCACCGACGTGACCGAGCCGGACCTCGCGAGCCGGGCGCTGTTCGCCGAGCCGTTCCTGGCGGCCCTGGCGCCGGAGCATAGGCTGGCCGGGCGGGAGGTGGTGGACGAGGCCGAGCTGGCGCAGGACATCCTGGTGCTGGCCGACGGGCATTGCCTGCGCGACCAGGTGCTCGCCGCCTGCGGGCAGCAGGGGGCGCTGCGGGGCACGCTGCGGGCGACGAGCCTTTCGACCCTGCTCAACATGGTCGCCGCCGGCTATGGCACCACGCTGATCCCGGGGCTGGCGGCCGGGGCGGCGCAGGATGCGGGGATCGTGCTGCGCAAGCTGGCGGTGCCGGCGGGACGGACGGTGCGGTTGGTGTGGCGGGCACGGTATGCGCGGCGGGAGGCGCTGGATGTGGTGGCCGACGTGATCGCGGGGCGGTTGCGCGGGTTCGACAAGGCTCAGTAGGCGGCTTCCAGCAGGCGCAGGGCCTCGGCGACCTGGGCTTCGGGGGTGCGCAGGCCGGCATTGGCGTTGAAGTTCTTCACTGTCGCGGCGGCAATCCTGGGCAGGTCGGCGTGCGGGATGGCGAGGGCGCGCAGGCGGGTGGGCATGCCGGCGCGCGTGTAGATCGATTCCAGCGTGTTGGCCACGGCATCGGGCGCGACCCCGAGGGCTTGGGCGACCTGATCGGCGGAGGCCTGCTCGATGGTCGGTGCGATGCGGATGCCGGGGGCGTGCAGGACGCAGGTGGCCTCGCCCTGGCCGACATGGGGGTAGAGCACGTGCAGCGCGGTCGAGACGGCGTAGTTGCCGGCGAAGGGGCCGCCGCGGAAGCGGGGGGCGCCGTCATCCTCGGCGCGGTTCTGCAGGAAGGCGGCGAGGGCCAGCTCCAGGCGGGGGGCGGGGTCGGCTGGCGTGTCGATCAGGCGGAGATAGGCGCGGTGGGCCAGGCGGAAGGCCTGGTCGCGGTCGGCTTCGGCCAGGGGGTTCAGGCCCAGTTGCGCCATGGCGGCGACGGCGGAGGCGAAGACGGTGGTGGCGGTGGAGCGGAGCACTTCGTGGGGCGTGGCGGCGAGGGCGGCAGTGTCGAGGATGATCGACTGGGGGCGGGTCTTGGGGTCGAAGTATTCCATGCGGTGGTCGAGGTCGGGGTTGGCCAGCCCGGTGCCGGCGCGGTTGGCCGCACTGGTGGGGGTGGTGGGGATGTTGACGATGGGCAGCTTGGGGGCGGTGAGGCGGGGGCTGTAGGCGGGGCGGCCCTCGGGGTACTGGGTCATGAGGGCGAGCGGGTCGCCCTGTTCGGCGAGGAAGATCGCGACGGCGCGGACGGCGACGATGACGCTGCCGCCGCCGACGGCCACGAGCAGGTCGGCGCCGGCTGCGTGGGCGGCCTGCTGGGCCGCGCGGACGGAGGCGTAGGTGGAGTCCTTCTCGATGCCGTCGAACACGCCGGCGCAGCGGTCGCCCAGGGCTTCGGTGATGCGGCTGATCGTGTCGGTGGCGCGGGGGATGGAGCGGGAGGTGATGACGAAGGCATGGCGGGCGCGGGCGCGGTCCAGCGCTTCGGGCAGGGCGGCTTCGATGGCGGCCGGGCCGCAGGCAAGGCGCCAGGGGTGGCCGGCGGCGCGGATCATTCGGGGGCTCCGACGGCCTTGGCGGCGAGGAGGGCGGTGATCTCGGTTTCGTCGTAGCCGGCTTCGGCGAGGATCTCGGCGGTGTGCTCGCCGAGGCGCGGGGCGAGGCGGCGGACGGAGGCGGGGCTTTCGGAGAAGCGCGTCGGCGGGCGGGCCTGGCGGAGGCGGCCTTCGGTGGGGTGGTCGAGTTCGGGGAACATCTCGACCTGCTTCAGGTGCGGCTGTTCGGCGATTTCGGACAGGCGGGCGAAGGCGGTGTGGGGGACGTCGATGCGCAGGAGGAGTTCCTCCCACTCGGCGGTGGTGCGGGTGAGGGCGACTTCGCGCATGCGGTCGTAGATGCGGTCGATGTTCTGGGCGCGGGCGACGGGGTCGCGGACGGCGAAGTCCTCGATGCATTCGGGGTGGCCGACGGCTTCGAAGAAGGCGCACCAGTTGTCGGCGGAGTAGGGCAGCATGGTGAGCCAGCCGTCTTTGGTGCGGACCGGGCGGCGGGCCTTCATGCGGCTGTAGCCGGTGGGGCCGATCGGGGGGACGAAGGCGTGGCCGCCGAACATCTCGATGCTGTTGAAGGCGGCCAGGGTTTCGAGCATGGGCACTTCCACCATCTGGCCCTGGCCGGTGCGTTCGCGGTGCAGCAGGGCGGCGGTGACGGCGGCGGTCAGCGCCATGCCGCAGATCTTGTCGCCGATCAGGCTGGGGACGAAGGCGGGTTCGTCGTCGGTGCCCATGGCGGCGGCGAAGCCTGAGGCGGCCTGGATGATCTCGTCGAAGGCGGGGCGGGCGGCCCAGGGGCCGTCCTGGCCGAAGCCGGTGGCGACCGCATAGACGAGGCGGGGGTTCAGGGCGCGGCAGGCTTCGTAGGAGAAGCCGAGGCGGGCGAGGCCGGCGGGGCGGATGTTGCTGACCAGGACGTCGGCGGTGGGGATGAGGCGGCGGAGGATTTCCTTGCCCTGCTCATGCTTCAGGTCGAGGGCGAGGCTCCGCTTGTTGCGGTTGGCGGCCATGAACTGGCCGCTCATGCCGCGGTTGCGGAAGTGGCCGGCGCTGCGCCAGGTGTCGCCGGCGAGGCTTTCGACCTTGATGATCTCGGCGCCCCAGTCGCCGAGGGTCTGGGCGCCGAAGGGGCCGAAGAGGACGTTGGTCAGGTCGAGGATGCGCAGGCCGTGCAGGGGGCCGGTTGCGGGCGGCGGTTCGGTGGTGGTGTCCATGGCGCGGCTTGTCCCCCTTCGGTCGTGGGGGAGGGTAGTGCAGGGCGCGTGCGGGCAGAAGCGGGTGCGTGTGGTGGATTTGTCCGGAATGTCCTTTAGGCGGAACAATGAGGGCGTGGGTGGGCCTGGGGTTGGTCAGGCCGATTTTTTGCGGGGCGGC
>CAMDGX010000001.1 GCA_945897825.1 Asaia bogorensis | reverse complement strand
CCGATGATGGAGCGCGCCGGCTACGTCGTGCTGTCCGGCAACATCTTCGACAGCGCGGTGATGAAGATCAGCGTCATCGACAAGGAATTCCGCAGCCGCTTCCTGTCCGATCCCTCGCGCCCGAACGTGTTCGAGGGCAAGGCGATCGTGTTCGAGGGGCCGGAGGACTACCACGACCGGCTCGATGACCCGAACCTGGGCGTCGAGGAGCAGTCGGTGCTGATCATCCGCAACTGCGGCCCGGTCGGCTACCCCGGCAGCGCCGAGGTGGTGAACATGCAGCCCCCGGCGGCGCTGCTGAAGGCCGGCATCAACGCCCTGCCGACCATGGGCGACGGCCGCCAGAGCGGCACCTCCGGCTCGCCGAGCATCCTGAACGTCTCCCCCGAGGCGGCGGTCGGCGGCGGCCTCGCCCTGCTGCAAACCGGCGACCGCATCCGCATCGACCTCAACACCCACAAGGTCGACGTGTTGCTGCCCGAAGGCGAGATGGAACGCCGACGGGCCGCCTGGACCCCGCCCGCGCTGGTCCACAAGACGCCGTGGGAGGAGATCTACCGCTCCATGGTCGGCCAGCTTGCCACCGGCGGCTGCCTGGAGCCGGCGACGCTCTACCTCAACATCCTGGAGACGCGCGGCGAGAGCCGGGACAACCACTGAGGCCTACGGGCGGCGCTGAGGCCTCTTCGCTCATCGTCGCCCCTTGTCCGCCATCCCAGCGCGGCGTACTGGACTCGCGTCGCACGAAACGAACCAGGAGCGCCCGATGTCCCTGCGCCTCAAGGGCAAGACCGCCCTCGTCACCGCCGCCGCCCAGGGGATCGGGCGGGCCACCGCACTCGCCTTCGCCGCCGAGGGCGCGCAGGTCTACGCCACCGACCTCAACGCCACGAAGCTGGCCGAGATCGCCGGCCCCGGCATCCGCACCATGGCGCTCGATGTTCTCAACACCCAGGCGGTGAAGGAAGCCGCCGAAGCCATCGGCCCCATCGACATCCTGTTCAACTGCGCCGGCTTCGTCCACCAGGGCAGCGTGCTCGAAGCCACCGAGCAGGAGTGGGATTTCGCCTTCGACCTCAACGTGAAGTCGATGATGCGCACCACCCAGGCCTTCCTGCCGGCCATGCTCGACAAGGGCCAGGGCAGCATCATCAACATGGCCAGCGTCGCCAGCTCGGTGAAGGGCATCGTCAACCGCTTCACCTACGGCGCCAGCAAGGCCGCCGTCATCGGGCTCACCAAATCCATCGCCGCCGACTTCGCCACCAGGGGCATCCGCTGCAACGCCATCTGCCCCGGCACCGTGCAGTCCCCGTCGCTCGACGACCGCATCGCCGCCAACGCCGCCGCCGCCGGCTCGCTGGAAGCCGCCCGCGCGGCCTTCATCGCCCGCCAGCCGATGGGCCGCCTCGGCCGGCCAGACGAGATCGCCGCCCTGGCCGTGTATCTCGCCAGCGACGACAGCGTGTTCGTCACCGGCCAGGCCCTGGTGATTGACGGCGGCATTTCGCTGTAGTCTCTCAGCGCACACACCGACACCCACGAGGAAACGACGAAATGAAGCTCGTTCGCTATGGCGCCCCCGGCGCGGAAAAGCCCGGCGTGCTCGATGCCGACGGCAACCTGCGCGACCTGTCGGACATCGTGCCCGACATCAACGCGGCCTCGCTGTCGCCGTCGGGCTTGGCCAAGATCGCCGGCGCCAACCCGGCGACCCTGCCGCTGGTGCGCAGCAACCCGCGCATCGGCCCGTGCATCGCCCGCCCGCTGAACTTCGTGTGCATCGGCCTGAACTACGCCGACCACGCCGCCGAAACCGGCGCCACGCCCCCCACCGAGCCGATCATCTTCCTGAAGTCGCTCGGCGCCTTCCAGGGCCCGTATGACGACGTGGTGATCCCCAAGGGCTCCACCAAGCCTGACTGGGAAGTGGAACTCGGCATAGTCATCGGCAGCAAGGCCAAGTACGTGTCCGAGGCCGACGCCATGAACCACGTCGCCGGCTACTGCGTGGTCAACGACGTGTCCGAGCGCAACTTCCAGTCCGAGCGCGGCGGCACCTGGGACAAGGGCAAGGGCTGCGACACCTTCGGCCCCACCGGCCCCTGGATGGTCACCAAGGACGAAGTGCCCGACCCGCAGGCGCTGGGCATGTGGCTCGACGTGAACGGCGAGCGCATGCAGACCGGCAGCACCAAGACCATGATCTTCAACGTGGTGCAGATCGTCAGCTACGTCAGCCACTTCATCACCCTGCACCCCGGCGACATCATCGCCACCGGCACGCCCCCGGGCGTCGGCATGGGCAAGAAGCCGACCCCGATCTGGCTGAAGGCCGGCGACGTGATGACGCTGGGCATCGACGGGCTCGGCGAGCAGAAGCAGAACGTGCGCGCCGACTGAACCCCAAGGGGCTGAGCCGATGGACCTCTCGGTCCTGCTGGTGTTCTGGGCGGGGTTCGGGCTGGCGCTGATGTCGCCCGGCCCGAACTTCGCACTCCTGCTCGGCATCGCCGCGCGCGACGGCCGGCTGCCGGCGCTGTGGGCGGCGGTCGGCATGGCGGTCGGCGAGATCGCCTGGGGCTTCGCCTCGGTCTGGGGCATCGCCGCCCTGGCCGCGGCGCATCCGGAGGCGATGGTGCTGCTGGCCTGGGGCGGCGGCACCTTCCTGTTCTACCTGGCCGTGCAATGCTGGCGCGCGGCCTGGCGCGGCGCCCCGGTCGAGATCTGGGAGGAAGCCCCGCCGCAGCGCGGCCGCAGCTTCGCCAAGGGGCTCGGCGTCATGCTGCTGAACGCCAAGGCCGGCGCCTTCTGGGTGGCATTGGCCGGCATCCTGGTCGGCGCGGAGGCGAACCGCGCCACCGTGCTGGCCGCGATCCTGGGTGCCACGCTGATGTCGCTGCTCTGGCACGGGCTGCTGGCCGTGGCGCTCTCCGCCGAGGCGGTCACGCGGTTCTACCGCCGCATCCAGCGCGGGTTCGACGCGGTGCTGGGCACGGTGCTGGCCGGGCTGGGCGTGCGGCTGCTGGGCTCGGGCTGAGCCCGTGGCGCCATCGGCCTGGGTCGGGCTGCTGATCCTCGGCACCACGGGCCTGCGCCTGCTGATGGCGGCGTCGGTCGGGCTCGGCGTCGACGAAAGCTACATGGTCGCCGCCGGGCGGGAGGTCGCCTGGGGCTATTTCGACCATCCGCCGTTGTCCTGGTGGCTCTCGGCCGGGGCTGCGAAGCTGTTCGGCAGCGAGGACCCGGTCGCGGTGCGGCTGCCGTTCATCCTGCTGTTCGCGCTCTCGACCTTCCTGATGTTCCGCCTGGCCGCCGACCTGTTCGGCGCGCGCGCCGGGCTGTGGGCGGCAGTGACGCTGAACATGGCCCCGGTGCTGGGCGTGACCACCGCAAGCTGGGTGCTGCCCGACGGCCCGCTGGTCGCCGCCCTGCTCGGCTTCGGGCTGTGCCTGCACCACGCGCTGCGCACCGACGCATGGCGCTGGTGGCTCGGCGCCGGGCTCTGTGCGGGGCTGGCGATGCTGTCGAAATACACCGCCGTGCTCACCTTCGCCGGTGCCTTCGTGGCCATCGCAACACTGGCCCCGCGCGCCCTCCTCCGCCCGCCCCCCTGGGCCGCCGGGCTGGTCGCGCTGGCGGTGTTCTCCCCGGTGGTGATCTGGAACGCGGCGAACGGCTGGGCCAGCTTCGCCTTCCAGGGGGCCCGCGCCGGCGTGCGCAAGCTCGACCTCGCCGCCCCCTTCGTGACCATCGGCGGCGAGGCGCTGTTCCTGCTGCCGTGGATCTGGCTGCCGCTGGCCGTGCTGTGGGCGCGCGCGCTGTGGCGCAGCCCGTCCGACCGCGCGCCCTGGCTGCTCGCCTGGCTCGGCTTCGGGCCGATCGTGCTGTTCGTGGTGATCTCCGCCTGGTCGCCGCGCGTGCTCTACCACTGGGCCGCGCCCGGCTACCTGTTCGTCTTCCCGCTGCTCGGCCGCTGGGTGGCGGAGCAGCTCGACCTGCGCCCCGCCATGATGCAGCGCGCCCTGGCCGGCACCGCCGTGCTGCTGCTGGTCGGCCTCGGCGTCGCGGCGACGGAGATGCGGCTGAACCTGCTCGCCCTGCGCGGCGACCCGCTGCGCCAGGGGCTCGACTGGACGCCCCTGCGCGCCGCGCTCGCCGAACGCGGCCTGCTCGACCGCCCGATCGTCGGCCCCTCCTGGAACGACACCGGCAAGCTCGACTACGCCCTCGGCGGCGCGCCCCCGGTGTTCTGCCTCAATGCCGATTGCCGCCAACTCGCCTTCCGCAGCCGCACCGCACACGACCTGCTCGGCCAGGACGTGCTGATCCTCGCCCCCCGCCAGGACGAAACCCGCATCCGCGCGGCCTACGCCCCGCTGTTCGAGACGATCGAGACGCTGCCGCCCGTCACCTTCGCCCTCCCCGGCCGCAAGGAGGTCGCCGTCGGCGTGCATGTCGGGCGCGGGCTGCGTGCAGTCCCGCGTTGACGCCGGGCGCCCCGCGCCGGAAGCTGCCAGCCATCCAGGAGAAACCCGATGGCCTTCGTCTGCACCATCCCCGCCGTTCCCACCACGCAGCGCGACGACGACGACGTGCGCATCACCCGCTGGGATTTCGCGCCCGGCGCCGTCACCGGCTGGCACCACCACGCCTACCCCTACTTCGTCGTGCTGCTCACCGCGGGGATCATGAAGGTCCACAACGGCAAGGATGTCACCGAGACCAAGGTCGAAATCGGCACCGCCTATGGCCGCCCGTTCGGCGCCGAGCACGACGTGATGAACGGCGGCGACCAGCCGCTTGCCTTCATCGAGATCGAGCTGAAGCGCCCGCAATCGGTGGCCTACCCACCACAACCGGCCGCATGACCGCCCTGCCGCTGCTGCGGCGCCTGGGCTTCTTCACCCGCGTGCTCGACGCGGGCGGCGCGGCCGAGCGCTACCGCCTCGCCGCGGAGCAGATCCTCCACGCCGAACGCTGCGGCTTCGATTCCGCCTGGGTGGCGCAGCACCATTTCCACGAGGCCGAGGGCGGCCTGCCCGCCCCGCTGGTCTTCCTCGCCCATGTCGCCGCCCGCACCACGCGCATCCGCCTCGGCACCGGCATCATCACCCTGCCGCTCGAACTGCCGATCCGCGTCGCCGAGGACACCGCGGTGCTCGACATGCTCAGCGGCGGCCGGCTGGAGGTCGGCATCGGCCCGGGCGGCAACATGGCGGCCTTCCGCGCCTTCGGGCTGGACAGCGAGGCGCGGGGCCGCCTCACCGCCGACCACCTCGCCCTGCTGCGCACCGCCTGGGCCGGCCAGGCCCTGCCCGGCGGCGACCGGCTCTACCCCGCCCATCCCGCCCTCGACGCCCGCGTCTGGCAGGCCAGCTTCGGCGTCGAGGGTGCCCGCCGCGCCGGGCTCGCCGGCGACGGCCTGCTGCTCTCGCGCACCCAGCCCCGGCCGGACAACCGCTGGGACATGACGCTGGCCGACATCCAGGACCCGATGCTCGACGCCCATTTCGCCGCCCTGCCTCCCGGCACTGAACCGCGCGTGCTCGCCTCGCGCAGCGTGTTCGTCGCCGACGACCGCGCCGGGGCCCTGCGTCTCGCCGAGGCCGGCCTCTCCCGCATGCGCCCCCGCCTCGCCGCCGCCGGCCACCCGGCCGCCCAGGGCGACGTCCATGCGCTGATCGCCGCCTACGACGTCCATGTCGGCACCGCCGAGGACGTGGTGGAGTCCCTGCGCGCCGACCCCGTGATGCAGCGCGCCACCGACCTCGCCGTGCAGGTCCATTCCGTCGACCCGCCGCATCCGCTGGTGCTGCGCTCGATCGAGCTGGTCGCGACGCGTGTTGCCCCGGCGCTCGGCTGGCGCGCGGAACCGGCAAGGCTGCGCGCGCATGGATGAAGCAAGGAAGCCTTCTTTTTCTGAAGAAAAAGAAGCAAAAAGACTTCACCCATTTGCTTCGTGGAAAAAAGTTTTTTGGTTCTTTTTTTCAAAAAAGAACGACTTCCTTCCTTACCCCGGGGAGCCCAGCCAATGCTCGACGTGATCGACCACCTAGCCGGCCACCCCCCGCCAGCCCTGCGCCGCGAGGAAGCCCGCCGCCAGGCCCAAGCCAGTTTCGACGCCCTGTTCGCACCAATCGACCCCGCCGGTTTCTCCCTTGCCGAGCGCCTGGCAGTCGCCACCTTCGTCGCCGCCCTGCACAACCAGCCGGACGCGAAGCGCTTCTACGCCGAGCGGCTGCTGGCCGCCGATCCCTCCCTGGGCGAGGCCGTCGCCCTGGCGGCGTTGCAGGCGGCGCAGGCGGCACCGTCCGGCCCCGTCGGAAGCTATCCCGCCGGCCCGCTTTCCGCCGAGGACCGCCCTGCCCCGCCCACCCGCACCGACCCTGCCGGACTCGGGGCGAAGCTCGCGGCGGCGTTCGACCACGCGCACATGCTGCTGTTCCACCCGCGCGACGCATCGCCCGCCCACATGCGCGCGCTGGTCGCCGCCGGCTGGACCACGCCGGCCATCGTCACCCTGTCGCAGCTGGTGGCGTTCCTGTCGTTCCAGATCCGCGTCGCCGCCGGGCTGCGCGCCATGACCGCCGCCGCGTGAGGCCCGCATGACCGACATCGTCCACACCCCCGAGGGGCACGACATCCCGAACGTCTTCACCAAGGCCATGCTCGACTGGCTGCCCTGGCTGGAGCCGATGGCCGAGGCCGACCTCACGCCCCGCCACATGCAGGGCCTGGTCGACGCCTCGCGCGCCAAGTCGGCCTATTTCCGCCTGCTCGCGCACGACCCCGAGGTGCTGGAGGCGCGCACCCGCACCGACAAGGACATCTTCTACAACACCCCGGGCGGCCTGCCGCGCGCCGAGCGCGAACTGGCCGCCACCGCCGCCTCGCGCCTGAACGGCTGCATCTACTGCGCCTCCGTCCATGCCCGCCACGCCACCACCTACTCGAAGCGCGGCGACGACGTGCAGCGCCTGCTGGACGCAGGCACCGGCGCCGATCTCGGCGAACGCTGGAACGCCATCGTCGCCGCCTCCGTGGCGCTCACCCAAATGCCGATGACCTTCGGCCCCGCCCATGTCGCCCGCCTGCGCGCAGCGGGGCTGGACGACCTGGCCATCGCCGACACGATCCAGGCGGCGGCGTTCTTCAACTGGGCAAATCGGCTGATGCTGTCGCTGGGAGAGCCGGTGCCGCAGGGCTGACCGCGGGCGAGGCCAGCAGCACCTCGCGCAGCGTGGCGAGCAACACGCCCTCGCGCAGCGGCTTGGACAGCAGGCGCACGCCCTCCGGCGCACCCAACGGCAGCGAGCTGTAGCCGGTCACGTAGATCACCTTCACCCCGCGCGCCACCAGCAGGGCTGCGACCGGGCGCGACGATTCGCCATGCAGGTTGGCATCGAGCACGGCGGCATCGAGGCTGAGGGCCCGCGCCTCGGCCAGGTCCAGGGCCTCCGCCAGCGTGGCGGCTGGGCCGACCACCTCGCAGCCGGCCTCCTCCAACGTGGAGGCGATGTCCAGCGCCACGAGCGGCTCGTCCTCCACCACCAGCACAAGCCGCCCCTCCAGCCCCGCCGCCGGCATCACGGCCGGCGCGGCCTCGGGCGCGCGGGCGGCACCATCACGCGGCGACCCCTCGGCCGGCGCCGTGGCGAGCGCCCGGTCGGCGGGGATCGCGATCTCGCAGCGCAGGCCGCCCGGCGCCCACTCGCGGCCGACCTCGCCGCCCAGCTGGCTGCGCACCGTGGCCTCCACCACGATCGAGCCGAAGCCGCGCCGCTCTGGCGCGCCCTGGGGCTCGGGGCCGCCCTCCTCCTGCCACACCAGCATGATGCGGCCTTCCCCGCCGCCCGCCGGCGGAACCGCCCGCCACGACAGCGCAACGCGCCCGCCGGGCGTGGACAGCGCGCCGTGCTTGGCCGCGTTGGTCGCCAGTTCGTGCAGCACCATCGACAGCGGCTGCACCGCGTCCGGGCGCAACCGCAGCCGCGGGCCGTCGAAGGTCACGCGCCCGCCCTCGGCCGCGTCGTAGGCGGCAAGCTCCTCGTGCGCCACGTCGCCGAGGTCGGCCCCCGTCCAGCGGTCGCGCGCCAGCAGCGTGTGGGCGCGCGCCAGCGCCGAGACGCGGCCCTCCACGGCATCGGCGAACTGGCGCGGGTCGTCGGCGCGGCTGAGCTTGACGATGGAGCGCACCACGGCAAGCACGTTGCGCGCCCGGTGGTCCACCTCGCGGGCCAGCAGCATCTCCCGCTCCTGCTCGCGCTTGCGCTCGGTGACGTCGAACGACACGCCGACCAGCCGACGCCGGGCGCCGTCGCCGACCGCCGATCCGCGCGAGGCGATCCAGCGGACCTCCCCGGTGGCGGGATCCACGACACGGAACTCCTCGGCAAAGGCCACCTGCCCCTGATCGGCCAGGGCGGTGTGGCCGCGCAGCAGGTCGAAGTCCTCCGGATGGACATGCGCCACCCGCTGCTCCAAGGACAGCGCGGCGGTGCCGGGCGGCAGGAAATAAAGGCGGCGATACTCGTCGTTCACCTCGGCGATGCCGGTCGCCGCATCGACATCCCACACGCCGATCCCGGCCGCCACCGAGGCCATGGCCAGGCGCTCGTCGCTGGCCGCGCGCGCCGCCTCGGCCTGCTTGCGGTCGGTGATGTCGTAGGCAACGCCGAGAAAGCGCCCCTTCGTGTCCCCGGCGTCCACATAGGAGCCGCGCGCCGCCAGCCAGCGCAGTTCGCCGGTGTCGTGGCGACGGATGCGGAACTCCACCGCATAGCCGCCGCCGGTCAGGTACGCGTTCCTGACAGCCTCGCGCACCGGCGCACGATCCTCCTCCAGCACCAGCTCCATCCGCCGCTCGAACGCGATCGGCCCGTCGTCGGGCGGCAGGCCGTAGATCCGGCGCCACTGGTCGTTCACCACCGCGATGCCGGTGCGCGTGTCCACGTCGAACACGCCCATGCCGGCCGCGGAGGAGGCCAGCGCCAGCCGCTCCTCGCTCTCCGCCCGCGCGGCCTCGGCGGCACGGCGATCGGTGACATCGTGGACCAGCCCAAGGAAGCGGCGCGGCTGCGCGCCGGCATCGACGAAGGCGCCGCGCGAATGAACCCAACGCACCTCCCCGGTGTCGCGCCGGACGATGCGGAACTCCAGGTCGTAGCTGCCCTGCTCGGCATAGGCGCGCAGCGTCTCGTCGCGCACCCGCGCCCGATCATCCGGATGCGCCAGGTCGAAGCGCTCCTCCATCGAGACCGGCGCGTCGGAGGGCGGAACGCCATACAGCCGCCGCCACTCCGCGTTCACGGTGGCAAGGCCGGTCGCGGTATCGACATCGAACACGCCCAGCCCGACCGCCGCGCACGCCAGGGCAAGGCGCCGCTCGCTCTCGGCGCGGGCCTCCTGGGCGGCGATCCGGTCGGTGATGTCGTAGGTCACGCCGACGAACCGGTGGCGCTGGCCGCCATGCTCGACATAGGAGCCGCGCGAGGCCACCCAGCGGACCTCGCCGGTGTCCTGGCGCAGGATCCGGTACTCCTCGTAGTAGCCGCGGCCCTCCCGTTTCGCGGCATCGATGCGCCCGGTCACCCGCGCGCGGTCGTCTGGATGGATGAAGCCGGCCCGCGCCGCCCTGGACAGCACCGCCTCCCCGGGCGGCAGGCCATACACCAGGCGGAACTGGGCGTTCACCACGGCATCGCCGGTGCGCGTGTCGACGTCGTACACCCCCATCCCGGCGGCGGACGAGGCCAGCGCCAGCCGTTCCTCGCTGACCGCCAGCGCCGCCTCCGCCGCCACGCGCGCGCCGATGTCCTGGATCACCGCCACCCCGTGCAGCGGCCGCCCGCTCCCCTCCTCGCGCAGCAGCGAGGCGGTCAGCTCGACCCACAGGATAGTCCCGTCCTTGCGCAGGTAGCGCTTGCGCAAGCTGAACGTGTCGACGGCGCCGCCATGCAGCCGCGCCGATTGCGCCATGGCCTCCGCCCGGTCGTCGGGGTGGGTCAGCTCCAGAACGCTGCGCCGGCGCAGCTCCGCCTCCGCATAGCCGAGCATCTCGCACAGCCGCGCATTGGCGCGCAGCCACCGCCCGTCGAGCCCGACATGCGCGACCCCGACCGCCGCCTGCTCGAAGGTGCCGCGGAAGCGCGCCTCGCTGATCGCCGCGCGCTGCTGCGCCCGGCCGGCGATCCAGCCCAGCGCACCCAGCGGCAGCGCCGAGAGCAGCAGCACCAGCGCATTGCGCCGCAGCCGCTCATGGAACGGCGCCAGCACGACGGCGCGCGGCACCGCCAGGGCCGCCACCAGCGGCTCGCCCTCGGTGAACCGCCGCCACGCCAGCATCATCTTCCCGTCCGGACCCGCCGGCTCCATCCGGCCGGTCGTCGCACCGTCCTCGTCGAGCGGCCCGAGCCCGGCGACCATGTCGCTTTCCGGCGGGCGCGGCGCCGGCATCGAACGGTCCGCCGGGGCCGGCGCGGGCCAGACGATCATCGGCGCCCCGTCGGCCGCGCGGAACACCCCGGCCCGCGCCCCCGGCGGCAGGTCCAGCTCGGCATAGGCGCGGCTGACATCGGGCGTGAACAGCGAGGATTGCGCGATGCCGAGGAAGGTGCCGTCGCGGTCGCGGATCGCCATGCTGAGGCTGAGAAACCAGTTGCGCGTGATCACGCCCCAGGTCAGCGGCATCAGGTAGCTGTCGGCCCCGTCGCGCAGGACCGTAAAGAATGGCCGTTCCGCCCAGTTGGCGCGCGGCGGCTCCCGGTCGAGGCTGGATGCCGCCACGTTGCCGCGCGCATCCGTCACCCACAGCGCGCTGACCTCCGGCGTCTGCGCGACCAGGTCGACGAGGTCGTTCCAGCTGTCGCCGCGCACCCCGTCCGGCCCGTTGCGGCGCACATCCTGCACGACCGACAGGGTGATGAGCCGCGCCACCGAGATGGTCCGCCGCGCATGCTCGCCCGCCCCCAGCGCGCCGCGCTCCGCCATCGCCCAGCCGCCATCCAGGCTCGCGCGATAGTCGCGCCAGGTGGCATAGGCGAAGATGCCGAACAACAGCGCCAGAACCCCCGCCAGCAACAGGAGCAGCCGGCGATTCGCCCGCCCCTGCCACCGCCGCGGCGTGGGATGGGGCACGATCCGCGCGCTGCCGTCGCTGGCCGAGGGCTCTCGCACGCCCGCTCCCTTGGTGTTGCGTCGTCGTCGGTCGGGCGCAGACTAGGCGCGAAGGGCCGGAGAGTCGCGCCGCGCGGCACCGGCCACCCGGCCCTTCACGGGCAAGTGATGGCGAGCCATGGCCACGCGCGATGCCCTGCCGCATGCTGCGCCCTTGCGGTCCCATGCGCGCAGCGCGCAAGGCTGCTCGATCCACGGGCGAACCGGCCGCCCTGGCGCTACAGCCGGGAACCCCAACCTGTGGTTTCGCTTGGGCGGAGAGTGCCCAGGGTCCGGCGGGCAGATGACGGGAGGTGCGTGCCGATGGGCGAACGGCAACAGGGGGGGCTCCGGCTCTGGGCGATCCTGGCCCTGCTGCTGCCGCTCGGCATGCCCGCCGGCCGCGCCGCCGACCCGGTGGCCTACGACCTGCGCCTGGCCCCCACCGGGCTCGACGAGTTGGACCGCGCCGCCGCCGATGCCTCCCTGCTCGCCACCCTGCGCGAGTCCGCCCCCGTCGGCCCCGCCGCCCTGGCCGCCCGCGCCCGCGCCGACATCGACCGCCTGACCGCCGCGATGCACAGCCTCGGCCACTACGGCGGCACCGTCGCCGTGCGGATCGACAGCGAGCCCGCCGACGCGCCCGGCCTGGTCGACCGGCTGGAGGCGCTGCCGGAGGGCGCGCGCGTCGCGGTCGAGGTGGCGATGGACCCCGGCGAGGTGTTCCCGCTGCGCCGGGTGGAATTGCGTGGCGACATCCCGGCCAGCGCCCGCGCCGCCTTCCCGCTCGCCCCCGGCCAACCCGCCCGCGCCGAGGCGGTGCTGGCGGCCCGCGCCGCGGTGCGCACCGCACTGCGCGCCGAAGGCTTCGCCCTGGCCGAGGTGAGCGAGCCCGACGCCGTGCTCGACCCCGCCGCCCGCGCCGTCGATGTCGCCTACACGGTCCGCCCCGGCCCGCGCCTGGACATCGGCGCCATCGCCGTCGAAGGCACCGCGCGCCTCGACCCCGAATTCGTCCGCCGCCGCCTGAAACTGGCCGAGGGCGAGCGCTTCGACCCCGCCCGGCTGGACGCCGCCCGCCGCGACCTCGCCGCCCTGCCCGCCGTCGCCAATGTCCGCATCGAGGAAGGCACGGCGCCGGACGCCCAGGGCCGCCTGCCGGTGACGGTGCGCGTCGGCGAGCGCAAGCTGCGGGTGATCGACCTCGCCGCGGCCTGGTCCACCGACCAGGGCGGCCGCGTCTCGGCGGCCTGGACGCACCGCAACCTGTGGGGCAGCGCCGAACAGCTCACGCTCAGCGCGGCCGCGACCGAACTCGGCGGCAGCGCCACGCGCGCGCCCGGCTACAACCTTGATGCCCTGCTGGTGCTGCCCGAGGTGCCGGCGCGCAACCATTCGCTGACCCTGAACGTCAACGCCCAGCGCGCCTACCTGCGCGCCTACGACCGCCACGCCGTGCGCGCCTCCGCCACCCTGGCCCGCAAGCTGGGCGAGCGCTGGCGGGCCACCGGCGGCCTCGCGGTCCAGTCGGCGCGCATCACGCAGGAGGGCGAGGTGAACAACTACCTGCTGGTCCAGGCCCCGCTCGGCCTCACCTACGATTCCACCACCGACCTGCTGAACCCCACCAGCGGCGTGCGCGCCGGCGTGTCGGTGACGCCGACGATGAACCTGGCCAACAAGGCCGGGATGTTCGCCGTGATGCAGGCCTCCGCCTCCACCTATCTCGACCTCGGCGGCTTCATGGGCGCCGAGCCGGGCCGCACCGTGCTGGCGCTGCGCGCGCTGGTCGGCGCCATCGCCGGCGGCGACGTGCTGGACCTGCCGCCCGACCAGCGCTTCTACGCCGGCGGCAGCGGCACCATCCGCGGCTACCGCTTCCAGTCGGTCGGCCGCCTGTTCCCCAGCGGAAGGCCGCGCGGCGGCACCGCGATCGACGCCGCCTCGGTGGAGATCCGCCAGCGCATCGGCGAAAGCTGGGGTGTCGCCGCCTTCCTCGATGCCGGGCAGATCTCCGACCAGGGCATCCCGTTCACCGGCGAAGTGCGCGTTGGCGCGGGCATCGGCGTGCGCTACCACACCGGCATCGGTCCGATCCGCGCCGACATCGCCGTGCCGCTGGTGCGCCAGCGCAAGACCGACGCGGTGCAGTTCTACATCGGCATCGGGCAGGCCTTCTGATGCGCCGCGCGACGCTCCTGATGCTGCTCGTGGTGCTGCTGGCCGGCCCGGCCGCGGCGCAGGACGAGCGCAACACCATGACCCGCCTGATCGAATGGGCCAGCGGCGGGCAGGTGCGCCTTCTGGGGCTGGAAGGCTGGCTGCCCGGCTCGCCCAGGGCCGAGCGGATCGAGGTGCACGACGCGCGGGGCGCCTGGCTGGTGCTGGAGGATGTCACCGCGCAGTGGTCCTCCCTCGCCCTGCTGCGCGGCCGCGCCCAGGTGCAGTCGCTGCAGGCCGCCCGCGCCGTGGTCCACCGCCAGCCCGCCGGCGACGGTGGCGCTGGCGGCGGCGGCCTGCCGATGCAGATCTCGGTCGATGCGCTGCGCATCGGTCGGCTGGAGGTGATGCCGGCGGCCTCGGGGCTGGCCGAAGCGGTCGTGGTGTCGGTCTCGGGCGCCATGGACCTCGCAGCCATGGACCAGGGCACGTTCCGCCTGCTGGTCGAGGGCACTGACCGGCCCGGCCGGCTGACCGTCGAGGGCCGGCTGGCACCCGATGCGCTGGCGCTGGAGGCCGCGCTGGAGGAGCCGGAGAATGGCCTGGTCGCCGGGATCGCCGGGCTGCCGGACCTCGGCGCGCTGAAGCTGACCGCCCGGCTCGACGGCCAGCGCACCGCCCCGGCGCTGCGGCTGGACGCCCAGGCCGGCGCGCTGACGCTGACCGCCTCCGGCCTGCTGGCGCCGGACCGCATCGCCCTCGATGTCGTCGCCCGCGCCCCCGCGATGACGCCGGGCCCCGGCCTCGCCTGGCAGGCGATCGAGATCGACGCCCACCTCGCCGGTCCGCCGGCCACGCCCGAGGCGCGGGGCCAACTGCTGGTCGAGGGGCTGCGCGCCGGTGAGACCCGGCTGGCCCGCATCGCCGCCACGCTCTCGGGCGATGCCGGGCAGGTGCGCCTCGAAGGCCGCGCCGAACAGGTGCAGCTCCCCGCCCCGCTCGGCGACGTGCTGCGCGCCGACCCGCTGGAACTGGCCGCCGACCTCGACCTGCAGGCCGATGGCCGCCCGGTGGCGCTGCGCCTGTCGCACCCCCTGCTGGTCCTGTCCGGCACGGTGCGCACCGCGGGCGTGCCCGAGGCGCGGCTGGTGGTCGACCTGCCGACACTCGATCCGCTGGCGGCGGAGCTGTCCGGCAGCGCCCAGGTCCGGCTCGACCTGCGCTTGCCGGAGGACGGGGCGGAGGTGCAAAGCTCCGGCTGGGTCCGCCTGGGCGCAGCACCGGTCCCGGCGCTGGCCGGGCGGGAGACACGCTTCGACGTGGCCGCCACGCGGCGCGGCGAGCGGACCCTGGTGGAACGGCTGACGCTGGACAGCCCCGGCCTGCGCCTCTCCGGCCGCGGCACGCTGGACGCGGACACGATCGCCGCCGAGCTGGACGCTGTCCTACCCGACCTCGCGCTGGTCGCGGCACCGCTTCTGGGCGAGGCGCGCCTGGCGCTGCGGCTGGGCGGGCGGATCGACGACATGGCGCTCGACATCACCGGCGACGGCACGGCGGGAACCGAAGGCTTCCCACCGCTGCCGATGACGCTCGCCGGGCGCATCACCGGCCTGCCCGCCACTCCGGAGGGCCGTGCCACGCTGTCCGCGACGCTGGAAGGCGCGCCGTTGGAGCTGGAGGTGGCCGGCGGGCGGGCCGCGGACGGCACGATCCGGCTTGAGGTTCCCGCGCTGCGCTGGAAATCGGCGCGGGCGACGGCGTCCCTGGTGCTGCCGCCCGGTGCCGTGCTGCCGCACGGGACCGCGCAGGTGGAGATGGGCGCGGTGCAGGAACTGCGGCCGTTCCTGCCCGGCGCACCGTCCGGCAGCGTGCGGCTGGACGCGTCGCGGGCGGAAGGCGGGGCGCTGAAGGCGGAGGCTTCGGCGCGGGGGCTGCCGCCCTTCGCGACGCTCACCCTCCAGGCCGAGGGGCTGCCCGAGGCGTTGGCGCTGCGGCTCTCGGCCCGCGATCCCGGCAACCTGGAGGCGGCGGCGACGCTGGATGTGCCGGGGCGGACGCTGTTGTTGTCGTCGTTGCGCGGCACGGTGCAGGGGCGGGCGATCGGCTTGCGCGCACCGGCCCGCCTCGCGCTGGGCACCGCCGCCTGGGGCGACGAAGTGCGTGTCGACCGGCTGCTGCTCGACCTCGCCGGCGGCACGCTGGAGGCGGCGGGTCGGCTCGCGCCGACGCTCGACCTGCGGGCGACTCTGCGGGGCCTGCCGGCCACCGCGCTGGCGCCGGAGCTGGCCGGTACCGTGCAGGCCGACGCCACGCTTGGCGGTGCCCTCGCGGCACCGACGGGCACGGTGCGGCTTTCGGGCACCGGGTTGCGCTGGAGTGCCGTTCCCACGCTGCCGGCGGCCAGCCTGACTGCCACCGCCACGCTGGGCGGCGGGGCGGCGCGGATCGATGCGCGCACCACCGCGGGGCCGGCGCAGGTGACGGCGAACGGGACCGTGCCGCTTGGACCGGGGGCGCTGGCCCTGCGGGTGACGGGGCGGGCGCCGCTGGCGTTGCTTGACCCGATCCTGACGGCGCAGGGGCAGCGGGCGCGCGGCGACGTCACGCTCGATGCGCAGGTCAGCGGGCCGGCCACGGCACCCAATGTGGTCGGCACGCTGCGCCTGGCGCGGGGCGAGCTGCAGGATTTCTCGCTCGGCCTGCGGGTGCGCAACATTGCGGGCACGGTGCGCGCCGATGGGCGGCGGCTGGTGATCGAGAGAATGACCGGGCGGGCCGGCCCGGGCACCGTGTCGCTGACCGGCACCGCCACGCTGGACGCGGCCCCCGAACTCGACCTCGCGCTGGTGGCGCGCAATGCGCGGCCGATCGCCTCGGACCTGCTCAGCGCCGTGCTCGATGCCGACCTGGCGCTGCGCGGGCGGGTGGGCGACGGGTTGGCGGCCAGCGGGCGGATCGGGTTGCGGCGGGTGGAGATCCGCATCCCGGAACGCATGCCGGCACGGCTGCCGACCCTGCCGATCCGCATCGCCGGCGCGCCGCCGGCCCCGCCGGAGACGCCGGCGCCACCGATCGCGCTCGATATCCGCGTCGCGGCCCCGGGCAACGTGTTCGTGCGCGGGCGCGGGCTGGAGGCGGAGTTGGCGGGCGAGGTGGCGATCGGCGGCACGCTGGACGCACCGCGGCCGGACGGGGCGCTGACGCTGCGGCGCGGCAGCTTCAACCTGCTGGGCACGGCGCTGACGCTGACCGAGGGGCGGGTGACGCTCGATGGCAGCGCGGCGCTGGACCCGGCGATCGACTTCGCGGCGACCAGCCGCAGCGCCACGACCAACGCCACGGTGCGCGTGACCGGCAATGCCAGCGCGCCGGAGATCCGGCTGACGTCCGAGCCCGAACTGCCGCAGGACGAGATCCTGGCGCAGCTGCTGCTCGGCCGCTCGCTGAACCAGCTTTCGGCGCTCCAGGCCGCGCAGATCGCCGCCGGGATCGCCGAGCTCAGCGGCCAGGGCGGCTTCGATCCGCTGGGGCGCATCCGCGGCGGGCTGGGGCTGGACCGGCTGGCGATCGGGTCCACCGAAAGCGGGGCCACGACGCTGGAGGCGGGGCGCAACATCGCGCCCGGCGTCTATCTCGGGGTGCGCCAAGGCACCGGGGATGCCGGCACGAAGGCCACGGTGCAGATCGATATCGGGCGCGGGCTGAAGCTGCAGGGCGAGGTGGGGACATCGACCGGGACACCCTCTGCGACCGGGGCGGGGGGGAGCAACGGCAGCTCGCTGGGCGTGGTGTGGTCGCGGGAGTGGTAGGATCCGAACGCCCGGAAAATGGGCGTGGGCCAGCGCCGCCGGAAGCGGGGTTTTGACGACGGATAGGGGATTAGGGGCGGTCGGTCAGGCGCGCGGCGGCGCGCGGGCGACATGAACGGGGGATAGCGGCGTCGGGCGGGCGCCGGAGGGCGCCATGCCGCGGTTGGGCAGGCCGCGCAGAATCCAGCCGATCCAGGCGCACAGGCGGTTCGGGGCCCCGGAGTCGCCGCGCAGGGATTCGTAGCCGAGTGCGCCTGCACGTTGCCCGGAATCGGGGGAAGGATGCCACTGGCCGCCCGCGTCGGGGGCCGGCCGGCCGAGAAGGGCGGCGAGCAGGGCGAGCAGCAGGGTTTCCAGCGCGCCAGGGCGCGACTCGCGCGTCTCCCGCGCCATGTGGCGCAGGAAGGCGAGGGGGTCGGCCAGGTGGGTGGCTGGAATGGGCATTGCTGGGAAAAATAGTCGCTTGTCGATCGGTGAACAAGGAATTTTATCCCGTACGTGCTCGTGGCAGGAAGGAAGGCTGGGCTCTGCCCAGACCCGCCTGGTCCGGCGCGCGCCTTCGCGCGACGGGGTGCAAGCGTGGGTCCTTCGCTTCGCTCAGGATGACGGGGCGTGTCGGGCCTGACCTTGCAGATCCCCGCCTCCCCGCGCGGAATGTATGAAGTTTTTTTGCTTCTTTTTGTTCACAAAAAGAAGACTTCCTTTCCTACCCTTTGGGCAGCCGCACCACGAACCGTGCCCCCACCACCTTTCCGTCCGTGTCGCGGCGGTTTTCGGCGGTGATGCGGCCTTTGAGGGCTTCGACGATTTGGCGGCTGATCGACAGGCCGAGGCCGGAGTGTTGGCCGAAGCGTTCGCCTTGGGGTCGTTCGGAGTAGAATCGGTCGAAGATGCCTTCGAGCTTGCCTTCGGGGATGCCGGGGCCTTCGTCCTCGACGCTGATTTCGATTTCGGCGCCGGCGGGGATGGCGGCCAGGGTGATGCGGCCGCCGGGCGGGGAGAAGCTTTGCGCGTTGCCGATCAGGTTGCGCAGGACCTGCACCAGGCGGTCTTCGACGGCGCGGACCACGGCGGGGGCCTGGGGTTCGGCGAGGACGAGGCGGGGGTCGGTTTCGCGGCGGGTGGCTTCGTCGATTTCGGCCAGGACGGCCAGGATGGGGGTGACGTCGACGGCTTCGGTGGCGGCGCGGGAGAGTTCGGCGTCGATGCGCGAGGCGTCGGAGATGTCGCTGATGAGGCGGTCCAGGCGGGCGACGTCTTCGGCGATGATGGCGAGCAGGCGGCGCTGTTTCTCGGGTTCCTCGATGCGGCGCAGGGTTTCGATGGCGCTGCGGATGGAGGAGAGCGGGTTCTTGATTTCGTGCGCGACGTCGGCGGCGAAGCGTTCGGTGGCGTCCATGCGGTTCCACAGGGCGTGGGCGGAGTCGCCGATGGCGTGGGCGAGTTCGCCGATTTCGTCGCGGCGGGCCAGGAGCATGGCGGGCACGGCGCCGGCGCGGCCGCGGCCTTCGCGCATCTGCTCGGCGGCGCCGGCGAGGCGCAGGATGGGGCGAGCGATGGTCAGCGAGAGGTACCAGGAGAGGGCGACGGTGAGGGCCAGGGCGAGGGAGAACAGGCCGAGGATGGACAGGCGCACGGCGAGCAGGCTGTCGTCGACCTCGCGGGCCTCGCGGGTGAGGAGCACGATGCCGACGGTGGTGCGGTTGCGGACCACGGGTTCGGCGACGGAGACCAGGAGGCGGTTGTCCGAGGTGCGGCGGATGTAGGGCGGGGTTTCGCGGCTGCTGGCGGTGCCGGAGAGGCGGATTTCCTCCTTGACGTCGGGTTGCCAGTCGGGGCCGGCGGCGGTGGGGGAGATGTCGAGCCGGGTGCGGCGTTCGCGGCCGGGCAGCCAGTCCAGCACGCGGTCGTAGATGGCCTCAATGGTGCCGACGACGGCGCCGCGCTCGATGGCGGGGGGGAGGGGTTCGGTGAAGACGGTGCCGCCGGCGCCCTGGCGGACGCGGGTATCGACGACGACCTGGCCGTCCGGCGCGTAGAGCTTGGCTTGGGCGTTCGGGCTGGGTTCGGTGAGGCGGCGCAGGAGGGGGCGGGCCTGGTCGGGGACGAGGCGGGGGGGCTCGGTGCCTTCCTCGCGGATTGCGGCTTCGCTGAGCGCGCCGGCGTAGATCCTGGCCTGCTGGCGCAGGGCGCCGACCTCGGCTTCCAGGAGGCCGTTCTGGTACTGGTCGAGATACATCAGGGCGGCCGCCAGGAGGGCGAGCGGCATGGCGTTGACCAGCAGGATTCGGCGCATGAGCGGCGAGACCCAGCGGGTGCGGGGCGCGCGCACCTTGGGTGTTGCCGGGCGCAGGGCGGCGGGGGCGCCGCCGGCGTCAGGCATCGCGCGCCTCAGCCACGCCCATCCGTCAGGCTTCCTTGTAGCGGTAGCCGATGCCGTAGAGGGTTTCGATGGCGTTGAACTCCTCGTCCACGGTGCGGAACTTCTTGCGGACGCGCTTGATGTGGCTGTCGATGGTGCGGTCGTCCACATAGATGTTCTCGCCATAGGCTGCATCGATCAGTTGGTCGCGGGATTTCACCATGCCGGGGCGGGTGGCGAGCGCCTTGACGAGCAGGAACTCGGTGACGGTGAGCTGGATGTCCTTCGATTTCCACAGGCACTGGTGCTTGGTTTCGTCGAGCACCAGCTCGCCGCGGGTCATGACGCCGGTGGGGGTGGCGCCGGAGCCTTCGGCGCGGCTGGTTTCGTTGCGGCGCAGCAGGGCGCGGATGCGTTCGAGGAGGAGGCGCTGGCTGAAGGGCTTGGTGATGTAGTCGTCGGCCCCGAGGCGCAGGCCCATGACCTCGTCGACCTCCTCGTCCTTGCTGGTGAGGAAGATGACGGGGAGCGAGGTGCGCTGGCGCAGGCGCTGGAGCAGCTCCATGCCGTCCATGCGGGGCATCTTGACGTCGAGCACGGCGAGGTCGACGGGGCGGGCGATGATGCCTTGGAGGGCGGATTCGCCGTCGGTGTAGGTGCGGACCTGGAAGCCTTCCTGCTCCAGGGTCATGGACACGCTGGTGAGGATGTTCCGGTCGTCGTCGACCAGGGCGATGGTCTGTTTCACTCGCTTTCCCCTCTCTGGGATGGCGGATTGAAATGTGGCAGACGATTGTGGCCCAACTAGGATGGAGGGTGAACAAATCATGGCAGAGGGCTCCCGGGCGGACGATGCGCTCCAGGCGAGGCGGTTGCTGCGCGCGGCGCGGGTGGCGACGCTGGGGACGCAGACGGGGGGGCAGCCGTTCACCGCGCTGGTGACGCCGGCGACGGCGCCGGATCTTTCGGTGCTGATGCTGCTGTCGTCCTTGTCGGAGCATACGCGGCATTTGCTGGCCGAGCCGCGCTGCGCGCTGATGGTGGTGGGGGCGGCGGAGGGGGCCAATCCGCAGACGGCGCCGCGGCTGACGGTGACGGGGGTGGCGGAACGGATCGAGGATGGGGGGCTGAAGGCGCGGTGGCTGGCGGTGCATCCGTATGCCGCGCTGTATGCCGATTTCGGCGATTTCGCGCTGTGGCGGGTGCGGCCGGTGGCGGGGCTGTTCGTGGGCGGGTTCGCGCGGGCGACGCGGCTGCGGCAGGGGGAGTTGCTGCCGGATGGGGCGGCGGTGGCGCGGATCGCGGCGGCGGAGGCGGAGATCGTGGACCATTGCAACGCGGATCATGCGGAGGCGATGGGCGAGCTGGCGGGGGCACCCGGGGCGTGGCGGATGGTGGCGGTGGATGTGGATGGGTGCGACCTGGCCTGCGGCGACCTGGTGCGGCGCATACCATGGTCGATTCCTGTCGCGGACGCGCATGGAGTTCGCAAGGAATTGATCGGGCGGCTGCGTGCGTTGCGCCTGCCACGCGGCTGACACAAGCGGCCGCTATGGACCCATCGGGACGTGGCCTGTATCACCGCCTGACGCGGGTGGCACAGGCTGCGGCGCGTGCCTGTTACGACCACGGGAGCAACGTCTTTGACCACTGCTTCGGCATCCAAGGCCGCGAAGGCCGCCGCATTGTCTGGCTCCGGCGTTGTCGCGGGCCATGACGTCCATGCCAACCTCACGGCTCCGGCGCTGACCGCGCTGGCGATCCGGCGGGAGGAGGGCACGCTTTCCGCCGATGGGGCGCTGATGGTGCGCACCGGGCAGCACACCGGGCGGTCGGCACAGGACAAGTTCGTGGTCGACGAGCCCTCGACCACCGGGGACATGTGGTGGGGCAGCGTCAACAAGAAGCTCGCGCCGGAGAAGTTCGCGCTGCTGCGCGCGCGGGTGCAGGCCTATCTGCAGGGGCAGGAGCTGTTCGTGCAGGACCTGTATGCCGGGGCGGACCCGGCGCATCGGATCCGGGTGCGGGTGGTGACGACGCAGGCGTGGTCGGCGCTGTTCGCGCGCAACATGTTCATCCGGCCCGCCGAGGCGGAGCTGGCGGGGTTCGAGCCGGACTACGTGATTTTGCATGCGCCGCAGTTCCTGGCCGATCCGGCGATCGACGGGGTGCGGACCTCGACGGCGATCGCGCTGTCGTTCGAGCAGCGGCAGATCGTGATCTGCGGCACCGAGTATGCGGGCGAGATCAAGAAGTCGATCTTCACGGTGATGAACTGGCTGCTGCCGGCCAAGGGCGTGCTGCCGATGCATTGCAGCGCCAATGTGGGGGCGGAAGGGGATGTGGCGCTGTTCTTCGGCCTGTCCGGGACGGGCAAGACGACGCTCAGCTCCGACCCGGCGCGGCCGCTGATCGGGGATGACGAGCATGGCTGGTCGCCGGACGGCGTGTTCAACTTCGAGGGCGGCTGCTACGCCAAGGTGATCAACCTGAGCGAGCAGGCGGAGCCGGAGATCTGGGCGGCGAGCCACCGCTTCGGCACGGTGCTGGAGAACGTGGTGGGCGACCGCCACGGCAAGCTCGACCTCGACGACGACAGCCTGACGGAGAACACGCGCTCCTGCTATCCGGTCGACTACATCCCGAATTGCGTGCCGGCCGGGCGCGGGGGCATTCCCAAGAACGTGGTGATGCTGGCGGCCGATGCGTTCGGTGTGCTGCCGCCGATCGCGCGGCTGACGCCGGCGCAGGCGATGTATCATTTTCTCTCCGGCTATACGGCCGTGGTGGCTGGGACGGAGAAGGGCGTGACGACGCCGCAGGCGACGTTCAGCGCCTGCTTCGGCTCGCCGTTCCTGCCGCGCCGGCCGGAGGTCTACGGGCGGATGCTGGCGGACCTGATCGCCGAGCACGGCGCGGAGTGCTGGCTGGTCAACACAGGGTGGTCGGGCGGCGCCTATGGCACCGGCAGCCGGATGCCGATCCGCCACACGCGGGCGCTGCTGCGCGCCGCGCTGGACGGGACGCTGACCCATGCGCGCTACCATCGCGATCCGTTCTTCGGGCTGATGATCCCCGACGCGGTGCCGGGCGTTCCGGCCGAGGTGCTGGATCCGCGCCAGGCCTGGGCCGACAAGGCGGCCTACGATGCCGCGGCCCGCGCGCTGGTGGCGCGGTTCGAGAAGAACTTCGAAGGCTTCGCCACCCATGTCGGCGACGAGGTGAAGGCGGTCGCGCTGCGCGCGGTGGCCTGACGCTGCGCTAGAACGGAAGCCATGCTGATAGGCGCATGGCTTCCGTTCTAGATTCCTGATTGAGAACGCAAATCTTCCGACCGGATGATTCCATCCGGTCGGATATTGCTCTAGGTCGCCGGGGCGGCGTCCTCGGCGTTGAAGGTGATGGTGACCGAGGTGCCGCGACCGGGCTCGGAGCGGACCTCGACATGCGCCTTGGCGTTCTGCACCAGCGATCGCACGATCAGCGCGGACATCTTGCCGTCGCGCGGCCATGAGGTGCCTTCGGGCAGGCCGATTCCGTCATCGGCGATCAGCACCCGGCAGCCATGCGGGCCGGTGGTGCAGTGCAGGGTGATGGTGCCGCCGGCGCCGCCGGCGAAGGCGTGCTTCAGGGCGTTCATCAGCAGTTCGTTGACCACCAGGCCGGTGGGCATGGCCACGTCGATCGAGACCGGCCAGGTATCGACCTTCAGGTCGAGGCGGATGCCTTCGATGGCGTGGGCGCGCATCACCGCGGAGGCGATCTCGCTGAGGTAGATGCCGAGGTCGACCGCATCCTGCGCCGGCCCGTCGCCCAGGGCGCGGTAGAGCAGGCCGAGCGCCTCCACCCGGCCCGCCAGGCGATCGAAGCCGGCGCCGGCTTCCGGCTGGCGCACCCGGCGGGCCTCGACGCGGATCAGCGTGGTGATCATCTGCAGGTTGTTCTTCACCCGGTGCTGCAGTTCGCGCAGCTGGGTGTCTTTCTCGCGGACGCGTTCGGCCAGCGCGTCGGCGTCATCCGAGCGGTGCGGGGAGGTTTCGACCAGGGCGACGAGGCGGTAGGTGGGGTGGCCGCTGTCGTCGTCGATGATGTTCGACCAGGCATCGACGGTCAGCTCGCCGTCCTGTTGCGGCAGGCGGAACGCGCCAAGATAGTCGCGCTGTTCGGTGACGGCGCGGCCGAGCCCGGGGGTGCCTTCGGTACCGGTCGATTCGCCCGGCAGCCGCGCCCAGTCCCCGAGCAGCTTGCTGCTGGCCTGGTGGGTCAGGCGCTCGAATTCCATGTTGGCGTAGACCACGCGTTCGGTCGGATCGAGCTCGGATACCGCGATGGCGACCGGGACCTTGTCGAGGAACTGCTTGAAGCGGTCGCTTTCCAGCGCCGTCGCGAGATCGGGCGTCTGGAGCAGTTGCCCGACGGGCTGTGGCGGTTCGGTCGCGGACATCGATGGAACTCGCCCTCATCGGCAGTGATACAGGCGTGACTATAGCGCAGTTTTGACGCTGGGAAAATTTCGTCGCGTAGCATTATGCGATCATTACATTTTACTATGCATGCAGGCCGCATCGCCAGGGCAGGACTTGAGCAATACAGGCAATTTCAGCGCCCTGGCCATGCACCCAGTCGCGCCACGCGCCGTGGCGCACATGCCCGCTCCTTCGGACGCACGTCCCCCGAGGGCCGGAAATGGTGCGGCGATCAGGCGGCGCTCGCGCTCCGAGCGGTCGCAGCGCCAGGGCGCCGCCGGGCAAATGCCAGCCCGGCCATGCCCAGGGCCAGCACGCCGAGGCTGGCCGGCTCCGGAACAGCCGCGCTCTGCGCCACCGGGGTCAGGGTCAATTGCGAAAAGCCGGTGTTTGACTGGTTCGCGTCGTTGACGGCCATCCCCAAGAGCGTGCCGCCGATGGCGAACGTCACCCGGTAGGGCTCGTCCGTGGAGTACAGGTTGGCCCCGTTGGTCAGCGCGCCGCCCGCACGATAGAATTGCGTGGCGGTGGTGCCGTCCCAGAGAAAGCCGTTACCCGGCTGCGACCCTTCGCCGAAGGTGTCGCCGATCGCCGTCGGCGCGAAGCTGGAGGCCGTCAGCTGGAAGGTGCTCGCGTCGATCACGAAGTTGAACGGGCCGGCGGTGTCCGCGAATGTGCCGTTGGTCTCGAAGAAGCCGGCTTCCGCGCCGGCGTTGAACGACCAGTTCCACAGCGTGGCCGAGGCGGTGTTGGCGGAGAGCAGCGCCGCGACGCAGGCGGCGCAGGCAAGCAGTTGATGGCGCATGATTTCCAATCCGGGAATTAAAAGTCACAACTGGAATCCACGCATACCATCGCATCGACGGTGCCGATAGGCCGGCCGCTATTCGGCCGCCCGCCAGATCGCCTCCTTCACCTTCTTCTCCACGAACGCCGCATGGGCCGCGCGCTCGTCCTCCGTCGGGACGATCAGGCGGGGCATCCGCGCGCCCACCGCCTCGTACTGCACCGCCGGCATCGACTCCTGCGCCGCGTCGTTGCCGCCGGGCAGCAGGGCGCGCTGGCGGCCGCCGGTGAGTTCGACGTAGACCTCGGCCAGCAGGCGGCAATCGAGCAGGGCGTTGTGGGTGGTGCGCTCCGACAGGTCGATGCCGAAGCGGCGGCACAGCGCGTCCAGGCTGTTCGGCATGCCGGGGAAGCGCGCCTTGGCCAGCACCAGCGTGTCGACCATGCGGGCTTGTTCCAGCTTCGGGCGGCCGCAGCGGGCCAGCTCGGCGTTCAGGAAGCCGAAGTCGAACGGCGCGTTGTGCGCCACCAGCATGCCGTCGCCGAAGAACGCCAGCAGGTCGTCGACGATCTCCTCGAAGCGCGGCTTGTCGCGCAGGTGCTCGAGGGTGATGCCGTGGATGCGGGTGGATTCGGCGGGAACGTCGCGCTGGGGGTGGACCAGGCGGTGGAAGGTGGTGCGGGTCGGCAGGTCGTTGACCAGCTCGATCGCGGCGACCTCGATGACGCGGTCGCCGGTCAGGGGATCGAGGCCGGTGGTCTCGGTGTCGAACAGGACGGAGCGCATCAGGTGGCCTTGCGGAAGCGGGGGCGGCCGAGCCAGGCGCGGCCGGGGATGGTGCAGTCGATCGCGCGGCGTTCGCGGATGCGGCGGACATGGGGGCGCGGGGCGATCGTGCCGTCGCGCACGGCGGCCAGCGCGCGGCGCAACTGGCAGACGGCGTGGAAGCGCGACAGGCCGGTGGTCACCACCACGTCCGCCCGTCGGCGCTTCTCGCCGTCGGCCATCTGGCGGGCGATCACCGCCTGGATCTGCGCGCGATCCATGCGCCGGCGCAGGCCGACGCGGTGGATCTGCACGGCGAGCGGGGCGGAGACGGCCACCACGAGGTCGATGCGGCGGATGCCGTCGATCTCCAGCAGCAGGGGGATGTCCATCACCGCGGCCCGCGCCCCGGCGCGGCGCGCGCGCTGCACGAAGCGGTGCTCTTCCTGGCGGACCAGCGGATGCACGATGCGCTCCAGGCGCTTCAGCGCGTCGGGCTGGCCGAGCACGACGGTGCGCAGCGCGGCGCGGTCCAGCGCGCGGTCCTTCACCGTGCCGGGGAAGGCGGCGCCGATCGGCGCAATGGCGGCCCCGCCGGGCGATTGCAGGGCGTGGACGGTCGCGTCGGCGTCGAACACCGGGATGCGGGCGCGGCGGAAGAAATTGGCGGCGGTGGACTTGCCCATGCCGATGCCGCCGGTGAGGCCGATGATCTTCATGAGCGGACTTTCATCCGGCGTGGCGTGATCCGCAAGGCTGGGAACGCTGCGCGATGGATTTCCCGCGCGCGCAGATCGGCGTAACACAACCGTCATCCCCGCAAGGAGCCGCCCGTGCCCCACGCCCTCGACCGTCGCCTGGAGACCGCCATTCGCCTGGCCACCGAGGCGGGGCGGCTTGCCCTGTCGCTGGCGCCGCCGCCGGGGGCCGCGATGGCCAGCATGAAGGGCCACCAGGACTGGCTGACGGAGGCGGACGGGGCCGTGGAGGCGTTCCTCAAGCGGGAGCTGACCGCCGCCTTCCCGGAGGATGGGTTCCAGGGCGAGGAAACCGGCACCGGGCCGGCGGGGCGGCTGACCTGGGTGGTGGACCCGATCGACGGCACCTCCAACTTCGCGCGCGGGGCGCCGCGCTGGTGCGTTTCGGTCGGGTTGATCGACGGGGCGCGCTCGGTGGCCGGCGTGCTGGTGGCGCCCATGCTCGGCGAGACCTTCGCGGCGCGCGATGGCGGGGGGGCGACGCTGAACGGGGCGGCGATCCGGGCGGCGGCGACCACGGACCTCGCGCGCGGCATGGTGGAGATCGGCTGGTCGCCGCGCCGGCCGAACGAGACCTTCCATGCGCTGACGCATGGGGTGATGGCAGCCGGCGCCATGCTGCGGGCCGGAGGGTCGGGCGCGCTGGGGTTGGCCGACGTCGCGGCCGGGCGGATCGACGGGTATGTGGAGATGCACATCAACCTGTGGGATGTGGCCGCCGCGCTGTGCCTGCTCGCCGAGGCGGGGGCGGAGGTTTCGCCGTTCATGGAGGGCGCCGGGCCGACGGAGGGGAATCCGATCCGGGCGGCGGCGCCGGGGGTGGCGGGGGCGTTGCGCGGGATTGCGGGGTTCTAGCGGGTGGTTCGGCTTGGTAAGGAAGGAAGGTCTTCTTTTTCTGAAAAAAAAGAAGCAAAAAGACTTTTTCCATTTTTTCCGGCGGTTGATGCCGGGGCTGAACGGATGAAAGTTTTTTGGTTCTTTTTTTCAAAAAAGAACATGCTTTTTTTCTGATGACCCCTCTCCAGCGCCGCCTCGCCCTCACCCTTGGGATCACCCAGCTGCTCGCCTGGGGGACCACCTACTACATCCCGGCGACGATGATCGGGCCGATCGCGGACGAGTTGGGCGCCTCGCGCACCGTTCTGCTGGGGGCGTTTTCCTGGGCGGTGCTGATCGCCGGGTTCTGTGCGCCGGCGGTCGGCCGCTACATCGACCGACATGGCGGCAAGCCGGTGCTGGCGGCGGGGCAGGTGGTCACGGCCGCGGGGTTGCTGGTGCTGTCGGCCGCCAACGGCGTGGTGTGGTGGTATGGCGCGTGGACCATCCTGGGCGTCGGGATGGCGCTGGCGCTCTACGACACCGCGTTTTCGACCATCGGGCGGCTGCTGGGCAAGGATTCGCGCCCGGCGATGACCGGCGTGACCTTCATCGCGGGGTTCGGCGGCACGCTCGGCTTCCCCATGGGCACCTGGCTGGCGGCGCATTGGGGATGGCGCTGGGCGCTGGTGCTGTATGCGGGGATCGCGCTGTGCGTGATCCTGCCGATGATGCTGGCGCTGATCCCGCGCGCCACGCCGGCCCCGCCGCCGGTTCGCCGCGCGCCGGGGGAGGCGGCGGCGACCATGGCGCCGCGCGAGCGCCGGCTGTTCCTGTATCTCGCCACGTTCTTCACGCTGCGCGCCTGCATTGGCGCGGTGGTGACGCTGCATCTGCTGCTGCTGCTCACCGGGGTGGGGCTGACCACCGACGAGGCGGTGCTGTGCGCGATGCTGATCGGGCCCAGCCAGGTGGCGAGCCGGATGATCGAGTTCGCGCTGGCGCGATGGCTGACGCCGATGATGTCGGCCTGGTTCGGGGCTGCGATGCTGCCGCTCGGCGTGCTGGTGCTGTTCGGCGGGGCGCCGGCGGCAGTGTTCGCGGTGTTCTACGGCATCAGCAACGGCATCCTGACCATCACGCGCGGCGTGGTGCCGATGCATGTGTTCGGCCCGAACGGCTATGCCGCGCTGATGGGGCGGATGGCGCTGCCCAGCCAGGTCTCGCAGGCGCTGATGCCGACGCTGGTGGCGCCGCTGCTGGTGCAGTTTTCGGCCCACGCCGCGCTCGGCGTCATGGGCGCCCTGGCGGCGGCGGCGATGCTGTGCCTGATCCCGGTGAGCCGGAGGTAGCCTGTTTCTCTACTCTCTGCCGTCAGGCCCTCCCCATCACCAACGACTCGAAGCTTATCATGGGGAAAGCTGGGCCTGGGTCTACCTTGCGGTTGGGCGCCACGTCATCGTGTCCCAGTACCCCCAAGAAGCCATAGCGCAAACGCAGCGCGATCCCGATCGCCACAGCTACCTCCAGCTGTATTTCGGAATACACCTGCCAACCGGCGACCCGGCTTTCGTGCTTGTGGGTCATCTCCGCAACCTCCGAGTCTGCGATCGGTCGGTTCGCCCAGTTCAGCCAGGTGCCGTCGGCCGTCCGCTTCAGCTTACCGGCATTGACCAGTTCTATTCCAATAGAGAATTGATTTAGCCCCTGTAAATCACCCCACACGCTCTTCCCTGCATGCCATGCTACGCGATTGAATGGCACCATCTGCGTCACCGTGCCGTCGCGATCTATTACCAAGTGTGCCGAGGCTTGAGCGCTGGCTTTGGCGAAGTGGTTGATCGCCCCGGATGCTGTTGTCCCGGCCGTATAGTGCATGATCAAATAGTTCGGCTTCACCACACCACGCTGATTGGGTGTAGCCACGAACTTAACCGCCGCACCGTCCTGGTGCAGCCGGTGGTCGACGATCGAGAACGGCATATGGACCTCCCTGCTATGCAGTTAGGTCGATATCATAATTATTTTCATTACGCGACTAATTTTGCGACGCGTCGTTAATGCCCGCGCAGGATCTGGCTGAGGAACAGCTTCAGGCGGTCGGTCTGCGGGCGCTCGAACATCTCCACCGGCGTGCCGCTTTCGACCACCTCGCCCTGGTCCATGAACACGACGCGGTCGGCGACCTGGCGGGCGAAGCCCATCTCGTGGGTGACGCAGACCATGGTCATGCCGCTGTCGGCCAGCTCGATCATGGTGTCCAGCACTTCCTTGATCATCTCCGGGTCGAGCGCGCTGGTCGGCTCGTCGAACAGCATGATCTTCGGGCGCATGCACAGGGCGCGGGCGATCGCCACGCGCTGCTGCTGGCCGCCGGAGAGCTGGCCGGGATATTTCTTCGCCTGCTCCGGGATCTTCACGCGGGTGAGGAACTCCATCGCCAGCGCCTCGGCCTCGGCCTTCGGGGTCTTGCGCACCCAGATCGGCGCCAGCGTGCAGTTCTCCAGGATGGTGAGGTGCGGGAACAGGTTGAAGCTCTGGAACACCATGCCGACCTCGCTGCGGATGGTGTCGAGCGCGCGGGTGTCGTCGGTGAGCTCGGTGCCGTCGACCAGGATGCGGCCTTCCTGGTGGGTTTCGAGCCGGTTGATGCAGCGGATCAGCGTCGACTTGCCGGAGCCGGAGGGGCCGCAGACCACCACCTTCTCCTTCTGCGCCACGGTCAGCGTCACGTCGCGCAGGACGTGCAGCTGGCCGAACCACTTGTTGACCTTCTCCAGGAGGATCGCAGGCTGGGTTTCGTTGCTCATGGAAGGGCCCTTCAGCGGCGCACGGACTTGGAGAACTCGCGTTCCAGCCCACGGCTGTAGCGCGCCATCGAGAAGCAGAAGCAGAAGTAGATCAGGCCGAGCATGATGTAGACCTCGGTGCTGAACGCCTGCCAGATCGGGTCCGCCACCGCCACCTTGCCGGAGGTCAGCAGGTCGAAGATGCCGATGATCAGCACCAGCGAGGTGTCCTTGAAGAAGCCGATGAAGGTGTTCACCAGCGGCGGGATCACCAGCCGCAGCGCCTGCGGCAGGATGATCAGCCCCATCTTCTTCCAGTAGGACAGGCCGAGCGCGTCGGCCGCCTCGTACTGACCCTTCGGCAGCGCCTGCAGCCCGCCGCGGATCACCTCGGCGAGGTAGGCGGCGGCGAACAGGATGATCGCCACCTGCGCGCGCAGCAGCTTGTCCGGGTTCAGGCCCACCGGCATGAACAGCGGGAACATCACGCTGGCCATGAACAGCAGCGAGATCAGCGGCACGCCGCGGATCAGCTCCACGTAGATCACGCACAGTAGCTTCACCGCCGGCAGGTTCGTCGAGCGTCGGCCGAGGGCCACCAGCACCGCGATCGGGAAGGCGCAGGCCAGGCCGAAGGTGGACAGGATCAGGGTGATGGGCAGCCCGCCCCACTCGTCCTGCGCGACGTAGCGCAGGCCGAACACGCCGCCCCACATCAGCATGAAGATGACGGTCAGCGTCGCGACCCAGATCAGCCCGAGCACCGGGCGCCAGAAGCGCCGCATCGCCGAGACGATGAACAGCCCGAAAAACAGCACCAGCACGATCGCCGCCCGCCACTGCTCCTCAAAGGGATAGCGGCCGAACAGGATGAAGCGGTACTTGTCCCAGATCACCGCCCAGCAGGCGCCTTCGCCCTTGGCGAGCCGGCAGGCCTGGGGGTCCAGCTTGCCGGTCGCCGGGTCCATCGGCACGGTCCAGACGCTTTTCAGGAACGCCCAGTCGATGAAGCCGACCGCGAACTTGATCAGGAAATAGGCCAGCGCCAGCGTGACCGCGCTCGACCAGATCGAGTTGAACAGGTTGGCCCGGGCCCAGGCCAGCGGCCCCACCACCAGGAGTGGCGGCTGCACGCGGCCGGGAACCGAGGTGTGTGTCGTGGTGGTCGTGCTCATGTCAGCGCTCCACCAGCGCGATGCGCGTGTTGTACCAGTTCATGAACAGCGAGATGCTCAGGCTGATGCTGAGATAGACCGCCATGATGATCGCGATGCCCTCGATCGCCTGCCCGGTCTGGTTCAGCGTGGTGTTCACGATCGAGACCAGGTCGGGGTAGCCGATCGCGACGGCCAGCGAGGAATTCTTGGCAACACCCAGGTAGGTGCTGGTCATCGGCGGGATGATCACGCGCAGCGCCTGCGGCATCACGATCTGGCGCAGCATGGTGCCGCGCTTCAGGCCCAGCGCGCCGCCGGCCTCCCACTGCCCGCTCGGCACCGACTGGATGCCGCTGCGCACGATCTCGGCGGCGAAGGCGGAGTGGTAGAGCACGAGGCCGATCATCAGCGCGATGAACTCGGGCGAGATGGTGCCGCCGCCATCGAAGCGGAAGCGGCCCTTCACCGGCATCTCCAGCTCGAACGGCGCGCCCATCGCAGCCCACACCAGCAGCGGGGCGGCCACCATCGCGGCCATCGCCACCGGCCACACCTTCGGGCGCACGCCGGTCGCGTTCTGCACCGCCGTCGCCCGCCGCGCCGCCAGCCAGGTGACGACGGCGCCGGCCAGCAGCACCAGGGCGAAGCCGGTATGCGCCGGCTGCCAGATCAGCAGCGGGGTTTTCAGTCCGCTGTTGGACATGAACACGCCCGGCATCACCGAGATCGCCTCGCGGATCGGCGGGAAGGTCAGCAGCACCGCGTACCAGAACAGCAGGTGCAGCAGCAGCGGCACGTCGCGCATGACTTCGACATAGGCATAGCACAGCCGCGACAGCAGCCAGTTGGACGACAAGGAGGCAACGCCGACCACCGTTCCCAGCACGGTGATCAGCGCCACGCCGACCACGGTGACCATCAGGGTGTTCAGGATGCCGACCAGGATCGCGCGGCCGTAGGTGTGCACCGACGGGTCGTAGGGCACCAGGTGCTCGCCGATCGGGATGCCCGCGGTGGTGCCCAGGAAGCTGAAGCCGGTGGCGATGCGCCGCTGCTCTAGGTTGGTCGCGGTGTTGGACACCAGGTACCAGATGCCGGCCGCCAGGAGGCCTACGATCACCACCTGCCAGACGATCGCGCGGAAACGCGGATCGGACCAGCTCAGCGACATGCCTTTCGCCGGCGCCTTGCGGCCTCCGGAAAGCCGTGGGTCTGTCGTGGTGGAGGACATGCTCCGCGTGCACCCTGTATTGGTGCCGCCGTTGCCCGGCGGACCCTGTGTTGTCCCGCCGTCATCCGGCGGACCCCCGTCAACGCGATCGAAAGGCACGATCAATCAAGCAAGTTCCGCGCCAGGAAGTATTGCGCCTTGCGCAGCCGAGATGTCGATCTTGCGGCAATTCGGGGCGCCGGATCAATCCCGTCCCGGCCCGGTCATCCCGCGCAACGTCATGGCGGGCAATCCCACGAAAAAGCCGCCCTGGCGAACCAGGGCGGCCCATCGTCACGCCCGCTGAAGCCTCAACGCATCGGCGGGGCGTAGTGCAGCCCGCCCGCGTTCCACAGGTTGTTGATGCCGCGCGGCACGCCATACGGCGTCACGTTGCGGTTCCACATCTCGCCGAAATTGCCGGCGGCCTTGATGGCGTTGAAGGCCCACTTGTTGTCGACGCCCAGCGCCTTGCCCATGTCGCCTTCCAGGCCGAGCAGGCGGCGAACCTCGGGGATGGTGGCGTTCTTGGCCACTTCGTCGATGTTCGCCTGGGTGATGCCATGCTCCTCGGCGATCAGCTGCGCGAAGTAGGTCCAGCGCACGATGTCGAAGAACTTGTCGTCGCCCTTGCGGACCATGGCGCCCAGCGGCTCCTTGGAAATGATGTCCGGCAGGAGGATGTGGTCCTCTTTCTTGTCGCCCTGCTGGAAGCGGAAGCCGGCCAGGCCCGAGGCGTCGGTCGAGTAGGCATCGCAGCGGCCGGCGAGGTAGGCGTTCTGGATCTCGTTCACGTCGGCGATGATGATCGGCGTGAACTTCATCTTGTTCATGCGGAAGAAGTCGGCCACGGCCAGCTCAGTCGAGGTGCCCGGCGCCACGCAGACGCTCGCGCCGTCCATCTCCTTGGCGGTCTTCACGCCGAGGGACTTCTTCACCAGGAAGCCGGTGCCGTCATAGAAGTTCACGCTGGCGAACAGCGCGCCGAGGTTGCCCTCGCGGCCCAGCGTCCAGGTGGTCGAGCGGTACAGCAGGTCCACCTCGCCCGACTGCAGCGCCGTGAAGCGGTTCTGCGCCGTGGTCGGGATGAACTTCACCTTGCGCGCGTCGCCCAGGATGGCGGCGGCCACGGCGCGGCAGCTGTCGGCGTCGATGCCGCGCATCACGCCCTGGCTGTCCGGGAGCGAGAACATCGGCGAGTTGCCGGCGGTGCCGCAGTTCAGCTCGCCGCGCTTGATGATGGCATCGATGGTCGCAGAGCCGCTCTGGGCCACGGCCGCCGTGCCGGCGACGGTGAGGAAGGCGCCTGCAAGCAGGGCGCCGATAGTCATGCGCATCATTATGAAGCTCCCTAGTGAGGCGGCGAAACGCCACCGATGCCACCGTAATGGGGTCAGTCGTGCCAAAGATCAACATCCGCATTGCGCCAGACGCATCACCAGACCAAAAATTTCCCTGTTAAGATTTTTTCGGTTACAAAAAATACCTTTATCGCAATGTTTCGATGACAGACATCTACTTGATCGCGCCCTGCGTCATCCCGTCGATGAACTGCCGGGACAGCACGACATAGACTGCAACAATCGGCAGCGCCGCCAGGCTCAGCCCCGCGAACAGCACCCCCCAGTCGGTGTTGTATTCGCCCATGAAAACCGTCAGCCCCTGCGGCAGGGTCTTGAGCCGCTCGCTCGTAATGAACACTAGCGGGAAGAAGAAGTCGTTCCAGATCGGCACCGCGTTCTGGATCGCCGCGATCACCAGCGCCGGCTTGGCCAGCGGCAGCATGATGCGCAGCATGATCCGCAGCTCGCTCGCTCCCTCCATCCGCGCCGATTCCTCAAGCTCGGTCGGCAAGGTGCGCAGGAAGCCGGTCAGGATGAAGATGGCGCTCGGCAGCCCCATCGCGACATACACCAGCACCAGGCCGGCGCGCGTGTCGATCAGCCCCAGCGCATCCAGCTGGATGAACAGCGGGATCACCGCCAGCTTCAGCGGCACCATCAACCCGCTGAGAAAGAACAGGAACACCACCGCCGAGAGCCGGAACGAGTACCGCGCCAGCGCATAGGCCGCCATCGTGCCGACCACCAGGATGCACAGCACCGAACTCGCCGTCACCACCACGGAATTGCCCAGGTAGCTGACGAAGTTGGTGTCGCTCCACACGCGGGCCGCATTGGTCAGCGCGAAGCTTTCCGGCAGCGCGAAGGGCGAGGCGAACAGCTCGGCATTGGTCTTGAACGCCGACAGCAGCATCACGAGCAGCGGATACACCATCACCACGGCGTTCAGCGCCAGCAGCGCCTGGATCGCGCCGTTCTTGAACCCCTCGCCGCGCCGGACCACGCCCTACCCCTGGACGGGCAGCGGCGGCACGTACCAGCCGGGCGTCCTCTTGTCGCGGAACGCTGCCGTGCCCTCGTGCCCCTCGGGCGAGCTGCGCTGCATCCAGCCCTCGTGCGACAGCTGCGCGACCTGCCGCGCATCCAGCTTCAGGCCGTTGGCCGCCAGGAAGCTGTCCTTGGTCGCGCTGATCGCCCCCGGCGCGCCGAGGAAGATCGCCTCCAGCACCTCCGCCAGCCGCGCCTCCATGGCCTCGGCCGCCACCACCTCATGCACCAGCCCGATCCGCGCGGCCTCCGCCGCCCCGAACCGCTCGCCGGTCAGCGCATAGCGCCGCGTCTGGCGCAGCCCGATGGCGTTGACCATGTGCGTGCTGATCGGCGTCGGCGCGACCCCGACGCGGATCTCGGTGATGCCGAACAGCGCGTCCGGGGCGGCCAGCGCCACGTCGACGCAGCACACGATCCCGACGCCACCGCCGAAGCAGGCGCCCTTCACCATGGCGATGGTCGGGTGCGGGAACTCGTTCAGCTTCTGCATCGCCAGCGTGGTGGCGTGGGACGCGGCATAGGCGCGGTCCGGCGGATAATGCGCCGCCCGGCCGAGCCAGTGCACATCGGCGCCGGCCTGGAAATGCTTCCCCGCCCCGCGCAGCACCAGCGCCCGCACCCGCGCATCGCCCGCCAGCCGGTCCAGCCCGGCATTGAACGCGGCGAGCATCTCCTCGTCATAGGCATTGCCCCGCTCCGGCCGGTTCAACGTCGCCGTCGCCACGCCGCGGGCATCGATTTCGAGCAATACCGGATCAGCCATCGACCAGCTCCTTCGGCATTAAGGGAAGGCCAGGGCTTTGCCCTGGACCCACCAAGGGCCGGCGGCCCTTGGAACCCCATTCATGAGGTCCAGGGGCTCGGCCCCTGGCGGGTCTGGGCAGAGCCCAGACTGCCTTTGTCACACATATACGAACTAGCCCGTCACGCTGGCCGGATCGGTGTTCGACCCGCACACCAGCACTCCCACGCGCGACCCTGCCGGCGGCACGAAGGCGCCCGACAGCACCCCCGCCAGCGCCGTTGCCCCGCCCGGCTCGGCCACCAGGCGGAACCGGTCCCACAGCAGCCGTTGCGCCGCGCGGATATCCTCGTCCTGCACCAGTACGGCGCGCGCGACATGCGCCCGGGCGATCGGGAACATCAGCGCGCCGACCTGCCGTGCCCCCAGCGCGTCGGCCGCCACCCCGCCGACCGGCGAGGCCACTGGCGCCCCGGCCGCCAGCGCGTTGTGCAGCCCCGGGCAGCCGGTCGGCTCCACGCTGACCACTTCGGCCCGGCCCGCCGCCCACGCCGCCATGCCGCCGATCAAGCCGCCGCCGCCGGTGGCCACCAGCAGGTGCGTCAGCCCCGGCGCATCCTCCAGGAACTCCATTGCCGTGGTGCCCTGCCCCGCCAGCACCGCCGCGTGGTCGAAGGCATGCACCTCCATCGCGCCCGTCTCGGCCTGGCGGATGCGGCTCGCCGCCAGCGCCTCCACATAGGTCTCCCCGCCCCGCACCATCCGGGCACCGAGGCTCTCGATGCGCGCCCGCTTGGTCATCGGCGTGTGCTCGGGGACGAAGATTTCCGCCGTCAGCCCCAGGGCACGCGCCGCATAGGCCACCGCGGCGCCGTGGTTGCCGCCCGAGGCGGCGATCACCCCGGATGCCGGCAGTTCACCGGCCTCGCGCGCGGTGAGGATGCGGTTGAACGCCCCGCGCGGCTTGAAGCTGCCGGCATGCTGGAGAAGCTCGAGCTTCAACACCATATGGAAGGGCAGGCCCAGTTCGCCGGCTGGCACCTGCAGCAGCGGGGTGCGGCGGACGAACGGCGCGATCCGCGCGGCCGCCGCCGCGATATCGGCCCGGGTCACGGCCAGGGGGGGATCGGAACGGTCAGCCGGGTGCGCGGTCATGCTCCCCCTCTCGCACGCGCCACGCCCCGCTTCAAGTTCCCGCCGCCCCGACGATCAGCAGTTGCTTTGGAGGCTTCCGTTATGCACGCATACGGGCCATGTTGCGCCCCGATGCAGATTCACGCGAGCTGCGCCGCCCGCCAGGGTGCCGGGGTATTGCTGCTGGGACCATCCGGCTCCGGGAAATCGGACCTGGTGCTCCGGCTGCTCGACCGCGGATTCCAGCTGGTGGCTGACGACCAGGTCGAGATCCACGGCCGGGAAGCCCGCGCGCCCGCGGCGCTTGCCGGCCTGCTGGAGGTCCGCGGCCTTGGCATCCTGCGCCTGCCGCACCTGGAATCCGCCCGCCTGGAACTCGCCGTCTGCCTCGGCGGCCCCGTCGCCCGACTGCCGCAGCCCGCCCGCCATGCCACCACAGGCCTGAAGCTGGTCGCACTCGACGCCACGAGCCCCGCGGCGGCGCAGATCGTCGCCCTGGCACTGGACTGCGCCCTCGGCCGCATCGCCCAGCACGCCGGCGCGTTCACCGGGCCCTCCGCATGAGCGACCAGCCCGACAAACGCCGCGTCGCCCTCGTCACGGGCCTTGCCGGCGCCGGCCGCGCCTCCATCCTGCGCGCCCTGGAGGACATCGGCTACGAAGCGATCGACAACCCGCCGCTCGACCTGATCGAGGGCCTGGTCCACAGCATCGATGGCGGCGGCTCCCGCCTCGTCGCCCTGGGCGTGGACGCCCGCTCGCGCAGCTTCACCCCCGAGCGCGTGCTCGAACTGCGCGACCGCCTGCGCGCCATCCCCGACATGCGCGTCGACCTCGTCTTCGCCTGGGCGGAGGAGGTGGTGCTGCTGCGCCGCTTCACCGAAACCCGCCGCCGCCACCCGCTGTCGCCGCAGGGCCGGGTCGCCGACGGCATCGCCGCCGAAACCCGCCTGATCGCCCCCCTGCACGAGCTGGCCGATTGGGTGATCGACACCTCCGACCTCCCGCTCGCCCAGCTGCGCCAGCAGATCGACGCCTGCTTCGGCGCCGGCGCCGGCGAGGTGGCCGGCCGCCAATCCCTCTCGATTTCGCTGATCTCGTTCGCGTTTCCCGCAGGCCTCCCGCGCGAGGCAGAGCTGGTATTCGACGCAAGATTCCTGCGCAACCCGTTCTACGATACGGCATTACGCCCAGGCACAGGCCTTGATCCCGCCGTCGCCGCCTATGTGACGGCTGACCCGGACTACGCCGGCTTCCTCGACCGACTGACCGGCCTGCTCGACCTGCTCTTGCCGCGCTTCCTGCAAGAGGGCAAGAAATACGCCACGATCGCGGTCGGCTGCACCGGCGGCCGGCACCGATCCGTGACGGTGGTCGAGCACCTCGCTTCGCATCTGGCTGAAGGCGGCTGGCGCGTCACCGCGACCCATCGAGAACTGACCCGCGAGGGCATCCATCCGCGGCAGGACCGCCGCCCAGAGTCGGAACACGCATCCGCGACCACCCCCGCCATGCCGGAGATCCACGCCGTGACCAAGCCGGAGCCATGACCATGGCGTTTGCCCCACCAGCCTGCGGCCGCGCGAAAGCCCGCCGATGATCGGCCTCGTCCTCGTCACCCACGGCCGCCTTGCCGAGGAGCTGCGCCTGGCCATGGAGCATGTGGTCGGCGCCCAGCGCAATGTCGCCACCGTCTGCATCGGCGCGGATGACGACATGGAAGGTCGCCGTGCCGAGATCACCCGCTGCATCGAGGCGGTGGACACCGGGGACGGCGTCGTCCTGCTCACCGACATGTTCGGCGGCACCCCCAGCAACCTCGCCATCTCCCAGATGGTCCGCAGCGGCGTGGAGGTGCTCTCCGGCGTCAACCTGCCCATGCTGGTCAAGCTCGCCAAGGTCCGCGGCAGCCACCCGCTCGCCGACGCGGTCGACTGCGCCACCGCCGCCGGACGCAAATACATCGCCGCCGCCTCGCACATCCTGCCGCAGGCGAAGAGCGGCACCGGGTCCTGCCAGTGATCCCGAAGGCGGCGCCCGCACGTGGCCGATGATCCCTCCGACGCCTCGGTGCTGCGCCGCAACCTCGTCATCTGCAACAAGCGCGGCCTGCATGCGCGCGCCGCGGCCAAGTTCGTCACCCTCGCCGAGCGCTTCGGCGCCTCCGTCGAGGTGGAGAAGGACGGCCAGTCCGTCTCCGCCCACTCCATCATGGGGCTCATGATGCTCGGCGCCGCCAAGGGCTCCACCATCACCCTGCGCGTCGAGGGCTGGGACGCGCACGAGGCGATGGACGCCCTCTCGGCCCTCGTCGAGGCCGGCTTCCATGAACAGGACTAGCCCGCCCACCGAGCCCGAGCCCCCGCCGCCCCCCCCGGTGCCTGTCGACCCGGCGCGCGCCGAGCGCCGCTTCCTGGGCATCGCCGTCTCCCCGGGCATCGCCATCGGCCCGGTGTTCGGCGCCACCGAACCCCCCGCCGTCGTCGTCCGCGCCCGCATCCAGGCGTCGGACACCGCCGCCGAGACCGCCCGCCTCGAGGCCGCCATCGCCCAGTCGCGCAAGCAGCTGCTCAAGCTGCGCGCCCGCCTCGGCGTG
Organism: Asaia bogorensis; assembly: GCA_945897825.1. Classification (GTDB taxonomy): domain Bacteria; phylum Pseudomonadota; class Alphaproteobacteria; order Acetobacterales; family Acetobacteraceae; genus CAMDGX01. Next base: position 65,792 of record CAMDGX010000001.1, on the reverse strand, counting down.
CTGCCCGAGGACAGCCAGGCCGAAATCGCCCCCCTGCTCGACGCCTACCTCCAGATGGTCGGCAACTCCCGGCTCGTCCGCGGTGCCCGCCGCCGCATCGCCGACACCCTGGTCAGCGCGGAGACCGCCGTCGTCGACGAAAGCGACGCCATCGCCGAGCAGATCCAGTCGATGCCCGCCGACGACGACCGCGCCGGCCGCAAGCGCCGCGCCGAGGAGGTGCGCGAGATCGGCCGCCGCCTGGTGCGCAACCTCACCCGCGCGCCGTTCCGCAGCTTCACCGCCCTGCCCCCCGGCGCCGTCCTGGTCGCCGAGTTCCTCCGCCCCGCCGACGCCGCCCTGCTCGACCCCGCGCGCCTGGCCGGCGTCGCCACCGAGGAGGGCGGGGCGGACGGCCACACCGCCGTGATGCTGCGCGCGCTGGGCGTTCCCACCGTCCTCGGCGTGCCCGGCCTGTCCGACGCCGCCCGCCCCGGCGACACCATCGTGGTCGACGGCACCGCCGGCACCGTCGTGGTGCATCCCAGCCCGGCCACGCTGGCCAATGCGCGCAAGCTCGTCACCGCCTTCGCCCGCGAGCAGCAGCGCCTCGGCAAGCTGCGCCGCCTGCCCGCCATCACCGAGGACGGCGAGGCCGTCGAGCTGCAGGCCAATCTCGAGCTGCCGGCCGAGCTGCCCCTCGTCGCCCAGGCGGGTGCCGCCGGCATCGGCCTGCTGCGCAGCGAGTTCCTGTTCATGAACCGCGAAACCCTGCCGGACGAGGACGCCCAGTACGACACCTACCGCTCCGTCGTCGACGCCATGGCCGGCGATCCCGTCACCATCCGCGTGCTCGACTGGGGCGGCGAGAAGGACATCGAGGCGTTGCAGAACCAGGGCATCGTCCCCGTCACCACCGACCCCAACCCCGCCCTCGGCCTGCGCGGCATCCGCATGCTGCTGCAACAGGAGGAGCTGTTCGAAACCCAGCTCGCCGCCATCCTGCGCGCCTCCGCCCACGGCCCGGTCCGCGTCCTGCTGCCCATGGTGACCACCGCCGCCGAGGTCCGCCGCGCCCGCGAGCACTACGAACGCGTGGCCCGACGCCTGCGCCGCCGCGGCGAGCGCATCGCCGAGAAGCTCCCCCCGCTCGGCATCATGATCGAAACGCCCGGCGCCGCCCTCTCGGCCGACGCGCTGGCCCTCGAGGCCGATTTCTTCGCCATCGGCACCAACGACCTCACCATGTACACCCTCGCCGTCGACCGCGCCGACAGCGACGTGGCCGAGCTCTACGACTCGCTCCACCCCGCCGTGCTGCGCCTGGTCCAGTTCGCCACCGAGGCCGCCCTGCGCATGCGCATGCCCGTCTCGGTCTGCGGCGAGATGGCCGCCAATCCGCGCCTGACCCCGTTTCTCCTCGGCCTCGGCCTGCGCAGCTTCTCGATGAACGCCGCCGCCGTGCCCCGCGTGAAGCAGTCCGTCCGCGAAGCCAACATCGACGACTGCGCCCGCTTCGCCCGCAAGGTGATGGAGCAGGCCGACGCCGCCGCCATCCACGCCCTCATCGCCCCCAAGGCCGCCTCCGCATGAAAGTCGCCCTCGGCCTCGGCCTCGCCGACTACCCCTTCGCCACCGCCGCGGACTACTGGCGCTGGGTCGACCTCTGCGAACAGGGCGGCATCGACAGCCTCTGGCAGACCGACCGCATCGTCTCCGCCACGCCGATCCTCGAATCGATGGCCACCATGGCAGCCCTGGCCGGCCGCACGCGCCGCCTCAAGTTCGGCGTCAACGTCGTCTCGCTGGCCATGCGCGACCCCGTCCTGCTCGCCAAGCAATGCGCCACCATCGACGTCCTCTCCGAAGGCCGCCTGCTGCCCGCCTTCGGCATCGGCTCGCCCCGCGCCCCGGAATGGCAGGCCCTGAACCTCGACACCACGACACGCGGCCGCGTCACCGACGAGGCTCTGGAGATCCTCGCCCTACTCTGGACCGGCCAGCCCACCACCTACCAGGGCAAGCACTTCCAGCTCACCGGCGCCCAGATCAGCCCCAAGCCCGTCCAGCCCGACCTGCCGATGTGGATCGGCGGCAATTCCGACGCCGCCATCCGCCGCACGGCGAAATACGGCACCGGCTGGCAGGCCGGCGCCGAAACACCCGCCCAGCTCGCCCCCCTCGTCGCCGCGATCCGCGCCGCCAGCCTCGAGGCCGGCCGCCCGATCGACGACGACCACTACGGCGCCGCCTTCCCCTTCCGCTTCGGCGATCCGAACGACCCCACCCTCGCGCGTCTCAAATCCGCCTATGCCAAGCGCTCCGGCCAGAACCCCGACGACCACTTCGCCATCGGCGACGCCCAGACCATCCTCGCCCGCCTCGCCGCCTACATCGAAGCCGGCGCTCAGAAATTCATCCTCCGCCCCCTGGCCACCGACGGCGCCGACACGATCCACCAAACCCGACTGCTGATCGACCACGTCCTGCCCGAATCGTCCCGCCGCTGGCCGAAGGCAAAGCGCGCCTAGAGCGCGATCGTCGCAGGCGGAATCGCCGGAGACGTGAATCGCGCGGACAAACAAGATGCTAGGGCATGGGGCGGGCCATCATTTCTGCCTGGCCGCGGCGAGGCGATGTTCCAGTATCTCCGGCTCGCAGAGAACGAGAGTGCCGCGCGTCCGTCGTATGAGGCCCGTCCGGGACAACTGCGCGATCTCCCGGGACACCGGCTCGCGGCGGGCACCGATCCGGTTGGCCAGGATGTGCTGCACCGGCGGCGGCGAAATGGAGCGGGTGCCGCCTTGTGCCGGAAGGGCGAGGCGCAGCAGTTCGGCGTAGAGGCGGTGGCGGATGTCGAGCGTGGTGAGGTCGAGCACCCGCTCGTTCATCAGGCGCAGCCGCTGGACCAGGATGCGCATCAGCCGCCGCGACACCTCGGGCGCCTCGGCCGCCAGCCGCATGAAGTCCTGGCCGGGGAGCCGGCCGATCAGCGAGCGGTTCAGCGCCATGGCGGCGGCCGAGCGGGGAGCGCCGTCGATGGCCGCCATCTCGCCGAAGGAGCCGCCCGCGGCGATGTCCTCCAGGATCAGTTCCTGGCCACCGGCGCCCCGGATCATGATCCGCACGCGCCCGGTGGCGACGAAGAAGACATCGGTGGTCGGGTCGTCGAAATCGACCAGCGCCTGCCCCGGCGCGACCTCCGACCAGCGCATGCGCGCGGCGAAGCGGGCCGTGGTGGCGGGCGCGAGGTCGCGGAGCAGGGGCCAGCCCCGGAACGGATCGGCGGGAGCGCCGGCATCGGCGCGCGCCCTCGTCTGCACCATGCGATTCCTCCGCGGCTGAACCTTGGGGGGTGCGAGCGTCGCAACATGGCGCCGATCCTGATGTGCGAAAACGCACATCGCAAGCCGCTCCCCTGGGACAGGATGCGGCGTGGCCGGTCCAATATGCGAAGGGTCCATCCGGCGAAGGAAAGGAGCGCGGCATGGCAGGCCGGACAGGAGGTGCCGGGGCGGGCGGAGCGGCAGCGGGGCTCGCGCGTCGGGGCGTGCTGGCCGGGCTGATGGCGATGCCCGGACGGGCGCTGGCCCAGGCCGGCCGGCCGGCCCGCATCGCGGTGCTGGAGTGGGAGCCACAGGAGGGCGCGGACCGGCTTGAGCCGTTCCGCCGCGCGTTGCGCGACCTCGGCTTCGTGGAGGGCCGCAGCATCCTGATCGACTATCACTTCGCCGATGGCCGGCTGGACCTGGCCGACGGGCTGGCGAAGCGCATCGTCGCCGGCCGGCCGGATGTCATCGTCGCCTTCGCGACACCCGCGGCGCTCGCCGTGCGGCGCGCCACGGCGGAGGTGCCCATCGTGTTCGGCGCGGCCGATCCGATCGGCACCGGGCTGGTCACCAACCTGTCGCGGCCAGGCGGGAACCTCACCGGCGTGTCGAGCATGATCGCCGACCTCGAGGCCAAGCGCGTGGACCTGCTGCGCGAGGCACTGCCCGGGGTGGTGCGCATCGCCTATCTCGCCTCGTCGCGCGACCCGGCGGCGGTGCGGTTCCTGGCCCAGGCGCGCGCCGCCGGCGATCGGCATGGCGCCGTGGTGGAGGCGGCGATGGTCGACAGCCCCGACGAGGTCGATGCCCGGCTCGCGGCACTGGCCGCGTCCGGCACCCAGGCGGTGATCGTGCAGCCGCTGTTCACCCTCAGCACCTACTCGGCCGGGCGGGTGGCGGCCTCGACGCTGCGCCACCGCGTGGCGGCGATCGGCACCTATGCCCCCTTCGCCCATGCCGGCGGGTTCATGGCCTTCGGTCCGCCGCTGGACTTTGCTCGGCGGCGCGCAGCACATCTTGTCGTCCGCGTCCTGCAGGGCAGCGCGCCGGGGGACCTGCCCGTGGAGCAGCCCACGGAGTTCCAGCTTGTCATCAACCTGGGCACGGCCCGCGCGCTGGGCCTCGTCGTGCCTTCGCTGCTGCTCGCCCGGGCCGACGAGGTGATCGAATGATCGCCCGGCGCACCCTGCCGCTGCTGCTGCTGGCTGCCGGCGCCCGCGCGCAGCCGCGCCTGCCAGTGGTGGGTTTCGTGGGCTTCGCCACGGCCGAGGGCGACCACGCCACGGTGGTGGCCTTCCGCGACGGCATGCGCGCCCAGGGCCAGGTGGAAGGGCGCGGCTGGCGGCTGGACCACCGCCATGCCGGGGGCGACGTGGCGCGGGGGGCGGCGATCATCCGCGACCTTGCCGCCGTGCCGGTGGACGTGTTCGTGGTGCCCGGGCCGGCCGCCGCGCGCGCCGTGCGCCGGGCGACCTCGATCCCGCTGGTCGCGGTCGGCCTGCCGCCGGTGCCGAGCGACCCCGAGCTGTTCGCCAGCCTCGCCCGGCCCGGCGGCTCGGTGACCGGCTTCGCCAGCTTCGGCGAGGAGATGTCGGCCAAGCGCATCGAGTTCCTGCGCGAGACGATCCCCGGCCTTGCCGCCGTCGGCATCCTGCACAACCGCACCGACCCCACCTTCGACGCCTGGGGCCGCCTCACGGAAGACTCCGCCCGTGCCCAGGGCCTGCGCGCCGTGCGGCTGGGCATCGCCGCGCGCGACCCGGCCGAGTTGGCGGCGGGCATGCGCCGGCTGCGCGAGGAAGGCGTGCGCGCGCTCGTGGTGGTGCGCGACTTCCTCACCAGTTCGCTCATCGAGGAGATCGTCGCCACGGCCCTGGCCGAGGGCATCGCCGTGATCGGCGACCAGTCGAACTATGCCCAGGTCGGCGCGCTGTTCAGCTACGGCGCCAGCCAGGCGGACCTGTTCCGCCGCGCTGCCGGCTACGTGGTGCGCATCCTGCGCGGTGAGAAGGCCGCGGACCTGCCGGTGCAGCTGCCGACGGCGGTCGAGTTCGTGGTCAACCTGCGCACGGCGCGCGCGCTGGGGCTGGCGATGCCGCAAGCCATCCTGGCGCGGGCGGACGACGTGATCGAATGATGGCGGGACGAGGAGGATGGCGATGCCGCACCCATCGGGATTCCTGAGGCAGGGCCGCTCGCGCCTGCCGCGCCGCGCCTTCGCGCTCGGGGCGCTGGCATCGCCGCTGCTGCCCGCGGCCCCGGCCCACAGCGCAGCGCGGCCGCTGCGCGTGGGCTATGTCGTGAACGGGCCGGAGCGCGGGATCTTCGAGGAGAAGTTCGAAACCGGCATGGCCGAGAACGGCTATGTCGCGGGCCGGAACCTCGCGATCGACTACCGCCACCAGCTGCGCCCGGACCATGACCTGAGCGCGGTGATGGCGGGCTTCGTCGCGGCCAGGGTGGATGCCATCGTGGTGGCCACGCGCGGCGGCGTGCTCGCGGCACGGGCCGCGACATCCACGATCCCGATCATCTTCGGCGCCACGCGCGACGCGGTCCAGGACGGGCTGGTGCAGAGCCTGGCCCGCCCGGAGGCGAACGTGACCGGCCAGTCCTTCCACGCCGGCGAACTGAGCGCCAAGCGCGTGCAGCTGATGCGCGACGCCTTTCCCGCATCGCGGCGGTTCGCGGCGATCTACAACGTCTACTACCCCTCGCAGATCCGGATCGACGAGGCCTCGCGCGCGCAGGCGGCACTGGGCATCGACCTGGTCTTCCGTGGCATTGCCGTGCCGGAAGGGCTGGACGAGGCGATCGGCGCGCTGCGGCGCGAGGGGGTCGCGGCGACCTTCGTGGTCTCCGACGTCTCGACCATCACCAGCCGGTTCCGCATCGGCGAGGTCGCGGTGGCGCACCGCATGCCGATGATGATGTCGAACAAGCGCTACCTGACGGGCGGCGCGGTCATGAGCTACGGGCCCGACATCAGCGAGGGATTCCGCCGCGCCGCCCGGCAGGTGGTGCGCGCGGCGACCGGCACGCCGATCAGCTACCTGCCGGTCGAGAACCCCACCGATTTCGAACTGGTGGTCGACCTACGCGCGGTGCGCGCGATCGGTGTGGAGATCGCATCCTCGGTGCTGGACCGCGCGGACATGGTGATCGAATGAGGCGGCGCGCCTTCATGTTCGGGTCCATGGCCGCGCTGCCGGTCGGGATCCAGCCATGGCCGCGCCGACTGGGCGCGCTGGTGCTGACGGCGCGGGCCGAGGCGCTGCTGCGCGCCCACCTGCTGCCGGAACTGACCCGCCGCGGCTGGCACGAGGGAGCCCTGGCGCTCGACGCGCGGGTCGCCGCCGCGCCCGAGCAATCTGCCGCGGCGCTGGCGCTGGCCGACAGCATCCCCGACCTGATCGTGGCCGTCGGCGCGCCAGCGGTGCGCGCGGCGCGGGCGGCGACATCGACCATCCCGATCGTGATGCACGGCGCCGATGCGCGCCTGCTCGCCGGCACCTCGATGGCCCGCCCGGGCGGCAACGCCACCGGCGTGGTGGCCAACACGCCCGAGGCCGAGGCCAAGCGGGTGGAGATGGCGGCCGAGCTGAGCCCGCCCGGCGCCAAGGTCGGCGTCCTGTTCCATCGCGGCACCGACGAGCTGGCGCTGCGCCTGGCGGGGATGGAGGTGGCCGCGCGCCGCGCCGGGCGCGCGCTCGCGGTGCAGGAATGGCAGGGGCCGCAGGGCGTGGCCGAGGCGGTGGCGGCACTGGCCGCGCGCGGCGTGCGGGCGGCAGCCCTCGGCGGCACCCCGGAATCGCTGCGCGACGCAGCCGCCATCGCCGCCGCCGCCACTGCCCAGGGGATCGCCACCGTGGCCCAGTGGCGCAGCATGGTGCTGGAAGGCTGCACGATCAGCCACGGTCCCGATTTCCACGCGCTGTATGCCCGCGTGGCACATTTCGCGGCGCTGATCCTGCGCGGCACGCCGGCGGGCGACCTGCCGATCGAGGCGCCGACGCGCATCGAGACGGTGATCGACCTGCGCGCCGCCGCCGCCCTGGGCCTGACGCTGCCGGTGTCGCTGCTCGCCCGTGCCGACGAGGTGTTCGAATGATCCGGCGCCGCGGCCTGCTATTGTGCGCCCCCCTGGTGCCCTCGCTCGCCCGGGCCCAGCCTCAGGTTCGCCGGCCGCGCCGCATCGGCTATCTGCACTCGGTCACCCTGGCGCCGAGCAACAATGCGCTGCGGATCATCTCCGCGGATTGGCGGCGCGCCGGCTTCGTGGAAGGGGAGAACGTGTTCCTGCGCGCTGGCGGCGATGCGCCCGGCGGGTTGCCGGCCATGGTCGAGGCGTTGCTCGCGCATGATCCGGGCGTGCTGATCGCCGTGGGCGCGCCGGCTGTGCTGGCCGCCGCACGGCATGGGCGCGAGGTGCCGGTGGTCGGGGCCGACCTCGAGACCGATCCGGTGGCCGCCGGCCTCGTGACGAGTGCCGCCCGTCCGGGCGGGCGCGTGACCGGCCTGTTCCTCGACCAGCCCTCGATGGCGGCGAAATGGCTCGACCTGCTGCTGGAGGCGGCACCGCGCATCCGCCATGTCGCGTTCCTGTGCGACCCGTCGACCGGCCCGCACCAGCGCCGCGCGGCCGAGCGCCAGGCCGCGGCGCGGCACCTGTCGTCCGTGGTGCTGAACCCGTTCGCCACCGACGACCATGCGGCCCTGTTGGCGAAGCTGGACCGGGGCCGGACGGGCGTGGTGATGCTGACCGCGCCGGGCTACAACCGGCGCCTGCCGACGCTGAGCGCCGCGATCCGCGACGCGGGGCTGCCGGCCATCACGTTCCTCTCCACCTTCGTCGGGCATGGCCTGCTGATGGGATACGGACCCGACCAGGCGCACTACTATGCCCGTGCCGTCCCGATCGCCGAGCGCATCCTGGCCGGCGAGGACCCAGGTACCATCCCGATCGAACGGCCGACCCGGTTCCGCTTCGCCCTCGATCTGCGCGCGGCCGACGCGCTGGGCCTGGCGCTGCCGCCTTCCCTGCTCGCGCAAGCCGACGAGGTGATTGAATGATGCTGCGCCGCGCCCTCCTTGCGTCAGCCCTCGCCACGCCCGCCCTGGCCCAACCCGGCCCGCCGCGCATCGGTTGGCTGACGGCGCAGCGCCCGGAGTCGCTGGCGCATTTCATTCCCGCCCTGCGCGCGGGACTGGCCGAGCGGAACCTGGTGGAGGGGCGCGACCTCGTGCTCGATTTCCGCTTCGGCGAGGACGATCCGGCCCGCGTGCCAGCCCTGCTGGACGAGTTGGTGCGCCTGCCGGTTCGGCTGTTGCTGGTACAGGGCGCGGCGGTGGCGCCGGTGCTGCGCGCCCGCCCGCCGGTGCCGGTGGTGTTCGTGATGAGCAGCGATCCGGTCGCGGCGGGGCTGGCCGGGAGCCTCGCGCGCCCGCCGCCCGGGCTGACCGGCATCACCTTCCTGTCCGCCGAACTGAACGCCAAGCGCATCGAGTTGCTGCGCGAGCTGCACCCCGGCCTCGCGCGCCTGGCGGTGCTGAGCAACCCCGCCCACCCCGGCGAGGCGCTGGAGCGCGCCGAGGCGGCTGCGGCCGCGGACCGGCTGGGCGTGGCCGCGCGCTTCCACCACATGCGCTCCGCCGCCGGGCTGGAGCAGGCACTGGCCGCCATCGCCGCCGAGGGGGCTCAGGGCCTCTCGGTCTTCGCCGACGGCCTCGCGCTTCAGAACCGCGCGGCGATCGCGCGCTTCGCCATCGCCCAGCGCATCCCGCTGGTGTCCGGCTGGCGCGCCTTCACCGAGGCCGGGGCGCTGCTCACCTACGGACCGCGGCTGGAGGACTCCTACCGCCGCCTCGCGCATTTCGTCGCGCGGATCCTGCGCGGCGCCCGGCCGGAGGAGATGCCGATCGAGCAGCCGCGCGTCTTCGAGCTGGTGGTGAACCAGCGCACCGCCGAGGCAATCGGCCTCGCCGTGCCGACCTCCGTTCTCGCACGGGCGGACCTGGTGCTCGAATGACCCCGCGCCGGACCCTCTCGCTCGGCCAACGCCTCACCTTGGCCTTCCTCGGCCTGGTGACCGCCGTGCTGCTGGTGAACGGGAGCATCGGCATGTGGCTGGCCTACGAGGAGGCGACCGAGGCCGCGGTGCGCGTGGAGCAGGAAAAGGCCGACGCGGCGGCCGACCGCGTGGTGCAGTTCGTCGCCGAGCTGGAGCAGCAGATCGGCTGGACCACGCGGGCGGACTGGGCGCGCGTGCCGATGGAGCAGCGCCGCTACGACTTCATCCGCCTGCTGCGCCAGGCGCCGGCGATCACCGAGCTGCTCTACGTCGACCACGCCGGGCGCGAGCGCCTGCGCCTGTCGCGCCTGGAGCCGGACGTGATCGACAGCGGCGCCGACCTCTCCGCCGATCCGCGCGTCCTCGGCGCGCAGCAGGCGAAGGTGTGGTCGGGGCCGGTGACGTTCCGCCGCGGCTCGGAGCCCTACATGGCGATCGCCATGCTCCATGCCGGGCGCGCGCCGGGGGCGACGATCGCCGAGGTGAACCTCAAGCTGATCTGGGAGGTCATCACCGCCATCCGCGTCGGCGGCACCGGCTATGCCTTCGTCACGGACCGGGCGGGGCGGCTGATCGCCCATCCCGACATCAGCCTGGTGCTGCGCGACACCGACCTGTCGGGCCTGCCGCAGGTGCGCGAGGCGGTGGCCGCATTGCGCGGCGGCGGGCCGGCGCGGGTGCTGGAGTCGCGCGGGCTGGACGGGCGGTCGGTGCTGTCGGCCCATGCGACGATCCCGCGGCTCGGCTGGATCGTGTTCGTGGAGCAGCCGACGGTGGAGGCGCTGGCGCCGGTGTGGAACGCGCTGTTCCAGACCCTGGCGCTGCTCGGGCTGGGGCTGGGGCTCGCGCTCGCCGCGGGCCTGGTGCTGTCGCGCCGCCTGGTCGATCCGATCCGCCAGCTGCAATCCGGCGCCGAGCGGCTGGGCGAGGGCGACATGGACCTGCGCATCCCAGTTGCCTCGGCCGACGAGATCGGCACGCTGGCGCTGCGCTTCAACGAGATGGCCGACCGCATCCGCGAGGCGCAGGAGACGCTGGAGGCCAAGGTGGAAGACCGCACGCGCGAGCTGGCCACCTCGCTCGCCGATTTGCGCGCCGCCCAGGCGCGGCTGGTGCACAGCGAGAAGCTCGCCTCGCTCGGCCAGCTCACCGCCGGCATCGCCCACGAGATCAAGAACCCGCTCAACTTCGTCAACAACTTCGCCGACCTGTCGGCCGAGCTGGTCAGCGAGCTGGAGCAGGTGCTCCAGGAGGCCGGCGACGCCGTGCCCGCTTCGCTGCGCGCCGAGGTGTCGGAGCTGGCGGCCACGCTGCGGAGCAATCTCGGGCGCGTGGTCCAGCATGGCAGGCGGGCCGACAGCATCGTGCGCAACATGCTGGCCCATTCGCGCGAGGGCGGCGGCGACCGGCGGCGGGTGGACTTCAACACCCTGGTCGACGAGGCGCTGGGCCTGGCCTACCATGGCGCCAGGGCGGAACGGCCGGGCTTCAACACCGCGATCGACCGGCAGTTCGACCCCGCCGTGGGCCAGGTGGAGCTGTATCCGCAGGAATTCATGCGCGTGGTGCTGAACCTCGTCGGCAACGGCTTCCACGCCATCGCCGCCCGCCAGGCCGCTGCCCCCGCGGACTACCGGCCGCGCCTGGGCATCTGCACCCGTGCGGCCGGCGGCCAGGTGGAGCTGCGCGTCCACGACAACGGCATCGGCATCGACGACGCGGTGCGCGCCCGGATGTTCGAGCCCTTCTTCACCACCAAGCCGGCCGGCGAGGGCACCGGGCTCGGCCTGTCGCTGTCGCACGACATCGTCGTGCAACAGCACGGCGGCACGATCGACGTGGCGACGCGCGCAGGCGCCTTCACCGAAATCACGGTGACCCTGCCGCGGCACGGCGGAGACGGCGGATGAGCGTCCTGGTCCTGGTGGTCGACGACGAGCCCGACATGGCGGCACTGTTCCGCCAGCAGTTCCGCCGCGACGTGCGCGCCGGCCGCTTCGATCTCGCCTTCGCGGCCAACGGCGCCGAGGCGCTGGGCGAGATCGGCGCGGCGCGCGGGCGCGACATCATCCTGCTGCTGTCGGACATCAACATGCCGGGCATGACCGGGCTCGAGCTGCTGCGCCGCGCCCGCGCGCTGCGGCCCGACCTGCCGGTGATCATGGTCACCGCCTATGGCGACGACGCCACCCGCCGCGAGGCGCTGGCCGGCGGCGCGGCCGGCTTCCTGGCCAAGCCGATCGACTTCGCCGCCCTGCGCGCCGAGATCGACACCCGCCTGGCCGCCTGGCGCCCACGCCCATGAGCACGGTGCTGGTGGTCGACGACGAGCCGGACCTGGAGGTGCTGATCCTGCAGAAGTTCCGCCGCGAGGTCCGCGCGGGCACCATGTCCTTCGCCTTCGCGCGCGACGGGCAGGAGGCGCTGGAAACCCTGGCCCGCCTGCCGCACGTCGACCTCGTGCTGGCCGACATCAACATGCCGCGCATGGACGGGCTGACCCTGCTGGCGCGGCTGCAGGAGCGGGAGGCGCCGCCGACCACCGTCATCGTCTCCGCCTATGGCGACATGGCCAACATCCGCACCGCCATGAACCGCGGCGCCTTCGACTTCGTCACCAAGCCGATCGACCTCGCCGACCTCGAGGCCACGATCGCCAAGACCCTGCGCCACGTCGCCACCCTGCGCGACGCCGCCGCCCGCCGCGCCGGCGCCGAGCGCGCCCATGCCGCACTCGCCCGCTATTTCTCCCCCAACCTCGCCGCCGAGCTCGCCGCCGAAACCCGCACCCTGGACCTCGGCGGCCGCCGCCGCGACATCACCGCCCTGTTCACCGACGTCACCGGCTTCACCACCCTGGTCGAAACCCTGCCGCCGGCCACGCTGATTGCCCTGGTGAACGCCTATTTCGCCGGGCTGACCGACATCGTCTTCGCCCATGGCGGCACGGTGATGAAGATCATGGGCGACGCGCTGCAGGTGCTGTTCGGCGCGCCGGAGGACCAGCCCGACCATGCCGCCCGGGCGGTCGCCTGCGCGCTGGCGCTGGATGCCTTCGCCGAGGGCTTCCGCGCCGCCCGCCTCGCCGAGGGCGTGGCCTTCGGCGCCACCCGCATCGGCCTGCATGCGGGCGAGGCCCTGGTGGGCGATTTCGGCGGCGGGCGGTATTTCGACTACACGGCCTATGGCGACACCATCAACACCGCCGCCCGCCTCCAGGCCGCCAACAAGGTGCTCGGCACCCGCATCTGCGCCAGCATCGCCGTGGCCGAGCGCGTGCCGCGCTTCCAGGGCTGGCCCGCCGGCGACCTGCTGCTGCGCGGCCGTGCCGACCCGTTGCGGGCCTTCGAGCCCCTGCCGCCGGCGCGCTTCGCCCAGGCCGCAACCCCCGCCTATGCCGCCGCCTTCACGCGCCTGGCCGCGCGGGACCCGGCGGCACTCCCGGCCTTCGCAGCACTGGTCGGCGCCGGGGAGTCCAACGCGCTGGCCCGGTTCCATCTCCGCCGGCTCCTCAATGGCGGCAGCGGCACCCAGGTCGAGATCACCTGATGCCGCCCGGCCGCACCTGGCTGCGCGAGGCCCGCGCCGGTGCCAATGCCGGCCTCGTCGCCGCCGCGCAGACACTGACCCACGCGATGATCGCATTCGCGCCGCTCGGGGCCGCCGCGGCCGAAACCGGCATGGCGATCGCCCTGGCATCCTCCGCCGCGTCCGGCATCGCCGTCACGGCCCTGGCCGCCACCCGCCCGCTGATCGGCACCACCACCGCATCCACCGCGCTGGTGACCGGCTCGCTGCTGGCCGCGCTGCAGCCCGGATCGGTCGCGGCGGGGATTCTCCTGGCCATGATGCTGGCGACGCTGGCCGGCCTGCTGATCCTGGCGGCGGCGCGCATCGGCCTCGCCCGGCTGGCGCTGCACATCCCGGCCCCGGTCGTGGTCGGCGTGACGAACGCGGTCGTCGTGCTGATCCTGGTGGGACAGGCACCGGTGGCGCTGGGCCTGGCGCCCGGCCAGCCGCTCGGATCGGGCACGATGCACCCCGCCTCCCTCGCCGTCGCGGCGCTGGCCCTGGCGCTGACGCTCCTTCCACTGCGCCTCGTGCCCGCACCGCTCGTCGCTCTCGCCCTGGCCACGCTGCTGCATCGTTGGCTCGCCCAGGCCGGCCTCGCCCTCGGGCCGGCGGTCGGCGTGGCGCCCGGCCCCGGCCACGTCGCAACCGGCGTGCTGGGCGCGCTCGCGGCCTGGCCCGACCTTCCCGCCCGCGACCGCCTGCTGGTGCAGCTGCCCATCGCCGCGCTGTCCCTCGCCCTGATCGCGGTCGCCGAGACCCTGATGGCCGCGGCCATCCTGCGGCAGCGGACCGGACGGCGGGCAGACCCGCGGCGCGATGTCGCGGGTGCCGGCGCCGCCATGCTGGCCGGCGGCGCCCTGGGTGGCGTGCCCGGCAGCGTCCTGACGAGCGCCACGCTCGCCGTCCACGCCTGGGGCGGAACCGGCCGCGCCGCCATGCTGTCCCGGGCCGCCACCGCGCTGCTGTTGCTGGTCCTCGCCGGCCCGCTGATCGCCAAGCTGCCCTTCGCCGCCCTGGCCGGGGTGCTGATGGGCACGATGCTGCGGATCGCGCAGCCCCGGGCGCTGCTGCCTGCCCCCGGGCCGGGGCGCGCACGCCGGGCCGCCGACGCCGCGGTCGTCGCCGCCGTCGTGGCGACGGCGCTGCTGCTCGGCCTCGTCGCGGCGATCCTCGTCGGCGTGCTCCTTTCGGTCCTGATCTTCACGGTGGCCATGGCTCAGTCGGCGGTTCGGCGCGTCATGGCCAATCCGGCCGGCCGCTCGGGCGTGCGCCGCCCCGCGCACGATGTCGCGCTGCTGCAGGAGGCAGGCGGGCGCATCGTGGTCCTGGAGCTTCAGGGCGCCATCTTCTTCGGGAGCGCCGAGGGCATCGTGGCCCATGTCGAGCGCCGCCGCGCCACGGGCGCCCAGTTCCTGGTCCTGGACCTCGGCCGGGTGACGCGGATCGACCTGTCGGGCGCGCTGCGCCTGCTGGAGCTGTGCGGTGGCGCCCAGGGCACGGTGCTGCTGGCCCCGATCCATCCCGGCAGCCGCGCCGGCAGGGAACTCGAGGCGCTGGACCTCGCAACCCGCCTGCCCGCCGGCACGTCCTTCCCGTCCGTCGCCGCCGCGGTGGAGGCGGCGGAGGAGCGCCTGCTGGCCGAACGGCGCGGCGCCCTGCCCGGCGCCCGCCTCGAAGGGACGGACGCCCTGCGCGCGCTCGGCCTGCCGCACGCCGCCTGCGCGGCGGTGCTGTCGCGCATGACGGAGTGCGGCTTCGCCCCCGGCGCCGCCATCCTGCGCCAGGGCGAGCCGGCCGATGCGGCCTATCTCCTGTTGCAGGGCGAGGTGGAGATCAGCGTCGCCGCCGCGTCCGGCGGCGAACCGACGCGCCTTGCGGTGCTCGTGCCCGGGGTCCTGTTCGGCGAAGCCGCCCTGCTCGGCGATGCACGGCGCAGCGCCGACGCGGCCGCGCGAAGCCAGGTCCGCTGCCTGCGCCTCGCCGCGGCGGACGCAAGCGCCCTGCGGCACGAGGCCCCGGACGCGGCCTGGACGCTGCTGGAGGCGATCACGCGCCAGCTCGCCGCCAATCTCGGTGCGGCCAACCGCACGATCCACCACCTTGAGGGCGACCCGCTCGAGGGCGACCACGCCGCGGCCTCAGCGCGGTAGCGCCGAGCTGTGCTGTTCGGCGATCCGCCAGGCCCCGTCGCCGCCCCGCACTAGCGTCAGGCTGAAGCGGCAATCCTCCCGCGCAGCGCTGCCGTCCCATTGCTCCCGCACGACGGCGCAATGCCCGCTCGCCACCACCACCTGCTCGCCCACCGGCATCAGGCTGTAGCTCTCGATGCGAAAGTCCGGCCGCGCGGCGCCGAGCGCGAACACCACGAGGTAGTGCCCGATATCATCGTGCCCGACCCACTCGCGCGGCGCGGCCAGGCTCCACACCCGCGCATTTGGCGTATAGAGCTGCGCGGCACGATCGGCGCTGCCATCTTCATGGGCCAGGGCCCACTCGTGCACCACCTCGGCCGGCCCAGCCGCCTGCACCGGCAGCGCGCCGGCCAGGGTCGTGATGACGAACGTCGCGGCGACAAGACGGTCCATGGTGTCTCTCCTGCTGTGGTGCCACCCGGCCTCCCGGGCTGCGCAGGATGGGACAACGGAGCTGGGACATTCCGCTGTGCGATACCGCTCACGCTGTTCCGCCAGCCCCCCAATCATCCTCCCGACCAGTCATCCTCCCGCCCCACCTCCCGCCACCACACCGGCACCAGCCCCACCCCCGCCGCACCCATCGCCCAGGCGCTCCACCCGCCATCGCCCACCAACAGCCCCCCGGCCCCCACCAGCACGCCATACATCGACGCCGCCGCCACCCCCGCCCCCAGCAGCCGCCGCCCCAGCGCCCGCACCGGCACCCCGGGCGCCTCCCCCACCGCCACCGCCGTCCGCCCCCAGAACCCCAGCGGCCGCACCCGCCGGTAGAACGCCGCCAGCACCTCCGGCGAACTCGCCGGCCCCAGCCACACCGCCACCAGGCACGCCCCCGTCGCCGCCCCCGCCATCCCCCCCAGCCGCGCCCACTCCCACGCCGGATCCGTCCCGAACCACCACAGCAACCCCGGCGCCACCACCACCGAAACCCCCATCGCCGCCAATTCCGCCGCCAAATTCACCCGCTCCCACAGCCACCGCAGCACCAGCACCGCCCCCATCCCCGCCCCGAACAGCAACGACACCGACCACGCCGCCTGGATCGACTCCAGCTGCGTCATCACCACCAGCGAAACCCCCACGATCCCCAGCCCCGCCAGCCGCGCCACCACCACCATCTCCCGCGGCCGCGCCGCCCGCCCCAGCCACTCCCGGCACACCAGCCGCCCGTAGATGTCGTTGCTCCAATACCCCGCGCCCCAGTTCAAATGCGTATCGACCGTCGACGCCAGCGCCGCCAGCATCCCCACCAGCAGCACCCCCCGCAGCCCCGCCGGCACCAGATCCCAAACCCCCGTCACGTACAAAATCTCCCGCGACGCCGCGAACCCCTCCGCCCCCGCCTCCCCCGCCGTGAACGGATAAACCACCACCAGCGCCACCGCGATCAGCACCCACAGCAGGCTGCGCACCACCGTCTGCACCCACGCGAACACCAGCCCCGCCCACCTGGCATCCCGGTCCGACCGGCACGCCATCGACCGCTGCGCGAGATACCCCGTCCCGTCCGAATTCATCTGGAACAGCCACTGCAGCGCCACCACCAGCAAAAACGGCGCCGCCCACTCCCCCGCCCCTTCCGGCCAGAACGACAGCATCCGCTCCGCCCCCGCCGCCCCGTAAAGCCCCACCACCTGCGCCGAAAGCCCCGCCAGCCCGCCGGCCGCCGCCACCGCATACCAGGCGTAGATCGCCGTCCCCGCCAGCGCGAGCCCCAGCTGAACCACATCGGTCGCCACCACGCTGCGCAGCCCGCCCGTCAGCGAATACCCCGCCGTGAACACCAAAATCAGCACGATCGAGATCAACCCGTTCGCCGCCGCCGCCTCCTGCGGCAGCCCCGTCACCGACAGCCCCAGCGAAATCCCCAACCCCGAAACCAGCGCCACCACCGCCCCATGCACCGCCCCCGGCAACCACGCATGCCAAGGCAGGCACACCTCCGCGATCCGCACCGCCGCCACCATCACCATCGCCAGCGCCGCGCAGTTGATCACCGTCCCGTAGTAGAACGCCTTCAGCACCCGCAGCGTCAGCGCCCCCCGCCCGCCATACCGCAGCTCCGCCAGCTCCGCGTCCGTCAGAACCCCGCTGCGCCGCCACATCCCCGCCAGCACGAACGCCATCAACAGAAAAGCGAGCGCATAAACCCAAAGCCGCCACAGCCCGAACACCCCCGCCGTCGCCACCAGCCCCACCACCAGCAACGGCGTGTCCGCCGAGAACTGCGTCGCCGCCATCGACATCCCGGCCTGCCACCCCCGCAGCGACCGCCCCGCCAGAAAATAATCCTCCGCCCCCCGCGACGCCTCGCGCCGCGCCCGCAACCCGGACCCGACCGCATACAGAACAAACGCCGCCAGCACCGCCAGATCGATCACCACGCGCCGAACACCTCCCGCTCCACGCGGGCAACGACGCGCGGTGCTGGAACGATCCCCGAGGCAAGGAAGGCGAGGGCTCTGCCCTCAACCCGCTGGGGCCGGCGGCCCCAGACCCCCATCCGGAAGCAAGGCCGAACGATCCGCCGCGCCGGCTTCAGGCGTTGAGCAGCCGGAACCCCACCGGAAACGCCGACAACGGCGACATCCTGGCCATCCGCTCGGCCACGATCCGAACGCCCGCGACAATGCCCTCCGACGTATAGGGCTTGGTGATGCACGCCTGGCCCACCGCCGTGTCCAGAAGAGGATGGCGCGAGTTCCCGGTTGCGTACAAGATGCCGATGGCCCCCTGCTCACTGAGTGCCGCACCAACCTGCGTGCCATACTCGCCGTTCGAAAGCCGCAAATCGATCACGCTGAGTGCCGGATGATGCAACTGCGCCAGGGCAACCGCCTCGGCGCCGTTGCGCGCAATGCCACAAACCTCGAAACCGGCGTCCTGAAGCGTCTCCTCCAGGTAGTCGGCGATCATCAGCTCGTCTTCGACGATCAGCACAACCAAGCCAACGGTCATATATTCGCTATCCCTATGATCACGCCTACCAGTATGCTCCTAAGTCGATCAAATAGATAGAAATAAGCAACGCAATGAATATGCAATGACTACCGACAATACCACCAGGCTTTTGCGCCAACAGGCCGCCCTGGCCGCGTTCGGCAGCTTCGCCTTCCGCGAGCGCGACCTGCAGAAGGTGCTGATGGAGGCCGCCCGCGTCTGCGCCGAAGGCCTCGGCGTGCCGTTCTGCAAGGTCTGCCAATACCGCGAGAACGAGAACGACCTGCTCATCGTCGCCGGCTTCGGATGGCACGAAGGCGTCGTCGGCCAGGTCGTGTCCCAGGCCGACACCACCTCCCCCCAGGGCCGCGCCTACGTCACCGGCGAGCCGGTCATCATCTACGACCTCACCCAGGCGCAGGACTACGTCTTCCCCCCCTTCTACGGCGAGCACGGCATCATCTCCTCCGTGGACGTCCTCATCAGCCGCGTCGACGGAAAACCCTTCGGCGTCCTCGAAATCGACAGCGCGATCCAGACCACCTACGACATCCACGACGTCAACTTCCTCACCGGCTTCGCCAACGTCCTCGCCGAGGCCGTCGCCACCGGCGAAAGCAACCGCCTGCTCCTGCGCACCATCGAGGCAATGGAAGTCGTCGTCGCCGAGAAGGACCAGCTGATCACCGAACGCGACGTCCTCGCCGAGGAACTCAAGCACCGCGTCCGCAACAACCTCCAGCTCGTCTACTCCATGCTGTCCAGCCACCTGAGGCTCGCCACCACCCCCGAAGCCCAGGGATCGATGCACAGCATCATCCGCCGCGTCATCACCCTGGCCGAAGTCTACGAACAGCTCCTCGGCACCGGCCTCGCCCGCGAAGTCGACCTCGGCGCCTACCTCCAGGCCCTGTGCGACAGCCTGCCCGGACTGCAAAGCGAGTTTAAGGACGGCATCCGGATCGCCTGCGAAGTGGCCCCGGTCAATGTCGGCCTCGATACCGTCACCGCCATCGGCATGGTCGTCGCCGAACTCGTCGCCAACAGCTACGACCACGCCTTCGCCAACGGCAAGGGCATCGTCACCGTCACGCTGACCCACACCGCCGGCGCCGACCTCGCCACCCTCAAGGTCAGCGACAACGGCGCCGGCTTCACCGAACAACCCGGCAGCAAACGCCACGGCGTCGGCCTGGTCCGCCGCCTGATCCACCAGGTCCACGGCAACGCAACCCTGCAAACCAACGAAGGCACCGCCTGGACCCTGCAATTCCCCGTCCAGGCCTAGCGCGCCTCGCCTGAAGCAAGGCCAGGGCGCCGCCGTCGCGGCGCGAAGCCGCGCCACAGAGGACCCTCTGGGGCCGACGGCCCCAGACCCCCATCCAGAAAAAACACGCCGCCCCTTGCTACTCTCCCCATGCGAAGCGGGGGGAGCCGGAGGGGGGCCGCCCAACTCGGCGCACGAGTCGAACGCCTGACTCCGCAGCCACCCCAATCACGAAATCCGTAGCAACAGTGAAACTGATTTCCGGATAACGCTGTAGCCGATCCTCCACCCCCACCGCCCGGGCGCCCCGAACCCATCGAGCCATGCCCCACCACCCCCCGCCGCTGATCGTGCCGGAAGACCCGGGAACGGAAACGATCAAATCCCGCGTCCTGCGCGTCTTCGACGGCGACGGCTTTCTGGCCCACCTCGACGTCCCCAACGCCGGCACAGCCGTCGAAGTGCCCGTCCGCCTCGGCTTCATCGACGCCCCGGAAACCGAACAACCCGGCGGACCCGAAGCCAAGGCCTTTCTCACCCAACTGATCGGCGGCGCCACCCTCGACCTCGCCATCCTCCTCAAGATGGACACCGGCCGCGCGTTCGACCGCCACCGGCGCATCGTCGCCGTGCCCTACCTGGCGCAGGAATACGCGGCGATCGATTGCTGGAACACCGCCCAAACCCGCCACCGCATCCACCGCTTCGGCCCGCCCCAGCGCATCACCCGAAACATCGAACTGGAAATGGTCATCAACGGCTGGGCCTGGGTCCTCGACCGCTACGGCCCCGACGAACGCTATACCCTCGCCCTCCAGGACGCCCGCCACCACCGCCGCGGCATCTGGGCCTCAGACCACAACATCCCGCCCTGGGAATTCAAGCGACAGAAATACCGCCGCGCGCAGGAACCCATCCCCCTCCTGTAGGGCGGACGCAGGCCCGCCATCGTCTACCCACAGCAAAGCAAGGCCAGGGCGCCGCCCTGGACCCGCTGGGGCCGGCGGCCCCAGACCCCATCTCTCTAATTCACTGGCGCGCCTTTGCGCTGCCGTTCCAAGCGTGGAAATCGCTTACTTGCGTCTGCAACTCTCCCTGCCACTGCCTTGTCGCCATTAAATTTTTTAGCAATAGTCGTACTTATTCCGAGTATTCTATGAAACTGCGAGGTCGAAATGTCATCGAAGCGAAATCGATCCAATACTCTAACACAACGTGAGGTGGCTCTTGTCAAAGCAATGATCTCTAAGGGCGAATTGAATGATCAAGCAATTCAATCATATTTTACACGTCCCGGTAGGACCGTAAATCACGCTCGTATATTGGAAGTTCGAGCAGGCAAACGACATACGAATGTGGCGCCAGCAAATGACCACGAACTTAAGACATTTCTTGCCTCGTGGCCAGAGCACGATTACGTAACGGGCCTTCACCCTGAAGATGACGAGCGCGTGGTCAAAGCACGTGAAGCAATGCTAAATGCAATACAAAGCTATAACAACCCGCGATCATTCTTCAGGTCAGAATGCTTTATTGCCTTAGCGATCATTGCATGGACTTATCTTCTTCATTGGTATTTCAAAAAGAAAAATGTCGATTTTCAATCTCGTAAAGCCGATGGAACACTAATCACCACGAGCCACGGTGCGACGAAGCATTGGGAGTTGGAGACGTGCCTGAAATCGAAAGAATGTCCTCTAGATGAGTCCGTAAAAGCAAATCTCAGATTCCTCATTTCGATCCGACACGAGATTGAGCATCAAATGACAAAACGTATTGATGATGCGTTGGGCGCTAAAATACAAGCTTGTAGTTTAAATTTCAACCAGTGTGTCAAATATCTTGCAGGGAGCAGGTGTGGCCTGGACAGAGATATGGCATTTGCAATTCAGCTATCGGGGATCGAGCGCGAGCAGCGAAGCTTGCTTCTCAAAGACATGGATCTTCCGCGTAATTTATTGGCGGCTCAGGAAGCTTTCGAGGGGAGCCTTCCTGACGAAATCAAGAAAAATGAAAAATATGCCTGGAGAGTGATGCTTGTCCATAAGAACACAAACTCTAAAGGCGCAGCTGACGAAGTTGTTGAGTTCATAAAACCCGGATCGGCTTTGGAAGGAGAAATCCATCGTGTTCTTCAGAAAGAGTTAGAGAAGACAAAATATCGCCCATCTGACATAATTAAGGAGGCACAAAACGCGGGATTCCCGCGTTTCACGCAATATTACCACACGATTCTAGTGAAAAATAAAGGATCTAAAGACAAGTCCAAGCCATATGGTGCATATGTTGATATACACGAGAAAGACTGGCGGTGGTATAAACTATGGCTTGACTTAGTTCTTGAACATTGCCATAAAAATACAACTCAGTTTGGCCCTGTCGATGATGAGGATGCATCAAAACCGCCTCGATGATCGTTGTTTTATCCTACCAAATCGGGATGCAGCGCCTTTCTCCGCGGCGCCTGTCATGACAACCCGTTTCCAAATTCTTACCTCTCGTGGGCTTCGAGCCAACTGCAACATTCTTTTGCCCACAGTTCCCTTCAATGCGATCCTGTCCCAATGTCAAAACACCCCCCTCCCGACACCATCTCCCGAGCCCCAACCTGGCCCGCCGAGGCCCAGGCCGAATTGGCTGCCTTCGCGGAGGAAATCGAAGCCGACCTGGCCACCACCTCCTACCAGCCGACCGAGGCTGAACTGGCCGGCATCGACCGCGGCCTCGCCGATGCCCGCGCCGGCCGGTTCGCACCCGACGAGCAGGTCGCCACCGTCTTCGCCCGCCACCGCCGCGGATAAGCGCCGGCCACAGGCTGCACAGTCGCCCTCTTCGCGCGTCGCCCACGACTGGCCCCAACGACATGCAACATCGCACAACCCAAGGTTGTGCAATTCACGCCCACACGGCACAATTCTTGCGTGCCGCCTCGTCGCCGGTTGAAACCCCCTCGCCGACTAGATCGTTCCGCACGCGCGCGCCAGCCGTCCCGCCCGCCCCCGCCCAAGCAACATCCCAAGCCCCAGCAATCCCACCGTAAACGGCGCGATCGGCGCCGGCACCCCCACGGTGAATTCGAACGCCGCATTGTTCGCATCGCCCGGATAGCGCACCAACGTGCCCTCCGGAACATCGAACGGAAGCGTGAACGTCACCGTCCCGTCATCCCCCACCTGTCGCAGCTTGGCGATCTCCACCGCCATATTGTCGCCTGTCAGCGGATCGATCAGGTCCACCAGGCCGGTCGGCAATGCCAGCGGATCGACGATCGGAATATCAGTCGGCGGCTTCCGCGGCGGCAGGTCGCCTAGGTTGATCGCCGGCAGCACCTGGAACGCCAGTTCCTGCACCATGTTGCCGAGCACCTGGGTCGTGCCGGCGTATAGCGTCGCCGTATGCGGCCCCAGGCCAAGCCCGTTCACCTCGATCGCATAGGCAGTCTGGAACGCGTGTTGGCCCAGGTCCGTCCGCAGGAAGTTGGTCGCATAGCGGTCCGGACGCAGGTCGCCATCGAGGGCGAACGACAGGACCACCGAGTATGGGCCGTTGTACACGACACTATCTCCCCCCCGAACCCGCACCGAATCCGGCAGGTTGGAGATGCCGAACTTGAACCACACCGGCTGCCCCACCTTCGGCGTGCCCGAGAGGATCTCGATGGCGAATTCCGGCCCCGCCACAGCCCGGCCCGGCAGCGCCACCGCACCCCCCAGCAGCACAGCCAACATCGCCGCCCGCCCGCCTGCCCCGAAAACCCGCATCGTCATCCCTCGCCCTCGCTCGGCAAAGCATATATGTCCCAAGGCCGCCCCATCGGGACCTGCGTCCCAAAGACTTGCCCCAGCGTCCCAACCGCCACCCCCGCCGTGCCGCTCGCCCCCCCTGACCGCCACAAACTGAGGCTGCGCAATCCCACCTATCCAGGTACGATTCTTGCATCGCCCCCTCCACCTACCGCTCAAACGAGGCCCCATCCCATGCGTCTAGGCGTTTTCCTCTTCCACGAATCCCGCAACCCCGAGGCCGACGCCCAGACCATCCATGAGGCCGTCGCCGAGG
Organism: Asaia bogorensis; assembly: GCA_945897825.1. Classification (GTDB taxonomy): domain Bacteria; phylum Pseudomonadota; class Alphaproteobacteria; order Acetobacterales; family Acetobacteraceae; genus CAMDGX01. Next base: position 42,379 of record CAMDGX010000001.1, on the reverse strand, counting down.
CCCAGCTCGCCGAACAGCTCGGCATGGATGCCGCCTTCCTCGCCGAGCACCATTTCGACGGCAACTGCGTCTACGTCGATCCGCCCGCCTTCGCCGCCGCCCTCGCCATGGCCACCACCCGCATCAAGATCGGCTTCGCCGTCCTGCAAACCTCGCTCTACCACCCGCTGCGCATGGCCGAGCAGATCGCCCTGATCGACAACCTCTCCAAGGGCCGCCTCATCGTCGGCCTCGGCCGCGGCTCCATGGTCAACCTCCACGAATACAGCGGCTACGAGATCGACCCCGCCTCCGCCCAGGACCGTTTCGAGGAGATCGAGCAGATCCTCCTGAAATGCTGGACCCAGGAGCGCGTCGTCCACGCCGGCAAATACTGGAACTTCGAAATCCCGATGCTCCGCCCCCGGCCCTACACCAAGCCCTACCCCCAGATGCTCCGCTCCGTCGCCTCCGAGGGCTCGCTGGCCGCCCAGGCCCGTCTCGGCCGCCCCGTCCTCATGGCCGCCGCGACTGCGAAGGGCGCCGCCCGCAACATCGAGATCTACCGCACCGCCGCCGCCGAGGCCGGCATCGCGCCGGCCGCCATCGACCACGCCATTGCCAATTCCTGGGTCGCGCGCACCGTCGTCCTCGCCCCCACCGATGCCGAGGCCCACGATGTCGGCCTGCCCTATTTCAGGCAGATGCAAACTTATCGGGCAGCGCAATCCACCGCCTTCGAGGCCCGCGTCGCCGAACAGGCCGCCAAGCCCACCCTCCCCGTCCTCTGCGGCGCCCCCGAAACCGTCCGCGAGGATTTCACCTCCCTGGCCAAAACCGGCATTGGCGGCTGCATCGTCCGCTTCCGCACCGGCCCCATGCCCGCCGAATTCTCCGCCCGCGCCCTGCGCCTCTTCATGTCCGACATCGCCCCCCACCTCGCCGCCCGCGAAACTGTCCCCGCCTGAACTTTTTTTCCTAAACCGCTTGCACCGGTGAATGCGATGGAATAAATTCTCCATCGTGTTGACCGGTGCCCCGCCCCCGCAGCCCTGCGACCACCCCCGCCATCCGGCGGTCGAATTCGCGCGCCTGCTCGATGGCGTCCTGTCCCGCGCCCTTCACTGGCTCGCCTTCGTGCTGCGCCCCCTCGGCGCCTATGCCTTCCCCCTCGAGCGCCGCCTCCTGCGCGCCAACGAGCGCCTCGCCGCCCTCCTCGCCCGCATCGCCGCCGGCACCTGCCGCCCCCCGCGCCCCCGCGCGCCCGGCACGCCCCCGCGCAAGGGCGGCCCCCCCGCGCCCTATCTCCCCCGCCGCCCCGGCTGGCTCGGCACCATCGCCGGCTTCCAGATGCGCAACGTCGCCTCCCAGCTGCAAACCCTGCTGGACCGGCCGGAAACCCACGCCCTCGTCGCCGCCGCCCCGCCCCATGCCCGCCGCGCCCTGGCCCGCGCGCTCAAAACCCCCTGCCGCCTCCTCGCCGTCGACCTCCCCCCGCTCCTAGCCGAGGCCGCTCCCACCCTCCCCCGCCGCAAGCCGCCCCCGCGCCCCGCCGCGCGCGAACCGGCCCCACCGCCCGGAACACCGCCGCGCCCCCTGCAACCCTACGTCCGCGCCGCCGTCCGCGCCTGGAAACCCCTCTACGGCTGACCACCCGGCCCACGCCCTAATTGTTCCGTATTCGTTTCGTTATCCGTCTCCCCCGGCACCGCCGTCTCCTCCCCCAGCACCTGCCGCACATACAGCTTCTTCACCATCACCAGCAGCACCACCGTCAGCGGCGCCGCCACGATCACCCCCGGCAGCCCGAACAGCACGCCGGCCGCCACCAGCGCGAACAGCAGCAGCGCCGGCGGAATCTGTGCCATCTGCCGCTGCACGATCGGCGCCACCAGGTTCGACTCCACCTGCTGCACCACCACGAACAGCAGCACCGTCCAAACCACCGCCTCCCGCCCCAGCGAAAGCGCCAGCAGCAGCGCCGGCACGGCTCCCACGAACGCCCCGATGGTCGGAATGAACTCCGCCAGCGCCGCGAACAGCCCGATCGCCAGCGGCGCCGGCAGCCCGATCCACCACGCCCCCAGCCCCACAACGATGCCCACCACCGTCATCGCCACCAGCTGCGCCCCCAGCCACAGCCGCAGCGCCGCCGCCGCCGCCTCCATCGCATCCAGCACCTGCGCCTGCCGCTCCCGGGGAAACAGCAGCATCACCCCTTCCCGGTACAGCCCCGGATCGGCCGCCAGGAAGAACGCCCCCACCACCACCACCACCGTCGCCGAAAGCGCTCCCGCCAGCGTGCCCCCCATCGCCACCACCGACCCCGTCAGGCTCTGGATCGTGCTCGAAACATCGGCCAGCTTCTCCCCCACCCCCTCGGCACTCGCCGGCGGCAGCAGCGTCACGCCGAGCAACCCCTCCAGCCCCCGGATCGCATCCGGCAGCCGCGTCACCACGTTGCCCACCTGGTTGCGGATCTCCTCCCCGATCAGCCACATCGGCACCCCGAACAGCGCCAGCAGCAGCAGCGCCATCAGCACCAGCGCCCCCGGGCGCGGCACCGGCACAACCCGGCAGATCAGCCGCACCCCCCCGTCCAGGATCACCGCCGCCACCACCGAGGCGAACACCAGCAGCAGCGCATCCCGCAGCCGCCACGTCAGGAACAGCGCCACCACCGCCCCCGCCAGCCCCAGCACCAGCAGCCGCACCCCGACCTGCCGCTCCGAGCGCCACCCATGCGAACCGTCCATCAACCGCTCCCGACCCTTCCGCAGCCGAACGCATCCCGCCTTGTGCGGTTGCCCGAACTCCGCGTGAGGAACCGCCGCCGCGCCGCCTGCGTTGCCCGGGCGCCATCAGCCGGGGAATGCACCATGGCCCATCGCCCGATCTGGCAAGGCCATCTCCGCCTCTCCCTGGTGGCCTGCCCCGTCACGCTCTACACCGCCACCACCACGGCGCATGACGTGCGCTTCCACCTGATCAACCCCGAGACCCACAACCGCATCCGCCAGCTGACGGTCGATGCCGAAACCGGCGACGAGGTGGAACGCAAGGACCTCCTGCGCGGCTACGAGGTGGAGCGGGACCGCTACATCCTGCTGACCGACGAGGAGATCGCCGACGTCAGGCTCGAGTCCACCCACACCATGGACATCGAGCGCTTCGTCTCCGCGAAGGACATCGACCGGATCTGGTGGAACGACCCCTACTACCTGGTGCCCGACGGCGCGGCCGGGCTCGATGCCTTCACCGTCATCCGCGAGGCGATGGACCACGCCGGCAAGCTCGCCCTGGCCCGCGTGGTGATGGGGTCGCGGGAGCGCGTGGTGGCCATCGAGGCGCGCGGGCGCGGCATGCTGGTCTCCACCCTGCGCAGCCACGACGAGGTGCGCGACGACACCGAGTTCTTCGACGACATCCCCGCCCGGCGCGCCGATGCGCGGATGATCCACATCGCCGAGCAGATCATCGCCCAGCTCGCCGGCCCCTTCGACCCCGCCGCCTTCACCGACCGTTACGAGGATGCGCTGCGCGACCTGATCCGCAGCAAGCAGGAAGGCGAGGCCCCGGTCGCCGCCGCCCCGCCGCCGCGGGACAACGTGATCGACCTGATGGAGGCGCTGCGCCGCAGCCTGGAGGCCGATACCGCGCCAGCTTCGCGCAAGGCGCCCTCCCGCGCCAAGACTGAACCCAAGCCCGAGCGCATCTCGCCCAAGCGGCGGCGGCCGGGGGCGGCACGATGAGCGACCGTCTGGCCGAGTACAAGGCCAGGCGGGATTTCGGGCGGACACCGGAGCCGAAGGCCGAGGCGGCGCAGCCCGGCGAGCGGCTTTCTTTCGTGGTGCAACGCCACGACGCGACGCGGCTGCACTACGATTTCCGCCTGGAATGGGGCGGCGTGCTGAAATCCTGGGCGGTGACCAAGGGCCCGTCGATGGACCCGGCCGACAAGCGCCTGGCGGTGCAGACCGAGGACCATCCGCTCGCCTATGGCAGCTTCGAGGGTACCATCCCAAAGGGCCAGTACGGCGGCGGCACGGTGCAGCTGTGGGACCGGGGCAGCTGGGCGCCCCTCGATCCGGCGACCGTCGATGCCGACCTCGCCAAGGGCGAGCTGAAATTCGTCGTGGTGGGCGAACGCCTGCGCGGCGGCTTCGTGCTGGTGCGGATGAAGCCCCGCAAGGGCGAGAAGCGGGCCAACTGGCTGCTGATCAAGGAGCGCGACAGCACGGCCCAGCCCGGTGCCGGCGATGCCGTGCTGGCCGAGCCGGGCTCCGTCGCCTCGGGTCGGACGCTGGCGGAGATCGCCGAACCCGACTTCATCCCGCCGCAGCTCTGCGTGCTGGTGCCGACGCCGCCGCGCGGCGAAGGCTGGGTGCATGAGCTGAAGCTCGACGGCTACCGCATCCAGCTCATCGTAACTCCGGACCACGAGGCCCGGCTCCGAACCCGGACCGGGCTCGACTGGACCGGGCGCTTCCCGGCCATCGCCCGGTCCGCGACGAAGCTGCCGGCCTGCGTGATCGACGGCGAGGCGGTGGCGCTGGACGAGGACGGCCAGCCCGACTTCGCCACGCTCCAGGCCGCCCTGGCCGGGGAGAGCCGGGCGCCCCTGGTGCTCTACGCCTTCGACCTGCTGCGCGCGGGCGGCGAGGACCTGCGCCGGCGGCCGCTATCCGAGCGCAAGGCGCGGCTGCGCGAGGTGCTGCCACGGCAGGACGATGTGCTGCGCTATCTCGACCATTTCGCCGCCCCGGGCGAGGCGGTGCTGGCCTCGGCGTGCCGGCTGGCGATGGAGGGCGTGGTGTCCAAGCGGGCGGATGCGCCGTATGGCGAAGGACGCGACGGCAGCTGGCGGAAATCGAAATGCCGGGGGCGGGACGAGTTCGTGGTCGGCGGCTGGTTCGCCGGCACCTCCGGGCGCGGGCTCGGCGCGCTGCTGGTCGGCGCGCGGCGGGCGGGGCGGCTGGTGTATCTCGGGCGCGTCGGCACCGGCTTCTCCGCCGCGACGGCCGAGCGCCTGCTGGCACAGCTGCGGCCGTTGGCGCGCGAAACGACGCCGTTCACGGGGCGCGGGCCGGAGCGCCAGCGGGATATCACCTGGGTGGAGCCCGGGCTGGTGGCGGAGATCGCCTATGCCGGCTGGACCGATGCGGGGCTGCTGCGCCAGGCCAGCTTCGTCGGGCTGCGCGAGGACAAGCCCGCGGAAGAGGTGGCGCCGCCGGGGGAGGACAATCCGGCGCCGGTGCCAAGGCGTGTGCGGAAAGGCAAGGCGGCGCCGGTGAGCAACCCCGACCGGGTGCTGTGGCCGGCGACGGCGGACCGGCCGGCGCTGACCAAGGGGGACCTCGCGGACTACTACGCCGCCAATGCCGAACGGCTGCTGGCGCAGGTCGGCGGGCGGCCGCTGTCGGTGCTGCGGGCGCCGGACGGGATCGGGGCCCCGACATTCTTCCAGCGCCATGCGATGCCGGGCCAGTCGCCGCTGATCGGCAGCGTGGCGATCCAGGGGCAGGGCAAGCCGTTCCTGCGCATCGACGATGCCGGCGGGCTGCTCGGGCTGGCGCAGCTGGCGGCGGTGGAGCTGCATCCCTGGGGGGCGCTGGCCGATGCGCCGGAAGTGCCGGACCGGCTGGTGTTCGACCTCGACCCCGCCGAGGGGCTGGCGTTCGAGGCGGTGATCGACGCGGCGCTGGAATTGCGCGCGCGGCTGGAGGCGCTGGGGCTGGCGAGCTTCGCCAAGGTGACCGGCGGCAAGGGGCTGCACCTGACAGTGCCGCTGGCGACGCCGGACGATGCCGTGGGCTGGCCGGAGGCGAAGCGGTTCGCCCAGCTGGTGTGCGCGATGATGGCGCGCGACGCGCCGGAGCGGTTCACCGCCACGATGTCGAAGAAGCAGCGGGTAGGGCGGATCTTCCTCGACTACCTGCGCAACGACCGCCTGGCCACGGCGGTGGCGGCGTGGTCGCCGCGCGGGCGGGCGGGGGCGCCGGTGGCGCGGCCGGTGGCATGGTCGGCGGTGAAGCCGGGGTTGCGGCCGGACGGGTTCCATCTCGACGACCGGCCCGGGCGCGACCCGTGGCCGGACCTGGCCGAGGCGGCGGTGCCGCTGCGGGAGGCGATCGGGCGGGCGACGCGGCGGTAGCGATCACACATCGCGCCGTGCCGTGATCCCGTCGCCGGCTCATGCGTTGCCTCCATGACAACAGCAATGGAGCGGATCATGACACGAGGCATTCGCGCGAGCGTGGTGCTGGGGGCACTGGCCCTGGGGCTGGCGGGCTGCGGCAATCCGTACGATCCCGGCCAGCGGGCGCTCGGCGGCGGGTTGATCGGCGCGGGCGCCGGGGCGGCGGTCGGCAGCGCCTTCGGGGGCGGGCCGGGGGCGGCGACCGGGGCGGTGATCGGCGGCGGGCTCGGGGCCGTCGGCGGGGCGGCGACCACGCCAAGCCCGCCGCCGCCGGCCTACTACCAGCCGCCGCCGCCGCCGCCGCGCTACTACCGCGGCTACTGACGGCAAAAGGGCCGGGGGTTTGCACCCCCGGCCCTTCTTCCGTCCCGCCTCACCAATCGCGGCGGCGGTAGCCTTGCTGGTCGCGGCGGTCCTGCTGTTCGTCCAGGCGGCGGCGGCGCTGGGCGTCGTCATCGCCGAACCAGGTGGCGACTTCGTCCGCGGCGCGGTCGACCAGGCCCCGGTCGTCGGGATGGCGGCGGGGCTGTTCGCCGGGATCGCGGCTGCCATGGCCGGCACGGGCGGGCGCATAGGTTTCGCCGCGGCCGTAGTCCTCGCCACGGTCGAATACCCGGCCGGGGCCGCGATCGGCGTAGTCGCGGCGCGAGAAGCCGCCATAGCCCCGGCCGGCCTCGCCGCGCACGGGGTCGCGCGGGCCGGCCATGCCATGGCCCATGCCGCGGCCCATGCCGCGGCCCATGTCACGGTCCATGCCGCGGGCGCGATCGCCGCCGGTCCAGCCGTCGCGGGCGTCGTAGCCGCGGTTGTCCGTCGCGCGGTAGTGGCCGGCATCGCGCCCGTAGTCGTCGCCGCGGTAGCGGTCGGGGCTACCGTGGCGGTCGGGATCGGGGGCGCTGCCGGGGTTGTTGCCCCGGCCCGGCTCGCCCTGGAAGTAGCCGCCGCCCTGGTGGGGGTGCCGGTCGCGGTCGTCGCGCTCGCGCTGCGGGCGCGGGCGGTTCCAGTAGTCGGACATTGACGGTTCTCCTTCTGCGGCGTTGGGCCGGGGGAGGGTTCCCCCGGCCCGGGCCGTGCCGGTCGCGATGGCCCCTAGCGGCGGCGGGGCGTCTCGTTCTCGGGATGGGCGCCGCTGATGTTGGTGCCGAGCGTCTGGTCCACGCCGCGGCTGGCCTCGGTGCCCGGCGGGTTGCCGGGGGCGCCGTCGGGCTGGCGCGGCACGATGTGGCCGTCATCGTCGGCGCGCGGCGTCATCTGGGCGGTGCGGGTGCCCGGCGAGGAGGGGTTGGACCGCTCGTTGCCCGGATAGGCGCCGCTGATGTTGGTGCCGGCGGCCTGGTCGACGCCGCGCGACACGCGGGTTCCGGACGGGTTGCCCGGGGTGCCGTCGGGGCGGTCGTCCATGGTGGAGAGGCGGTCGGCGTGGCCGGCGGCGGTGGCGCCGACCGTGGGGGCCCAGCCGTCGGCGCGCCAGTCCGCCGAGCGGGCATTGACGTCGACGGCGGGGAAGTCGGCGAGGATGCGCTCGGCCTGGTCGACGCGGCCCTCGCTGCCGCGCACGCTGACCAGGGTGCCGCCACGGCGGACGCCCTCGGCGTAGGTGTGGGCGTCGGCTTCGTCCACGCCGGAGTTGACCAGCGAGCCGAGCAGGCCGCCGGCGGCAGCACCCGCGCCGGCGCCGGTGAGGGCGGCGACCAGCCAGCCGGCCGCGACGATCGGGCCGATGCCGGGGATGGCCATGGCGCCGATGCCGGCCAGCAGGCCGGCGCCGCCGCCGAGCACCGCGCCGATGCTGGCGCCGGTGCCGGCACCGCTGGCGGCGTCGTCGGCGGTGGTGCTCATGGTGCTGCCGGTGTTCGGCGGCGCGGTGGTTTCGCCGGAGGCCATCAGGCTGACCTCGTCCTGGGAGAAGCCGGCGCGCTCGAGGGCGCTGACGGCCTGCAGGGCATGCTCACGGTCGTCGAACATGCGGACTACGGTTCTCGTCGCCATGGGTGTTGCTCCTGTTTGCTGCGCGCGGATCAGCGGGTGGCCGGCGGGGTCGGGGCGGGATTGGTGCCGGTGGTGTTCGATCCGGTCGCGCGGTCCACGGCGCGGCCGGCGGCGGTGCCTGGCGGGTTGCCGGGCGTGCCGTCGGCGCGAGGGGTTTCGCCCTGCATGCGGTCGATCGCGCGGCCGGCGGCGGTGGAGGGCGGGTTGCCCGGCGTGCCGTCAGGGCGCGCGGGGTCGGGGCGGATGCCGGTGACCGACGGGGTCGGGCTGGAGGGGACGGTGCTCGAGGGGGCGACGCGGGTGCCGCTGGTGGTTCCGGTGGCGCCCGTGGTCGAGGCGGGACCGCGGCCGAGGTTGGCGTCGAGGTTGGTTCCGGCGGCGATGCGGCCGCGGAAATCCATCGCGACCTCGCTCACCTGGCCGTTGCGCATCGCCTGGCCGCGCCAGAAGCCGCGGTCGTCCTTGCGCAGGGATTCGATGGCGGAGAAGCCGGCATCCTCGAGGCGCGAACGCGCCTGGCACTCGGTGAAGCTGTTGGCGCCTTCCTCCAGGATCGCGGCATCGACCACGCGGTTCTCCGCGTCGATGGCGCCGGTGCCGGGGGTGGTGGTGCCGGACATGCCGGTGCCCGGCGTGGCGGTGCGTGGCGCGCCGGGGCCGGAGACGACCGGCGGGGCGGCCGGGGTGGCGGGCGTGGTCATGCCGGGCGTCGTGGTGCCAGGGGGTGTGGTGGGGGTCGGCGTGGCGCTCGTCTGGGCCGCGGCGGGCGACAGCGCGCCCAGGCCCAACGCCAAGCCGCCGAGCAAGGCGAAGCGCAATGTGGTCGTCATGATCTATACCTCCGGGATCAGTGGGGCGGCCGGCGTGCGGCCTGCCCTGCTTGCCAGGGGGTAACGGTCCCGGTGCGCGTGCGTTCCGCGCCGTGCGATGACAGGAATTAACGTTTCGGCGGTGCGCGGCTGCTAGTAGGGTTCGACCGCGCCCGTTGCGGAGGGGAAGCGACCATGACCGTTCTGCTGGTGCTGCTGCTGCTGGTCGCCGCGTTCGTGGCGGCGGTGTATGTCCACGATACGCGCCAGACACAGCACACGGTGCTGCGCAACTTCCCGGTGATCGGGCATTTCCGCTACTTCAGCGAAACGGTCGGCGAGTTCATGCGGCAGTACCACTACCTGCCGGACTGGGAGGAGCGGCCGTTCAACCGGCTGGAGCGGGCGTGGATCTACCGCACCGCCAAGGGCATCTCGAACCTCGTCAGCTTCGGAAGCGAAACGACGCCGGCCTTCGCCTTCCGCCCCGCCGCCTTCGCGGTGCTGGAGGAGGAGAAGACCGCGTGGGGGCCGATGCGCATCGGGGTGGCGCATGGCGCGGGGGCGAGCCGGGAGCCGTATGACGCGCCGGGTTTCTTCAACATCTCCGGCATGAGCTATGGCGCGCTGAGCCATGCGGCGGTGAGCTCGCTGTCGCGCGGGGCGAAGATGGCCGGGGTGTGGATGGCGACCGGCGAGGGGGGGCTGGCGCAGTATCACCTGGAGGGCGGCTGCGACCTGGTGATGCAGATCGGCACGGCGAAATACGGCGTGCGCGACGGGCATGGCAACCTGAGCGACGCGCGGCTGCGCGAGATCGCCGCCCACCCGCAGGTGCGGATGTTCGAGGTGAAGCTGGCGCAGGGGGCCAAGCCGGGCAAGGGCGGCATCCTGCCCGCCGCGAAGGTGACGCAGGAGATCGCGGCGATCCGCGGCATTCCGATGGGCGAGGCGAGCATCAGCCCGAACCGGCATCTCGACATCGGCAGCATCGCCGAGCTGGGCGCCTTCGTGGACCGGGTGCGGCGGGTGACGGGCAAGCCGGTGGGGGTGAAGTTCGTGGTCGGGCAGGAGGAGTTCCTCGACGCGTGGTTCGCCGATTGCGCGGCCAACCCGGCGCATTGCCCGGACTATGTTCAGGTGGATGGCGGCGAGGGCGGCACCGGGGCGGCGCCGGCGCCGCTGGCGGACTATGTCGGGCTGCCGATCACCCAGGCGCTGCCGCTGGTGGCGGCGGCGCGGGCGCGGGCGGGGCTGGCGGGGCGCATCCGCATCGTGGCCTCCGGCAAGCTGGTGACGCCGGACAAGGTGGCGTGGGCGCTGTGCATGGGGGCGGACTTCGTGAGTTCGGCGCGCGGGTTCATGTTCGCGCTGGGGTGCATCCAGGCGATGAAATGCGGCAGCGGGCATTGCCCGACCGGGGTGACCAGCGCCGATCCGCGGCTGATCCGCGGGCTGGACCCGACCGACAAGGCGGTCCGGGTGATGCACTATGCCAAGCGGGTGCAGGACGAGGTGGAGACGATCGCCCATGCCTGCGGGCTGGCCAATGCCGGGCAGTTCCGGGCGGAGCACGTGACGGCGATCGAGCGCGGGGTGGGCGGGTTCCGCAACCCCGGCGGGTGATGCGGACGCGGGGCGCTGGCCTGCATCGGTTCGTATGCACAAGTTGCATACAGATAAGGTTTGCATTAGATCGCAACCCTGTTGAGTTTCAGTCAGGATTTGCAGCGCGTGTCACGGAACCGCACCGTCGGGAATTTTCCCGCGCTTGGATTGGCTGCCACCATTGCCATCGGCGCTGCCGCCCCCGCCCAGGCCAATCTCCAGTTCGCCCTGACCTACCTGCCCGGGACCACGGTGGCCGAACAGAACGCGTTTGCCGCCGCCGCCGCGGTGTGGTCGTCGGTGCTGGCCGATGCGGTGACGGTTCACCTGACGGTCGGCACGGCAAACCTGAACGACAACGTGCTGGCCTCGGCCCAGAGCGTGTTCGTGATGCAGAGCTATGCCGACACGCGCGCCGCGCTGGTGGCGGATAGCACAAGCAGCGCCGACGCGACCGCGGTCGCCAATCTGCAGGCCGGCCCCAACCTGCGCCTGCTGACCAACGCCACGGCGAACAATCCGAACGGCGCCAACAGCATGACGCCCTATCTGGACACCAGCGGGGCCAACAACGCGCTGGTGCGGATGACCAACGCGAATGCGATGGCGCTGGGCCTTTCGGTCAACGCGCTGATGCTGCCTGCATGCACCACGGCGGGCGCTGTTTTCTGCGATGGCGCGATCACCTTCAACACCACCGATTTCGGCTGGGACCTGGACCCGAATGACGGGATCGGTGGCGGTCTGTTCGATTTCGTTGGCATCGCGGTGCACGAGATCGGCCATGCGCTTGGCTTCGTCAGCGGTGTCGACGTGCTGGACAGCATTGCCGGCCTGACGAACACCCTGACCGACAACGACCTCATCTGGGTAACACCGCTGGACCTGTATCGCTGCAGTGCGGCGAGCGCGGCGCAGAGTGCGCTGGACTGGACGGCGGGCACCGGCACCAACCCGAAGCTGTTCTCGCTGAACGCCTGCGGTTCCTCGGTGGCCGAGTTCGAGACCGGGCAGGTCATGGGCGATGGGCGCCAGGCGAGCCATTGGAAGGACAATGCGGGCATCGGGCTGATGGACCCGACCAGCGCGCCGGGCGAGCTGAAGATCCTCACCGCGACCGACATCCTGGCGTTCGACGTGATCGGCTGGAACACGGTTTCGACGCCGGCGCCGGCCTCGGCGCTGGTGTTCGTGTTCGGGCTGGCCGGGCTGGGCCTGGCGCGGCGGCGGCTGGCGTGAGGCCGCGTTTCGTGGCCTGATGGCGGGGTTCATCGCCCTGGAGCCACCATGATTTCCGCGTCCTTCCCTGCTTCGCCCGACATCGTTCGCGTCGCCAATGCGAGCCTGCCCAGCAAGTCCGGCGTGGCGGTGTATCGGCTGCCGGGGGGCGGCGGGTTCATGTGGGCGGTGGCGACCTCGCCCGACCGGACGCAGGACATCAAGGCGCAGACGATCGGCTGCCTGCGGGCGCTGGAGGCGAAGCTGGTGGCGGAGGGGCTGGACCTCACGCGCATCGTGCGCGCCGAGGTGGTGGTGACCGACCACGACAACAAGCCGGCGTTCGACGAGGCGTGGGCCAGCGTGATGCCGGATGGGCAGGGGCCGGTGCGCAGCTTCGTGGAGTCGCGGATGCCCGAGGGCGACCTGATCGAGATCATCATTACCGCTGTTTTTCCCGCCTGAGGGCGCGCTCGCACCGAGCAAGCCAGGGCGCGACGCCCTGGACCTCAGCACCATGAACCACGGTTCCGGATAAGGATGACGTAGGGAGGCGGGGCACGGCGTTCTCGTGAACCGCCCGCGAATTGTGGTGGAACCAAGGCGAACCCGGGAGATTGCCCAGGTGTGCCGCTCCGGCGGCGCGCCGTTCCTTGCCCAGCGCCCCAGGCGCATCCCCACGCGGTGATCGGGCGAGGACCAAGCTGGACAGGCACTGCCCTCCAGCGCGTGCCGGGTGCCATGCGCACTCGGACATTCCCCCACAAGCGCGAAAGGGACCACGACATGAAAACCATGTTTTCCACCACTGCACTTGCCGGACTGCTGGTGCTCGGCTTCACCGGCGCGTCGCTGGCGCAGTCGGCCACGCCGGGGCAGGCGAGCCCCTCGCCCGGGGTGGCCGCGCCGATGCCCGGCACTCAGCGAGGCGGCGCCGCGACCGCCGGGTCGCAGGACATCCGCATGAGCGAGAGCCAGATCGAGTCGCGCCTGAAGGCCCGCGGCTACTCGGACATCAGCGGGATGGAGCGTGACGGCAGCACCTTCAAGATCAGCGAGGCCAAGCGCTACGGCGAGACGGTGAAGGACCTGCGCGTGGATGCCCGCACCGGGGACGTGCGCGACGAGAAGCGGCTGAGCGAGGACCAGGCCAAGCAGATGCTGCGCGATCGCAACTATTCGGAGGTGAGCGACGTGAAGCGCGACGGTGACACGATCCGCGCCAAGGCCAAGCAGGGCGATCAGACCTACAACCTGCGCATCGATGCCCGCAGCGGTACAGTGACGCAGCAGAGCGCCAGCAACTGATCCCGCACGCATCGGACACGGCGACGGCCGCCCGGGGGGTCATCGGACCCCCCGGGTTCTCCGCCGCGCCGAATTGCCGGGCGGAGCGGCGCGGTTGATTGGAAAACGGCATGGAGCAGCTGCATTCCATCGCGCAGGGCCTTTTCGGCGCCGGGAGCGATGCACCTTCGTTGGGCCAGACGGCGGCACGCGCCGTGGCAATCTACCTCGCCGCGCTGGCGATGGTGCGGCTGGGCGAGAAGCGGTTTCTCGGCAAGAGCACGGCGTTCGACGTGATCCTGGGCGTGATGCTCGGCTCGGTCGTCAGCCGCGCCATCAACGGCTCGGCGGACCTGCTGCCCACGCTTGGGGCCGGGGCGTTGCTGGTGGGGCTGCACTGGCTGTTCGCCGTGATCGCCTTCCGCTCCGACCGGTTCGGAACGCTGATGAAGGGCCGCACGCGGCTGCTGGTGAAGGACGGGGCAATCGACTGGGACGAGATGCGCGGCTGCCACATGAGCCGCGACGACCTGCTGGGCGCGCTGCGGGCGGAGGGGGTGGAATCGCCCGAAGGCGTGGCGGAGGCCAGGCTGGAGCGCAGCGGCAAGATCAGCGTGATGAAAGCGAAACCCGCGCCCCGGATCCTGGAGGCGCGGGTGGAGGACGGCACGCTCCTGCTGCGCGTGCGGTTGGAATAGGTGCCCCTGCGGCGCTCAGCTCCGCTCGCTCAGCAGGCTCAGCTGCCTTGTGTCGGCATTGGCCATGTCGGGCAGGGGGACCGGGTAGTCGCCGGTGAAGCAGGCGTCGCAGTATTGCGGGGCGTCGGGGTTGCGGCGGGCGTGGCCGAGGGCGCGGTAGAGGCCGTCCTGGCTGATGAAGGCGAGGCTGTCGGCGCCGATCAGGGTGGCCATTTCCGCGACGCTGTGGCGGGCGGCGAGGAGCTTGCCGCGCTCCGGCGTGTCGATGCCGTAGAAGCAGCTGTGCGTGGTCGGCGGGGAGGAGATGCGCATGTGCACCTCGGCGGCCCCGGCGGCGCGGACCATCTCCACGATCTTGCGGCTGGTGGTGCCGCGCACGATGGAATCGTCGACCAGGATGACGCGCTTGCCCTGCAGCACGCCGCGGTTGGCGGAGTGCTTCAGCTTCACGCCGAGGTGGCGGATGCTGTCGGTCGGCTCGATGAAGGTGCGGCCGACATAGTGGTTGCGGATGATGCCGAGCTCGAACGGGATGCCGCTTTCCTCGGCGTAGCCCATGGCGGCGGGCACGCCGCTGTCGGGCACCGGGACGATGACGTCAGCCTCCACGTGGCTTTCGCGGGCCAGTTCGGCGCCGATGCCCTTGCGCGCGGCATAGACGGCGGTGCCTTCCATGACGGAGTCGGGGCGGGCGAAGTAGATGTATTCGAACACGCAGAAGCGGGAAGGCGCCTTGGCGAAGGGCTTGATGCTGTGCACGCCCTGGTCGTTGATCACCACGATCTCGCCGGGCTCCACGTCGCGGACGAACTCGGCGCCGACGATGTCCAGCGCGCAGGTTTCGCTGGCGAGCACCCAGGCGCGCTCGCCCTCGGCGTTCTGCAGCTGGCCGAGGATGAGCGGGCGGACGCCGAGCGGGTCGCGCGCGCCCATCAGCGCCTCGTTGGTGAGCGCGATGAGGGAGTAGGCGCCGACGACCTGCTTCAAGGCGTCGATCAGGCGGTCAACGACGGTGGAATACTGGCTGATGGCGATGAGGTGGATGAACACCTCGCTGTCCATGGTGGACTGGAACAGGCAGCCGCGGCGGACCAGCATGCGGCGCAGGCCGGTGGCGTTGGTGAGGTTGCCGTTGTGGGCGACGGCGAGGCCGCCGAACTCGAAATCGGCGTAGAGCGGCTGGACGTTGCGCAGGACGGTTTCGCCGGTGGTGGCGTAGCGGTTGTGGCCGACGGCGTTCGGGCCGGGGAGGCCGGCGATGACCTTGGCGTCGCCGAAATTCTCGCCGACCAGGCCGAGGCCGCGGTGCTGGTGGAAGTGGTGGCCGTCATGGGCGACGATGCCGGTGGCTTCCTGGCCGCGGTGCTGGAGGGCATGCAGGCCGAGCGCGGTCAGGGCCGCGGCGTCGGAGTGGTTCCACAGGCCGAAGACGCCGCATTCCTCGTGCATCTTGTCGTCGTCCCCCGGGAGGGGGCGGAGGGAGATCTCCCCTGGCTGGGGGGCGGCTCGTCCCGGCATGTCCGCGTCATGGTGGGTCATGGGCTACTCCTGGGCGAGGCGGGGCGGGGCGAGGCTGGGCTTAGGGCTTGGGCTGCTGGCGGCCGAGGGGGACGGCCTGGAGCAGGTCGAGCGAGCGGGTGGCCGGGACGGGTGGCGGCACGGGGACGCTGGGGCGGAAGCGTTCGGGAACCGTGTCGGCCAGGGCGAGGGCGGCATCGGCGACCAGCGGCAGGAGGCGGGCCTCGCGCACCGGTTGCGGCCAGCGCTCGGGCGCGCCGAGCCATCCCGCTGCAATATAGGCAGCCACCACCAGCGCCGCACCCCTGGCGAGGCCGAAAGCGATGCCGAGCGTGCGGTCGAGCGCGCCGAGGCCGAGGCTGTGCACCGCCTGGGCGATGACGCTGGTGATCACGGTCAGCAGCAGCAGGCCGGCGAGGAACAGGCCGGCGTGGCCGATGATGTCGCCCATCTGGTCGTTGCCGACCAGGTTGCGGGCCGGAAGGCGGACGGTGTCGATGCCGATGTAGGAGATGTAGGCGGCGCCGGCCCAGGCCACGATGCCCAGCGATTCCCGCACGAAGCCGCGCATGAACGCGACCGCGGCGGAGATCGCCACGACCAGCAGCACGGCGAGGTCGACCCAGTTCAACGACGGGCCCGGGTGCGGGAGCGGGAAGCCATGGGGCGGGATACGGCCATGGAGGCACCGTATATCGCCCCTCGGCCCCGCAGCGCCACCCCACGGCTTGTACCGGCCGTCATGCGGGGGCGGGAGGGGGCGCGGCATCCTGGCGGGGGCGGGCGCCCTTGCCGGTGAAGCGGGCGACGAGGTCGCCGAGATGGCCGATCTCGTCCAGGCCCAGGCCCTCCGGGGCGGCGAGCTTGCGGTTGCCGCCGGCGACGCGGCGCGGCAGGGCGGCGCGGGCGAAACCGAGCTTCTGCGCCTCCTTCAGCCGTGCCTCGGCGTGCGCCACCTGGCGGACCTCGCCCGACAGGCCGACCTCGCCGAAGAACACGCAGGAGGGGTCGGTGGGCGTGTCGGTGGCGGCCGAGGCGAGGGCGGCGGCGACGGCGAGGTCGGCGGCGGGTTCGCCCACGCGCAGGCCGCCGGCGACGTTGAGATACACGTCCGTGGCACCCAGCTTCAGGCCGCAGCGGGTTTCGAGCACGGCGAGCAGCATCGACAGGCGGCCGGAATCCCAGCCGATGACGCTGCGGCGCGGCGAGCCGCCCGCGTTGGCCGAGAGCAGGCACTGGATTTCCACCAGCACCGGGCGGGTGCCCTCCATGCCGGCGAACACCGCGCTGCCGCTGATGTTGCCGCGGCGTTCGGCGAGGAACAGGGCCGAGGGGTTGGCGACCTCGGTGAGGCCGGCCTCGCCCATCTCGAACACGCCGATCTCGTCGGTGGCGCCGAAGCGGTTCTTGACGCCGCGCAGGATGCGGAACTGGTGGCCGCGGTCGCCCTCGAAATGCAGCACGGCGTCGACCATGTGCTCCAACACGCGCGGGCCGGCGATGGTGCCCTCGCGGGTGACGTGGCCGACCAGCACCAGGGCGGTGTTCTGCGACTTGGCGACGCGGATCAGCTCGAAGGCCGAGGCGCGCACCTGGCTGACGGAGCCGGGGGCGCTTTCGACGCCCTCCAGCCACATGGTCTGGATCGAGTCGATCACCACCAGGGCGGCGTCCTTGGCGTCGGTGATGGCGGCCGCGATGTCGCGCAGGTTGATGGAGGCGGCGAGCTCCAGCGGGTCCTGGTGCAGGCCGAGGCGGCGGGCGCGCAGGCGGACCTGGTCGACCGCCTCCTCGCCCGAGATATACAGCACGCGGCGGCCGGAGCGGGCGAGGCGGGCGGCGGCCTGGAGCAGGAGGGTGGACTTGCCGATGCCGGGGTCGCCGGCGAGCAGGATCGCGGAGCCGGGGACGAGGCCGCCGCCGAGAACACGATCCAGCTCGGCGATGCCGGTGGGCGTGCGCGGCGGTGGGGCGGCGGTGCCGGCGAGATCGACGAAGGCCAAGCGGCCGGGGCGGCCCTTGGCCGGGGTGGGGGACGCCTGCTGGACCTCCTCGACGATGGTGTTCCACTCGCCGCACGCCTCGCAGCGGCCGGCCCATTTGGGGGTGACGGCGCCGCAGGCCTGGCAGACGTAGCGGGTGGTGGACTTGGCCATCAGGAGAAGGCGTTCTTTTTGTGAACAAAAAGAACCAAAAACACTTCGTCCATACGCGAGCGGCACAACACCGCCCCGTTTTCGGCCGTTTGGGCGGCGGCAAATGGGAAAAGTTTTTTTGCTTCTTTTTGTTCACAAAAAGAAGAGTCTTGCTGCCTCATGCTTCGATCTCCGGCGCCAGATCGGGGAACATTGCCCGTTCCACCAGCGCGCAGACGATATGCGCCGCAGTGATGTGGATTTGCTGGATGATCGGCGTCCAGGTGGAGGGGGCGCGGAGGAGGTGGCCGCAGAGCGGGGCCATCCGGCCGCCGCCTTGCCCGGCGAAGCCGAGGGTGAGCAGGCCGCCGGCCTGGGCAGCTTCGAGGGCGCGCAGGATGCTGGGGGAGTTGCCCGAGGTGGAGATGCCGAGGAAGGCGTCGCCGGGGCGGCCGAGGGCTTGGACCTGGCGTTCGAAGACGTGGTCGTAGCCGTAGTCGTTGGCGGTCGCGGTCATGGCCGAGCTGTCGGTGGTCAGCGCGATGGCGGGGAGCGGGGGGTGGTCGAACATCAGGCGGGAGATGAACTCGCCGGCGATGTGCTGGGCGTCGGCCGCGCTGCCGCCATTGCCGGCGACGAGCAGCTTGCCGCCGGCCTTCATGCGCGCGGCGATGGCGGCGGCCATGGCGAGCATCGTGGCGGTGGCGGCGGCGTCGGCGGCGAATGCGTCCATCGCGGCCCGGCTGGCGGCGAGGTAGTGGGCGACGTAGTGGGGCGCGTCAGGCATTGCGGTCTCCCTCGGTGCCGTCTTCCGCCGGCGCGTCGGAGTCGTCAACCGCGCTTTCGTCGGGGGGGCCGATCAGGGCGGCGGCGGTTTCGGGGTCCAGGGCTTCGACGTTCTTCAGCTTGCGCTGGATCTGGACGGTGCGGGTTTTCATCTGCTGGATGGTGTTGGTGAAGGTGCCGGCCTGGCGGGCGAGGCGGTCGATCACGCCGTCCATCTTCTGCATCTCGGTGCGCGCGGCGCCGAGGAGGTGACGCACCTCGTCGGCCTTCTGTTCCAGCGCGAGGGTCACGTGGCCGAGGTGGATGGTGCGCAGCAGGGCGGGGAACAGGCTGGGGCCCATGACCAGCACGCGGTGCAGCCGGCCGAGCTCGTCGACCAGCCCGTCGATGCGCGCGACCTCGGCGTAGAGGCCGTCGGTGGGGAGGTACATCACCGCGAATTCGACGGTGGTGGGGGGCAGGATGTATTTCTCGGCGATCTTGCGGGCTTCGGTGCGCACGCGGGTGGCCAGCGCCCGGCGGGCGGCGCGCTCGGCCTCGGGGTCGGCGTTGTCCTGGGCGGTGAGCAGGCGCTCGTAGTCCTCGACGGGGAACTTGGCGTCGACCGGCAGGCGGGGGCGGATGGCGCCGCGCATGGGCATGATGATGGCGAACTCGACGGCGTCGTCGCTGCCCTCGCGCGGCTTCCAGTTGGTGTCGTAGGCGCCGGGGGGCAGCACGTCGTCGAGCATGGCGCGCACCTGGGTCTCGCCCCAGCCGCCACGGGTTTTCACGTTGCCGAACAGGCGCTTGATGTCGCCGATCTGGGCGCCGACGGCCTGCATCTCGCCCATCGCCTTCTGCACCTGGGCGAACTGCTCGGTGACGCGGGCGAAGCTGGTGGTCATCTGCTTCTCGACGGCTTGGTGGAGCTGTTCCGTCACGCTGGCGCGGATGGCGGCGAGCTGTGCGGCGAGCGTGCGGGCGATGTCGGCGAGGCGGGCCTCGTTGCTGGCGCGCAGGGCCTCGATGGCGCCGGCGACCTCGCCGCGCAGGGCCTGGCCGCCCTGGGCCTGGGCGTGGGAGAGGGCGCGCTCGGCGGCGGCGAGGCTGGCGCGCAGGGTTTCGGCCTCGGTGCGCTGGCCGGCGAGGATGCGTTCCTCCAGCAGGCGCAGGCGCTCGACCGCGCCGCCCTGCCGGCGCAGGGCCGAGAGCGCCACCAGGATCGCCAGCAGCACGGCGGCCGCCGCAGTTGTCGCCAGAACCAGTTCGACCGTCATCCGCACCGCCTGCCCCGACCCGCCGACCGCGAGTCGCGGGGGATTATGCCACGGCTGCCGATCGCGCCGCGCGCTCCACCACGAGCCAGGAGAGCAGGCCGGCGGAGAGGAAGCCGAGCATGGTGAGTGCCACGCCCAGCGGGCCGAGCGTGGGGTAGAGGCTCGCCACGATGACGCCGGAGGCCGCCATGCACAGCATCTGGCCGCAGCCCATCAGCGCCGCCGTGGTGCCGGCATGGTGCGGGACCGGCTCCAGCGCCGCGTGGGTGATGTTCGGCGTGGTCAGCCCGCGGCAGATGCCGACCACCACCACGAACGGGATGAAGGTTTCCAGCCGCACGATGCCCATCGCCATGAAGGTGGCGGCGGCCAGCGCGGCCAGCGGGGCGACCGACAGCCCGACCGCCAGCGGCACCCGCGCGGCGACGCCACGGCGGGCGAGGCGGTTGTTGATCGCCGAGCCGATCAGGATGCCGGAGGAGGTGATGGCGAACAGCAGGCCGAACACCTGCACGCTGACATGCATGCTGCCCATCAGCACCAGCGGCGAGGCGGCGATGAAGGCGAACAGCCCGCCGGAGCCGAGCGTGTTCACCAGCACGTAGCCCATGGTGCGGCGATGGCGGAACACCGCGGCGTAGCGGCCGAGCAGGTCCAGCCGCGCCCCGGGGGTGGGCGGGCGGCTTTCCTCCAGGCCGAAATACACCGCCAGCACCAAGGCGATGCCGGCCAGGCCGAGCATGAGGTAGATCAGGCGCCATTCGCCCAGCAGCAGGATCAGCCCGCCCAGCGTCGGCGCGATGATGGGGGCGATGGTGATGACCATGCTGACCTGGCTCATCTTGATGCGCCCGGCCTGGCCGTCGAAGCTGTCGCGCACCACGGCCATGGCGAGCGTGGTGCCGCCGGCGGCGCCGACGCCCTCCAGCAGGCGGAAGGCGAGCAGCGCCTCGATCGAGGGGGCGAGCGCGCAGCCGAGGCCGGCGGCGGCGTAGAGGCTCATGCCGCCCAGCATCACCGGGCGGCGGCCGAAACGGTCGGACAGCGGGCCCATCACCAGCTGGGCCACGCCGAAGCCGGCGAGGAAGAGCGAGAGGGTCATCGCCGCCTGGGCGGGGCTGGCGCCGAGGGCTGCGTACAGCAGGTTCAGCGCCGGCAGGCCGAGGTCGATGGACAAAGGCGGCAGCGCGGCGAGCGCTCCGATCAGGAATGTGAAGCCGACGGAGTGCGGTCGAAGCGCCATAAGCCTCTCTAATCCATGCCGGTATGGTTGTCACTGCGCAACCACTCCCGACGGGTGCCCCGCGGCGATGTCGGCAGTGGTTGCACTGCCGCCACGGAACGACGATAGCGCCATCGCGCACATGATACGATGGCGCATTGCGTAAACGATACCATTGTCTACAATTAATTACCTTGATGCGTGTTTTGGGGCATCAAAGAGCGACACGGCCCGCGAGTCATGTCTCGTGAAGCGGGAATCGTCGCCTATTTCAGGAAATCCCGCACCTGCGCCGCCGCCTCGGACAGGCCGACGCGTTGCACCGCCACCCCTTGCGGGAAAGCCGACAGCATCCGGCTGGGCGTGCCGCGGTCCAGCAGCACGAAGGCGCCGCGGTCGGTGGAGGCGCGGATCAGCCGCCCGAAGGCCTGGCGCAGGCGGAAGCGGGCGACGCGGGTGTCGTAGCCGGCGGTGTCCCCGCCCGAGAGATGGACGCGGCGTTCGCGGTGCAGGATGTCCGGCCGCGGCCAGGGCACGCGCTCGAACACCACCAGGCGCAGGGCGCGGCCCGGCACGTCCACGCCGTCGCGCATCGCGTCGGTGCCGAGCAGGCAGCTGTCCTCCTCGGTGCGGAACACGTCGACCAGGGTGGCGTTGTCCATCGCGTCGACATGCTGGGCGAGCAGCGGGATACCGGCCTCCTCCAGCGGGGCGGCGATGCGGGCGTGGACGGCGCGCAGCCGTGCGATGGCGGTGAACAGGCCGAGCCCGCCGCCGCCGGAGGCCTGGAACAGCGTGCGGTAGGCCGCCGCCAGCGCGCCGATCTCGCGCGTGTTCACGTCGGTGACGACGAAGCAGCGGGTTTGCGCCGCGTAGTCGAACGGCGAGGCGACGGCGACGCGGATCGCCGGGCTGGGCAGGTGGGTGGCGCCGACGCGGGCCTCGGCATCCTCCCACGCCGCCTCGACATCGGTAGCCCCGGCGTCGCGCAGGGTGGCGGAGGTGACCAGCAGGCCCTGCGCCGGGCGGGCGAGCGTGGCGGCGAAGGGGATGGTGGGGTCCAGCCAGTGGCGGTGCAGGCCGACATCCCGGTCCCCCGCGCCGCGTCGCGGCGCAAACTCGTCAAACGTGCCGCGGCGGTCCAGGCGCAGGAACAGGATGTGTTCCGGCCGCTGCCCGGGCTCCGGCGGCTCGGCGCCGACGGCGGCCAGCATGGCGCCCCACGCGGACAGCGGATCGACGCCACGGCGCTTGAGGCTGCGGCAGGCGGCCTCGATGCGCCCGCGCGTCGCCTCGTCCAGTTCCTCCGCCTCGTCTTCCAGGCGGGCGGCGAGGCGGTCCATCAGCGTCTTGAGCGGGGTGGCCAGGCGTTGCAGCGCGCGGGCCAGCGCGGCGGCGCGGTCGGGCAGGTCGGGGCCGACCGGGTAGAGGTCGCACTCCACCGAGCCGACCGCGTCGCCGTCGCCCTGGGCGCGGGCGAGGGCCTGCACGCGGGCGGCGCGCAGGAAGGCCTCGGTGGGGTTGGCCTGTTCGCCGTCGAGGG
This sequence comes from Asaia bogorensis, assembly GCA_945897825.1. Lineage (GTDB taxonomy): Bacteria > Pseudomonadota > Alphaproteobacteria > Acetobacterales > Acetobacteraceae > CAMDGX01. Next base: position 20,129 of record CAMDGX010000001.1, on the reverse strand, counting down.
TCGGGAGTTCCAGCGCGAGGCGGTCGGCCCAGCCGGAGGCCGGCAGGGCGCGGGCGGCCATCAGGGCGGCATCGAGCGGGGCGAGCAGGTCGTCGCGCGCCGCGACCAGGTCTTCCAGGCGCCGTTTCAGCCCGCGCGCGCGCGAGCGTCCGCCCTCGGCACCCAGCAGCCAGCGGCGCAGCTCCTGCGTCTCCAGCCCCGACAGCACGGCGGAGAAGGCGCCGTCGGCGGCGTCGAACAGATGGTGGCCCTCGTCGAACACGTAGCGGCCGGGCACGGCGCCGTCGTCGAGCCCGCCCCAAACCGCCTGGGCCATCACCAGCGCGTGGTTGGCGACCACGATTTCGGCCCCCCGGGCGCGGCGGATGGTGTGTTCCACGAAGCACTTCTTCCAGTGCTCGCAGCCGGCATGGATGCACTCGCCGCGCCGGTCGGCCAGCCCCGCGGTGTAGGCGGTGCCGAACAGGTCGGCGAACCAGCCGGGCAGGTCGCCGCCCTGGATGTCGCCGTCGGTGGTCGCCATCGCCCAGCGCGCGATCAGGCCGAGCGGGATGACGCCGGGATGGGCGGAGCCCTGCACGCCGCCCAGGATCGCGCCCATCGAATCCTGCAGGTTCAGCAGGCAGAGGTAGTTCTCCCGCCCCTTGCGCACCACCACGCGGCGGCGGCGCTCGGCGGGGTTTGGGTAGAGCCGGGCCAGCTCCGCCTCCACCTGGCGTTGCAGGTGGCGGGTGAAGGTGCTGACCCACACGCTGCCCTTGTTGCGTTCCGCCCACAGGCTGGCCGGCGCCACGTAGCCCAGCGTCTTGCCGGTGCCGGTGCCGGCCTCGGCCAACACCAGGTGCGGGTCGCCGCGCTGCTCGCGGGGGGCGAAGGCATGGGTGACGGCGGCGGCATAGTCGCTCTGCCCGGGCCGCGCCTCGGCGGCGTCGCCCAGCATGTCGGCCAGGCGCGCGCGGGCCTCCTCCGGCGCGACCGGCGTGGCGGAGGGGGCGGGCGGCGGCGGCAGGTCCTCCCATTCCGGCAGGCGCTTCCACACCCGCAGCACCTCGTCCGACGCCACGGCGCCGGGCAGGCCGAGGGCGGCGAGCACCGGCTCCGTCCAGCCCCAGCCGGCGCGGCCCATCCGGGCGGCTAGTTCGGACAGCGGCTTGGCGGCGGGCTGGCCGCGCAGGGCGGCGAGGCGGGCCAGCAACGTGGTGGCGATATCCGGCAGGTTGGCTGCCTGATCCTCCAGTGTCTTTCCCGGGGGATCCATGTCCAGCGCCAGCGCCAGGCCGCGCGGGGTGGGGGCTACCGCTCGGGCGGGCAGCACGAAGGCGAACAGCTCCAGCAGGTCGAGCGCCGGCGTCTCGCCCAGCCCCAGTCGCTTCAGCGTCGCCGGCGCGTGCACCAGCAGCGGCGCCTGCCCGCGCAGCTGCCGGCCGGCGGCCTCGGCAGGCAGCAGCAGCATTTCGCCGTCCGCCGTCAGGATTGCGGCGCGGGCGGCACCGGCCACCACCGACGGAGAATCGGGCAAGGGCGAATCGGGCAGGGAAAGGGGGGATGGCATCTGCGCGCGTTATAGGTAAGGCGCGCGCGGGATGCGACGAAGAGTTTGCCGATGCGGGGCGCCGCGCTGCCGCCATTCCCCCCCGGCGGTTTCCCGTCCCGTCCAAATCCACTAGGTTCCGCCCATGTCAGCCCCCATGTCCGACCCTGGCCCTGCCACCCCCCCCGCCATCCCCCGCTCCTGGCCCTTCGAGGAGGCGCAGAAGCTGGTCGAGCGCATGGCGAAAACCGGCAAATCGCACGCCCTGTTCGAAACCGGCTACGGCCCCTCCGGCCTGCCGCATATCGGCACCTTCGGCGAAGTGGCCCGCACCTCCTGGGTGCGGCGCGCCTTCACCGAGCTGAGCGGGCTGCCGAGCAAGCTGCTCGCCTTCAGCGACGACATGGACGGGCTGCGCAAGGTGCCGGACAACGTGCCGCACAAGGAGATGCTGGCCACCCATCTCGGCAAGCCGCTGACCCGCATCCCGGACCCGTTCGGCACCCACCCCAGCTTCGGCGCGCACAACAACGCGCGGCTGCAATCCTTCCTCGACAGCTTCGGCTTCGAATACGAGTTCGCCTCCTCCACCGACTACTACACCTCCGGCCGGTTCGACGACGCGCTGCGCCAGATCCTGCGCAAGCACGACGCGATCGTGAACGTCATCCTGCCGACGCTGGGGCCGGACCGCCGCGCCACCTATTCGCCGATCCTGCCGATCCATCCCGAGACCGGCGTGGTGATGCAGGTGAAGCTCGACGTGCTGGATACCGAAACCGGCATGGTCGCCTGGACCGACCCCGACAGCGGCGCGCGCTTCGAAACCTGCATCCTGGGCGGCGGCGGCAAGTGCCAGTGGAAGGCCGACTGGGCGATGCGCTGGCACGCGCTGGGCGTCGACTACGAGATGTCGGGCAAGGATTTGATCGACAGCGTGAAGCTCTCGGGCGCCATCTGCCGCATCCTGGGCAGCCAACCCCCGGTCGGATTCACCTACGAGCTGTTCCTCGACGAGCAGGCGCAGAAGATCTCCAAGAGCAAGGGCAACGGCCTGAGCGTCGAGGAATGGCTGCGCTACGCCCCGCCGGAATCGCTTAGCCAGTACATGTTCAACCAGCCGCAGCGGGCCAAGCGGCTGTATTTCGACGTGATCCCGAAGGCGGTGGACGAGTACATCGCAAACGCACTGAAGGGCCACGGCCAGCAGGCGCACGAGCAGCCGGCCAACCCCGCCTGGCACATCCACGACGGCCGCATCCCGCAGGACGCCCACTCGCCGCTGTCCTTCGCCATGCTGCTGAACCTCGCCAGCGTGGTGAACGCCGACACGCCGGACATCCTGTGGGGCTTCATCCGCCGCTACAACGCGGCCGCCACGCCCGCGGACATGCCGCTGCTGGCCCGGCTGGTGGAATACGCACTGGCCTACTACCGGGATTTCGTCCGCCCGAACAAGCAGTTCCGCGCCCCGGACGACACCGAGCGCGCGGCCCTGGCCGACCTGCGGGCGGAGCTGGGCAAGCTTGCGCCCGACGCCGCCGCCGAGGCGATCCAGGACGTGCTGTACGAGGTCGGCAAGCGCCACCCCTTCCCGGAATTGCGTGCCTGGTTCGGCTGCCTCTATCAGGTGCTGCTCGGCCAGCAGGAGGGGCCGCGCTTCGGCCAGTTCATCGCGCTGTACGGCATCGCGGAGACGGTCGCGCTGATCGATGGCGCACTGGAACAGGACGCCAGCGGGCGCGCGGAGACCTGAGGGCGCGCGCCGTGAAGCCCTGGCTGCGCCACCTGCCCGCCGTGCTGGGCCTCGCCCTGCTGGTGGGCGCGCTCTACGTGGTGTTCAACGAGTTCCGCAGCCTGAGCCTGGCGGACATCAAGGCGGCGTTGGCCGCCATCCCGTCCTCGCGCCTGTGGGCGGCCTTCGGCTGGACGCTGCTGGCCTATGCGATCCTGACGCTCTACGACCGGCTGGGCACCATCTATGCCGGGCGGGCGGTCAGCTACGGGCGCGTCGCCTTTGCCTCGTTCTGCGCCTACACGCTGGCGCACAACCTGGGCTTCGCAGCCGTCTCGGGGGCGGCGGTGCGCTACCGGCTCTATGCGCAATGGGGGCTGACGCCGCTGCAGATCGGCAAGGTGGTGGCGTTCTGCTCGCTCACCTTCATCCTCGGCGGGCTGGTGCTGGGCGGCGGCGTGCTGCTGGTGGAGCCGCATGTGCTGCCGGTGCTAGGCTCGCGCCTGCCGGCCTGGATGATGCACGTGCTGGGCGCGGTGCTGCTGGCGCTGGTGGGGGTGTATGTCGCGCTGTCGCGCCTGGTCGGCACGGTGCGGATGTTCGGCCACGAGGTGGAACTGCCGTCCTGGCGCATGGCCATCGCGCAGACGGCGCTGGCCACGATCGACGTGGTGGTGACGGCGGCGATCTTCCACGCCCTGCTGCCCGAGGCGCCGGGGCTGACCTTCATCGTGGTGCTCGGCGTCTATGTCGCGGCCTACACGGCGGGGCTGCTGGCCAACGTGCCGGGCGGGCTAGGCGTGTTCGACACCGCGATGCTGCTCGGCCTGTCGCCCTGGCTCGATGCGCCGTCGATCGTCGGCGCGATCGTGGTGTTCCGGCTGTTCTACTACATCGTGCCGCTGTTCCTGGCCGGCGCCCTGTTCGCCGGCAACGAGGTGCTGCTGCGCGGCCGCTTCCTGCTGGCCGGCACCGCCACGATGCGCGGCGTGCAGACGCTGGGGCGCTGGAGCCAGCCGGATTTCGAGGTCGCCGCCGTGGCCGGCGCGGTCGGGCTGTGCGGCGCGCTGCTGCTGGCGCTGGGGGCCATGGACGCGCTGGGCGACTATTCCTGGATCGCCCCGGCCTGGAGCCTGCCGCCCTGGGCGGAGGCGCTGTTCCACCCGGCCAGCGAGTTCGTCCCCAGCCTGATCGGCGCGGCCCTGGTGGTGATGTCCTTCGCGCTCACCCGCCGCGTGACGCTCGCCTGGGGGCTGACCATCGGGCTGCTGCTGCTGGGCGCGGCGTTCACTGCGGTGCGCGGCGAGCATTTCTGGCTCCCGGCGCTGCTGGTCGGCTGCTCCCTGCTGCTGGCGCCGTTCCGCCGGCTGTTCTACCGCCACGCCCGCCTGCTGTCCGGCCCGCTGACCGCGCGGCGCGCCGCCGCCCCGCTGCTGCTGGCCGCCTCGGTGGTGGTGCTGGCCACCTACGAGCCGCGGCTGGCCCAGCTCGCCAAGACCTCCTGGTGGCAGGTGGTGCTGTCCCCGGCGGTGCCGAATTCGGTGCGCGCCAGCGTGGCGCTGGCCGTTCTGGTGGCGCTGGTGGCGATCTGGCGCCTGGTGCGGCCGGGCCGCGTTGCCCCCGATGCCTGGAACGACGACGCCCGCGCCCGCTATGCCGCCCTCGGCGCCACGCCGCCGCCGGCCGCGGACGGGCTGGTCTGGGGCGAGGCCGGACGGGCCGCGATCCCGTTCCGTCGCGTGGGCTCGGTGCTGCTCGGCTTCGGCGACCCCGCCGGCCACCCGGGCGATCGGGTCTCGGCGGTCTGGCGCCTGCGCGACCTCGCCGCCCAGGAGGGGATGGACCCCGCCTTCTGGCGCGCCGGCCCCGCGCTGCTGGGCGTCTATGCCGATATCGGGCTGGCCGCCCTCCCGCTCGATGCCGCCGGCCTGCCGCGCGCCGACGAGGCCGACGCGCCCGCCCCGCACGCCACCGAGTTCCTCGCCTGCGTCGCCGAGCGCGACCTGCCCACCCTGTTGCCGCTGCTGCCCGCCCTGGCCATCGGCGCCCGCCAGCCGGAGCCCGCCGAGCGATGAGCCCGATCCGCCGATGAAGCTGGCCCACCTGCTCGCCTCCCTGGCGGAATACTGCCGCCGCCGCGCCGCCCTGGTGGTGCTCGCCGGCCTGCTGCTCGGCGCGCTCGCCGGCCTTGCCGCCGCCACCCGCCTGGGCGTCACCACCGACACCGACGCGCTGTTCGACGCGGCATTGCCCTGGCGCCAGCGCGAGATCGCCATGGCCCGCGCATTCCCGCAATTCTCCGACCTGCTGGTCGCCGTGGTGGAGGGCGCCACGCCCGAGGAGGCGGAGGAAACCGCCGCCGCCCTGGCCGCGCGCCTGTCGGCGGACACCGCGCATTTCCGCTTCGCCCGCCGGCCGGACGCCGCCCCCTTCCTGCAGCGCCACGCCCTGCTCTACCTCGATGAGCCCCAGCTCACCGCCCTGCTCGACCAGACCATCGACGCCCAGCCCTTCCTCGGCCAGCTCGCCTCCGACCCCTCGGCGCGCGGCCTGTTCGCCACCCTGGCGCTGGTGGCCATGGGCGTCGACCGCGGCGAGAAGCTCGACAGCTTCCGCCCGGCGTTGCAGGGCTTCGCCGAGGCGCTCGGCCATGCCGCCGCCGGCGCGCCCACGCCGCTCTCCTGGCAGCGCCTGCTCGGCGGCTCGCTCGCCGACCTCGCGGGACCGCGCCGCCTGGTGCTCGCCCAGGTGCTGCTGGACCACGGCGCGCTGGAACCGGGCGGGCGCGCCACCGCCGCCCTGCGCGCGGCCGCCGCGTCGCTCGCCCCGGTGGCCAGCGGCCGCGCCACCGTGCGCGTCACCGGCCCGGTGGCGCTGGCCGACGAGGAATTCGCCACCGTCGCCGAGGGGATCGGCATCGGCATCGTCGCCAGCGCCACGCTGGTGCTGCTGTGGCTGGTGCTGGCGGTGCGCTCCTGGCGGCTGATCGTGCCGATCGTCGCCACGCTGGCGCTCGGCCTGGTGCTGACCACCGGCTTCGCGGCGCTGGCGGTGGGGGCCCTGAACCTCATATCGGTGGCCTTCGCGGTGCTGTTCGTCGGCATCGCGGTCGATTTCGCCATCCAGTTCTGCGTCCGCTACCGCGAGCGCCGCCTCTCCACCGGCGACGCCGCGCTGGCGATGGCATCGACCATGCAGACCGTCGGCCCGCAGATCCTGCTCGCCGCCCTGGCCACCGCCGCCGGCTTCCTCGCCTTCGTGCCGACCAGCTTCCGCGGCGTGGCCGAACTGGGGCTGATCGCCGGGGTCGGCATGCTGGTGGCGCTGGCCTGCACGCTGACCTTCCTGCCCGCCATGCTCACCCTGCTGCGCCCGCGCGGCGAGGCGGTGGAGGTCGGCTACCGCTGGGCCGCGCGCGCCGAGACGCGGCTGCTGCGCGCGCGCCTGCCCATCGTCGCCGTCTTCGCCGTGCTGTGCCTCGCCGGCGCCCTGCTCGCCCCGCGCATCGCCTTCGACAGCGACCCGCTGAACACCAAGGACCCGGCCGCCGAGTCGATGGCCACGCTGCGCGCCCTGATGGACGACCCGCTCACCTCGCCCTACACCGCCGACATCCTGGTCGCCTCGCCCGAGGCCGCCAGCGCGTTGATGGAAAGGCTGCGCGCCCTGCCGCTCGCCGCCGAGGTGGTCAGCCTGCCCTCCCTGGTGCCGACCGACCAGGCGGCGAAGCTGCCCCTGGTCGCCGACGCCGCCGGCATCCTCGGCGCCACCCTGGCCCCGCGCAGCGATGCCGCCCCCGTGACGCCCTCCGACCTGCGCCTGGCCATCGCCACCGCCCGCACCGAGATCGAGCGCGTGCTGCCCCGCCTGCCGCCGGACGACCCGCTGCGCGCCATCGCCGCCGCCCTGGCCACCCTCGCCACCGCGCCGGACGCCCATCTGATGGCCACCAACGCCGCCCTCACCCGCTTCCTGCCCGACCAGCTCGACCGCCTCCGCCGCGCACTGGAGGCCGGGCCGGTGACGCTGGCCGACATCCCGGCCGACCTCGCCGCCGACTGGCGCCTGCCCGACGGGCGCATCCGCGTGCAGGTCAGCGCGCGGGCCGAGGCGCGCGACGCCGCCGGGCTGAACGCCTTCGTCGCCCAGGTCCGCACCGTGGCGCCGCAGGCCGGCGGCTCCGCCGTCACCATCGTCGAGACCGCCGGCACCATCGTCGATGCCTTCCGCACCGCGGCGATCGGGGCGCTGGTGGTCATCGCGGTGCTGCTGCTGGCCCTGGTGCGCCGCCCGCTCGATGTCGCGCTGGTGATCGGCGCGCTGCTCGCCTCCGCGCTGCTGACCGTTCTCGTGATCGTGTTGCTGCCGCTGCCGCTGAATTTCGCCAACATCGTCGCCCTGCCACTGCTGCTGGGGGTTGGTGTGTCGTTCAACATCTACTTCGTCATGAACTGGCGCGCGGGCGACCGCCGCTTCCTCGGCACCGCGACCGCCCGCGCCGTGCTGTTCTCGGCGCTGACGACCGCCACCGCCTTCGGCTCGCTCGCCGCCAGCGGCCACCCGGGCACCGCCAGCATGGGCGCGCTGCTGCTGTGGAGCCTCGCGGCGGCCATGCTGGTGACGCTGGTGCCGCTGCCCGTCGTGCTCGGCTGGCGCCGCGGCGGCGCCGCGCTGGCCGTCCTGCTCGCCCTCGGCCTGTCCATGCCCGCCGCCGCCGACACGCTGGTCCCGCCCCCGGGCGCGATCCAGGGCGGCGGCGTCGCCCGCGCCCTCTGGCGCCTCGACGCCCCGGTCACCGCCACCGGCACGCTGTCCGTCGAATGGACCGACACGCTCGGCCGCACCGTCGAGCGCCGCCGCATCCCGCTCGACCTGCGCGGCGCGCGCGAGGTGGCGATCCCGCTCGACCTGAAGCGCGCGGTGGCGATGGACAACCGCCTCGTCGCCACGCTGGAACTCGCCGGCCAGGCGCCGCGCCGCGCCGAGGCAAGCTTCACCGCCCGCCCCCGGCCCGGCTGGCCCGACTGGGTCGCGCTCTACTGGCACGACGGCGACGCCGCCGGCCGTCGCACGCTCCATGCCCTCGGCGTCACCGCCGGCAAGGTCCTGGGCAACCGCGACACGCCCTACGACCCCGCCCCGGTCGACGCCCGCATGGCCCCGATGCGCGAGGCCGACCAGCGCTGGTACGTGGAGAACACCGCCACCGACTTCTACGCCAACTACCACCGCTGGCGCCCGGACCGCCCCGTCACCTGGATGTTCGACGAGGCGAAGCGCCGCCGCCGCGAGAACCCCGCCGACCTCACCGTCAACCTGCGCGAGCCGAGCCTGTCCGACCCCGCCTGGATCGCCCGCATCCAGGAGCGCCTGGACGCCACCGTGCGCCACCACGCCCCCTGGCGCCCGTATTTCTACAACCTGGCCGACGAGCCCGGCATCGCCGACCTCGCCGCCGCCTGGGATTTCGACTTCTCCCCGGAATCGCTCGCCGGCTTCCGCGCCTGGCTGCGCACCCAGTATCGCGACCTCGCCGCCCTCAACCGCCAATGGGGCAGCGACTTCGCCGCGTGGGACGCGGTCATCCCCCCCACCACCGACCAGGCCATGGCCCGGCAAGACCGCAACTGGTCCGGCTGGGCTGATTTCAAAGCCTGGATGGACATCGCCTTCGCCCGCGCGCTGCGCGCCGGCACCGAGGCGATCCACAAGGCCGACCCGACGGCGCTTTCCGGCATCGCCGGCGCCCAGGTGCCCGGCTGGGGCGGCTACGACTACGGCCGCCTTGTCGGCGCCGTCGACCTGATCGAGCCCTACAACAACGCCAACAACGTCGAGATCATCCGCTCGCTCAGCCCCGGCACCGTGCTGCTGACCACCTCCTTCACGTCCGGCCCCGCCGAATCCGGCCGCTTCTGGCGGGAAGCGCTGCTGGGTGGGCGCGGCGTGGTGCTGTGGGACGACAGCCACAGCATCCTCGCCGCCGACGGCACGGCCGGCCCGCGCGGCGTCTCGCTCTCGCCCACCTTCCACGAGCTGTCCGGCGGCATCGGCGCCCAGCTCATCGCCAGCCGCCCGCACCATGACGGCATCGCCATCCTCCATTCCCAGGCCAGCTTCCGCACCCAATGGATGGAAGCGGTGCTGCCGCTCGGTCCCGCCTGGGCCGAGCGCTCATCGGAAACCGAGTGGAATTTCGCCTCGCCCCACCGCGTCGCCAGCGCCCGCGCCGCCCGCCTGCTCTCCGCCCTCGGCGCGCAGCCGCGCTGGCTCACCTCCGACCTGCTGGCCGGCGGCGCGCTGCGCCAGGGCAACATCCGCCTGCTGGTGCTGCCCGAAACCACCGCGCTGTCCAACGCCGAGGCCGCCCAGATCCGCGCCTTCGCCGCCCGCGGCGGCACCGTGCTGATGCTCGGCCAGGCCGGGCTCTACGACGGCCGCAGCCGCCGCCTGGACCGCCCCCAGCTCGCCGGCCTCGCCCCCGCGCGCGCCATCGCCCGCCTTCCCGACAGCGACGACGCCGCCCTGCCCGCCCTCGCCGGCCTGCTCGCCCGCATCCAGCCGGTGCTGCGCGTGACGCGCCCCGACGGCCAGCCCGAGCCGGCCATCGAAACCCGCCTCCTGCGCAACGGCGACGTCTGGCTCGCCGGCCTGCAACGCCGCGCCGAGGCCGCGGACGGCACCACCGACCTCGTCCTCGCCCTGCCCGCCGGCCACACCGCCACCGACCTGCGCCGCGGCGCGCGCATCGCCACCAGCGACAACCGCCTCGCGCTGCGCCTCTCCGGACACGAGCCGGCGGTGATCGCGCTCACCCCGCGCGCCCTGCCCGGCCCCGTCCTCGCCGCCCTGCCGCGACGCCCGGGCGAGCCCCCCGCCCTGCGCCTGTCGCTCGCCGCCCCCAGCCCCGCCGCTTCCACCGCCGTGCGCCTGGCCGTCACCGCCCCGGACGGCACGCCCGCGCCGCGCTACGCCGCAACCCTGGTGCTGGGCGCCGAACCCGTCACCTGGCACCTGCCCCTGGCCGAAAGCGACCAGCCGGGCGCGTGGGTCGTGCGCGCGACGGATCGGCTCTCGGGGCGGATGGATAGCCTGGTCGTGGTGGTGGGGCCGTAGAAAGGAAGGAAGTCTTCTTTTTGTGAACAAAAAGAAGCAAAAAAACTTCATCCATTGGCCAATGGAGAGGCCTCGCTCAGAAGGCAGACGACCGCCGGCGACCCGAAGGTGAACCCGGCCAAATGGCCAAAGTTTTTTTGCTTCTTTTTTTACAAAAAAAGAAGCGCTTCCTTCACTGCCGCGCCTGCGGCGGATCGATCTCCACCTTCAGCACCAGGTCCGGCTCCCGCTTGCGCACATACACATTGCCGCTGGTCAGCGTGCGCCCATCCGCCGCCCCATCCACCCGCCGCAGCGAGCCGGCAGGCACGGTGAGGAAGCCGATGCGATCTTCCAGCATCGTCTCCGCCGGCCCCTTGATGAAAACCGGCCCCGCCCGCCCCTGGCGGAACTCCACCACCCGCGCGATCGCCACCGAGCGCGGCTGCAACGTCACGTAGGCGCCGTGGCTGACGAACTGGATGTCGGCCAGGAAGGTCTGCGCCACCTCGTCCACCACCAGGCTCAGCATCTGCTGGCAGCCGCTGTCCGGGCAGGCGAATTCCTGCGTGTCCCTCTGCGGCGCGCCGTCCTTGGGCACCTGCGTCACCCGCACGGTGCGCAGCCGCGACGCCTGGGCGGCCGCGCGCGGCGAAACCAGCGGAATCGCCCCCAGCTGCGATTGCAGCGACAGCGGCGCCGACCGCGCCACCGATTCCGGCGTGTCGGGCACCTGCGGCGCGCGCAACGGCTGCGGCCCCTGGGCGCGCGCCACCCCGCCGGCCAATACGACGGCCAGCAGCACAAGGCCGCAGAGCGAATGCAAGGGACGCATGCGCCCTTCTAGCACAACCGAACGGCGATCTCCACGCGAACCAGCCGCCCGCGGCGATCTATCCCGCCGCCGCGCGCTTCTTCCGCCGCTCGGGTCGCACCGGCGCCGGCGGCAGCGGTGCGGCCGCATCCTCCGGGCTGGCCAGCGCCGCCAGGATCGCCTCGCGCAGCTGGTTCAGCCGCCGCTCGTTCTCCACCTTCAGCCCGAACACGTCTTTCACATAGAACACGTCCACCGCCCGCTGCCCGTAGGTGGACACATGCGCGGAGGCAATCTGCAGCCCCTGCTCGCTGATCGCCGCCGTCACGTCGTGCAGCAGGCCGGAGCGGTCGCGCCCGTTCACCTCCACCACCGTGTGGGTGTTCGACGCACGGTTGTCGATCACCACCCGCGGCGGCACATGGATCGCCCGCAGCCGCTGGCCCAGCACCGCCTTGTTGGTCTTGCGGATCTCGGCCGCCAGCTTCAGCCGGCCCGACAGCGCCTGCTCGATCAGCACCGACAACCGCGCCAGCCGGTGCGGCGCGTCGAACACGCCGCCGGCCGCGTCCTGGATCCAGAACGTGTCCAGCGCCATCCCGTTGGTCAGCGTATGGATGCGCGCATCCACGATCGAGGCACCGGCGACGGCCAGGGCGCCGGCGATGCGGCTGAACAGCCCGGCATGGTCGGCGGCATAGACGGTCACTTCCGTGACGGCCCGCGCCGGCAGCGGCTGGGTGTCCACCGTCAGCGGCGCCGCCCGCGCATCGGCCGCGCGGATCATCCGGGCGTGGCGCGCATGCGTCTCGGGGTCGAAGCTCAGCCAGTAGCCGCCGTAGCCCAACGCATGGAACCGCTCCACCTCGCCCGCCGGCCAATCGCCCAACAGCAGCGCCGCGGCCTGCTTGGCCCGCTGCACCCGCACATCGCGCTCCGCCGTCGAAAGCCCGCCCGCCAGCACCTCGGCCACCCGCGCATACAGCTCGCGCAGCAGCGTCGCCTTCCACCCGTTCCACACCTTGGGCGAAACCGCCCGCATGTCCGCCACCGTCAGCACCAGCAAAAGCCGCAGACGTTCGGGGGACTGGATGGTCTCGGCGAGATCCAGGATCGTCTTGGGGTCGTCGATGTCGCGCTTGAACGCCGTCTGGCTCAGCAGCAGGTGGTGCAGCACCAGCCACGAGACCATCTCGGTCTCCTCGGCCGACAGCCCCAGCGTCGGCCCCACCTGCAGCGCCACCTCCGCGCCCAGCTCGGAATGGTCGCCGCCGCGCCCCTTGGCGATGTCGTGCAGCAACATCGCGACATACAGCGCCCGGCGCGATTGCAGGTGGTCCACCAGCCCGCTCGCCACCGGGGCGATCTGCGCCAGCTCGCCACGCTCCAGCGTGTTCAGGATGCGCACCGCCTCGATCGTGTGCTCGTCCACCGTGAACACATGGTAGGTGTCGAACTGCATCTGGCCGACGATGCGCGCCCAGTCCGGCAGGAAGCGGCCGAGGATGCCGGTCTCGTTCATGACCGACAGCCACTGCGCCCCGTCGGCCCGGTTGTGCTCGGCGTCGCGCCCGCACAGCAGGTCCAGGAAGATCGCCGCCGCCTCCGCGTTGCCGCGCAGCCCCTGGGCGCGCCGCTCGTTGCGGATCATCTGCCGCAGCGCCAGCGGATGCAGCGCCAGGTTGCGGTCCCGCGCCACCTGCAGGCAGCGCAGCATCTGGATCGGCTCCTTGTCGAACTCGCGCCCCGAAGCCGGCAGCAGCTTGCCGTCGGCCAGGATGAAGCCCAGGCCCTGCAGCTTGGCATCCGCCTCCCGCGCCGCCGCCGGCGGGCCGAGCGCCGCGCGCACCAGCGCCGGCTCCAGCACCCGCGTCAGCCGGATCACCTCGCGCGCCGTCAGGAAGAAGTGGCGCATGAAGCGCTCCACCCCGTCCTGCCGGCCATGTTTCGTGTAGCCCATGCGCGCGCCGATCACCGGCTGCAGGTCAAAGGTCAGCCGGTCCTCCGCCCGCCCCGCCACGTAGTGCAGGTGGAAGCGCAGCGTCCACAGGAAGTCCCAGCTGCGCCGCATGTGCCGCAGCTCGTCCTCGGTCATGATCACGCTGCCAGGCGTCGCCGCCGCACCGACCAGCTGGGCGAAGGTCGTCTCGGGAAAGACGTAGCGGTTGATCCAGTACAGCGTCTGCAGATCGCGCAGCCCGCCGCGCCCCTCCTTGACGTTCGGCTCCACCACGAACGGGCTGTCGCCATAGCGCCGGTGCCGCGCATCGCGCTCGGCCTGCTTGGCGGCGATGAACTTCCCCACCCCCGCCTCGAGGCAGGCGGCCCGGAACTGCGCCTGGAACGTCGCGAACACCGCCGCGTCGCCGGCGATGTGCCGCGCATCCAGCAGCGAGGTCCGCACCGTGATGTCGCCCTTGGCCTCGCGCAGGCAATCCGCGATCGAGCGCGTGGCATGCCCGACCTTCAGCCCCAGGTCCCACAGCACGTAGAGCATGAACTCCACCGCCGCCTGCGCATCCGCGCCCGGGTCCCCCGGCGTCAGGAACAGCAGGTCGATGTCGCTGAACGGCGCCAGCACCCCGCGCCCATACCCCCCGGTCGCCGCCAGGCACAGCCGCCCCACCTTGCCGCCCGCGCCCCCCTGGGCGGTCACCGCCAGCGCATGCTCGTGCAGCGCCACCACCAGCGTGTCGGTCAGCCGGCACAGCGCGCCCGCCGCCTCCAGCCCCTGGATGTGGTTCTGCTCGAAACTCTCGCGCATCATCAGCTGGATGCGGCCCAGATGCCGCCGCAACACCGCCAACGCCGCGTCGCGGTCCAACGGCAGGCCATCCGCCCCGCGCAGCGATTGGCGAAGCTGGTCAAGCGCGCTGTCCGCCAGCGCAGGCAGGGTCGAGGGTTCAAGCATCAAGCGCGATGTTACCCGCCCCGGGCGCGGGCGCAACAGGTTCACGCCAGGGAAGGAAGCACCTTCTTTTTGTGAACAAAAAGAAGCAAAAAAACTTCATCCCCTTGGCGCCGGGTCAAGACAAATGTGCGCCCGTGATGCCTCTGGTTCTGCGGCGGCAAGCACCAAGCCTGTCCACACCACAAAGGAAAAAGTTTTTTTGCTTCTTTTTGTTCACAAAAAGAAGAATCCTTGCTTACGTCTCTTCCACCATCCCCTTCAGCCGATACAGCGCCGCCAGCGCCTCCCGCGGCGTCAGCGCATCCGGGTCGATCCCCGCCAGCGCCTCGCGCAGCGGATCCTCCTCCTGCGCCACCATCGCTTCCGGCGCGGCCGCCGCAAACAACGGCAGCGCCGCGGCCTCCGTCAGCCGCCCCGCCCGCGTCTCCAGCGCCGCCAGGATCGCTCCAGCCCGCTTCACCACCGGCAAGGGCACACCCGCCAGCCGCGCCACATGCACGCCCCAGCTGCGCCCCCCCGCCCCTTCCGCCACCTCGTGCAGGAACACCACGTCCTGCTTCCACTCCCGCACCCGCATCGTATGCGGCGCCAGGCGCGGCAGCTCGGCGGTCAGCTGCGCCAGCTCGTGGAAATGCGTGGCGAAGATCGTCCGGCACCGCACCGTGTTGTGCAGCGCCTCCAGCACCGCCCAGGCGATCGCCAGCCCGTCCAGCGTCGCCGTGCCGCGCCCGATCTCGTCCACCACCACCAGCGAACGCGGCCCCGCCTGGTGCAGGATCGACGCTGTCTCCGTCATCTCCACCATGAACGTCGACCGCCCGCGCGCCAGGTCGTCCGACGCGCCGACGCGGCTGAACAACCGGTCCACGATCCCGACGCGGGCCGACGCCGCCGGCACCGGCATGCCCGCCTGCGCCAGAATGACGATCAGCGCGTTCTGCCGCAGGAACGTGCTCTTCCCCGCCATGTTCGGCCCAGTCAGCAAAAGCACCCGCCGCTCGCCCGACAGCGTGCAATCGTTCGGCACGAACACCGCGCTCCCCGCCAGCGCCGCCTGCACCACCGGATGCCGCCCGGCCGCGATATGCAGCGCCTCGTCCTCGCGCAATTCCGGCCGGCACCACGTCCCGCCACCAGCGAGCGTTGCCGCCCCCAGCAAAACATCCAGCCGCGCCAGCGCCGCCGCACACGCGGCAATCGCCTCGGCATGCTTCAGCACCGCCGCCACAAGATGGGAGAAAATCGCCCGCTCCCGCGCCAGCGCCCGCTCCGCGGCCTCGCTGATCTTCCGGTCGAGGTCGGACAACTCGGGGCAGGTGAACCGCGCCCCGTTCGCCATCCCCTGGCGCAGCGTCAGCTCCGCGAACTGCCGCAGCTTCTCGACGGCCACCGCCGGCGCCTCCACCACGTAGCCGAGCTGCGCGTGGTGCTTGATCTTCAGGCTCGCCACGCCGTAGCGCTGCGCGAAATCCAGCTGCATCGCCGCGATCACCCGGCGGCTGTCATCCCGCAGCCCCCGCTCCGCATCCAGCTCCGCATCGAAGCCGACGGCGATCATCCCGTCCTCGACGCGCAGCGGCGCCGGTTCCGCCAACGCCGCCGCCAACCGCCCCTGCATCTCCCGCCCGACATCGCAGGCCGCCACCACCTCCGCCAGCATCCCCGGCAACGGCCCATCCAGCACCGCCACCGCCCGATGCGCCGCCCCCAGCCCGAACGCCACCGCCGCCAAATCCCGCGGCCCCCCACGCGCCACCGACAGCCGCCCCAGGGCCCGCGCCATGTCCGGCGCCCCCTTCAGCACCGCCCGCAACTCCGCCGCCACATCCCCATGCGCCGCCAGCCACGACCACCCATCCTGCCGCGCCGAAATCGCCGCAACCTCCGTCAGCGGCGCGCTCAACCACTCCGCCAGCAACCGAGCCCCCGCCGCCGTCGAATTCCGCCGGATCGCGGAGAGCAAGGTATGCCCCTCCCCGCCATCCCGCGCCCGCGTCACCTCCAGGCTGGCCCGCGTCGCCGCATCCATCTCCAACCGCCCGGAAACCCCCAGCGGCGCCGGCGGCGCCAACCGCGGCATTACCCCCGCCTGCGTTGCCCGCACATATTCCAGGGCGAGCAACGCCGCCCCCGCCTCGGCATCCGAAAAACTCCCGAACGCCTCCACATCCGCCACCCCGAACGCCTCAGCCAACTTCCGCCGCGCTACCGCCGCCGACGGCACCGCCTGCTCCGGCCCGCGCTTGCTCCCCCAATCCCCCAGATCAACCCCACCCGCGACCAGAATCTCCGCCGGATCCAACCGCCCCAGCACCGCCGGCAACGCCCCGGCCGCCACCACCTGCGTCTCGAACAACCCGGTCGACACATCGAGCCAGGCCGCCCCCACCGCCCGCCCCATCTCGCACACCGCCAGCAACAAATTCGCCCGCGCCGACTCCAGCAACGCCTCCTCGGTCAGCGTCCCCGGCGTGATCAGCCGAACCACCTCCCGCCGAATGGGCCCCTTCCCCACCCGCGTCTTCGGGTCCTCCATCTGCTCGCCCACCGCCACCCGGAACCCCCGCCGGATCAGCCGCGCCAGATACGCCTCCGCCGCATGCACCGGCACCCCGCACATCGGGATCGGCTTGTCCTCATGCGTCCCGCGATGCGTCAGCGCGATATCCAACGCCCCCGCCGCCGCCTGAGCATCGTCGAAAAACATCTCGTAGAAATCGCCCATCCGGAAAAACAACAACGCATCCGGGTTCAACGCCTTCAACGCAAACCACTGCGCCATCGCGGGCGTGGCATCTTTCGGGATCGGGCTCATGGGAACGGTCTAGCGGCGGGAGCGCCAGGAGGGAAGGAAGGCCGGGGCGTTGCCCCGGACCCCACCAGGGTCCGAGACCCTGGACCTCAACCTTTAGGCGCCTTCGGCGGGAGGGGCCGTCTCGGCGCGCGACACAAACCGGGTCGGCCCCTCCCGCCGAAGGCGCTTCTAAAATGGATGGGGGTCTGGGGCCTCAGGCCCCAGCGGGTTCAGGGCGGAGCCCTGACCTTCCCTTCACCCCTAGCCCCCCACCGCGTGACAGGTCCATGATACCGCCCAAAGAGGGGACCACCATCATGGCCGACGGCACCGACACCCGCACCGCGCGCATCACCGGCGAAGACGCCCTGGCCATGCACGCCGCCCACCCGGCCGGCAAGCTCGCCACCCGCCTCACCAAGCCGCTCACCACCGCCCGCGACCTCTCCCTCGCCTATTCCCCCGGCGTCGCCGAGCCCTGCCTCCACATCGCCCGCGACCCATCCCTCGCCTACGACTACACCTCCAAAGGAAACATGGTCGCCGTCATCTCCAACGGCACCGCCGTCCTCGGCCTCGGCAACCTCGGCGCCCTGGCCGGCAAGCCCGTCATGGAAGGCAAGGTCGCCCTCTTCAAGCGCTTCGCCGACGTCGACGGCATCGACCTCTGCATCGACACGGAGGACGTCGACCAGTTCGTCAACGCCGTCCGCTACCTCGGCCCCAGCTTCGGCGGCATCAACCTCGAGGACATCAAGGCCCCCGAGTGCTTCGTCATCGAGCAGCGCCTGCGCGAGCTGATGGACATCCCCATCTTCCACGACGACCAGCACGGCACCGCCATCGTCGCCGCTGCCGGCCTCATCAACGCCGTCCACCTCACCGGCCGCGACCTGAAAACCACCAGGCTCGTCGTCAACGGCGCCGGCGCCGCCGCCATCGCCTGCGTCGAGCTCCTCAAGGCCATGGGCATGCACCCCATGAACATCACGCTCGCGGACACCAAGGGCGTCGTCTACCAGGGCCGCACCGAGGGCATGAACCAGTGGAAATCCGCCCACGCGGTCAAAACCTCCGCCCGAACCCTCACCGAAGCCCTCGAAGGCGCTGACGTCTTCTTCGGCCTCTCCGTCAAGGGCGCCCTGACTCAGGACATGGTCCGCCGCATGGCCCCCAAGCCCATCATCTTCGCCATGGCCAACCCCGACCCCGAAATCACCCCCGAGGAAGCCCGCGCCGCCAGCCCCGACGCCATCATCGCCACCGGCCGCTCCGACTACCCCAACCAGGTCAACAACGTCCTCGGCTTCCCCTACATCTTCCGCGGCGCCTTCGACGTCCGCGCCTCCACCATCAACGAACCGATGAAAATCGCCGCCGCCGAAGCCCTCGCCCTCCTCGCCCGCGAAGACGTCCCCGATGAAGTGAACGTCGCCGGCGGCGGCAACCGCCTCCAGTTCGGCCCCGACTACATCATCCCCAACGCCTTCGACCCCCGCCTCATCTCCCGCCTCCCCCCCGCCGTCGCCAAGGCCGCCATGGACTCCGGCGTCGCCCGCAAACCCCTGCCCGACCTGCGCCGCTACACCCGCGAACTCTCCGGCCGCCTCGACCCCACCGCCAACGCGCTCGACAACATCAGCGAAGCCGTCCGCGCCCACCCCCGCCGCGTCGTCTTCGCCGAAGGCGAGGAGGAAAAGATCGTCCGCGCCGCCGTCGCCTTCCGCAACGCCGGCTACGGAACCCCCGTCCTCATCGGCCGCGAAGACCGCGTCCGCGCCACCATGGCCGCCCTCGGCCTCGGCGAAACCGACGGCATCGAAATCCACAACGCCCGCCTCTCCGGCCGCAACGCCAAGTACGCCGAATTCCTCTACGACCGCCTCCAGCGCCAAGGCTACCTGCTCCGCGACTGCCAGCGCATGGTCAACCAGGACCGCAACGTCTTCGCCGCCACCATGGTCGCCACCGGCGACGCCGACGCCATGGTCACCGGCCTCACCCGCTCCACCGCCGTCTGCCTCGCCGACATCGCCCACGCCATCGACACCGCCCCAGGCGAGATCGCCTTCGGCCTCACCCTCATGCTCGGCGACCGCGGCCACGCCATCTTCATCGCCGACACCCTGATGCACTTCAGCCCCAACCCCCAGGAGCTCGCCGACATCTGCACCGGCGCCGCCGCCGCCGCCCGCCGCCTCGGCCACGAACCCCGCGTCGCCCTCCTCAGCTACAGCACCTTCGGCAACCAACACTCCGCCCTCGGCGACACCATGCGCGAAGCCGTGAAAATCCTCGACCAGGCCGGCGTGGACTTCGAATACGACGGCGAAATGTCGCCGGACGTCGCGCTCGACGACTCCTACCGCGCCCTCTACCCCTTCTGCCGCCTCACCGGCCCCGCCAACATCCTGGTCATGCCCGGCCTCCACAGCGCCCACATCACCAGCCGCCTCGCCCCGAGACTAGGTGGCGGCGGAACCATCGGCCCCCTCCTGATCGGCCTGAGCCACGCCGTCCAACTCATCGCCATGGACAGCAGCGTCAGCCAAATCGTCGACATCGCCACCATCGCGGCGCATCAGGCGATAAAGGCTTAGCGCAGAGAAGGAGAGTCAGCTAACGACCACTGGCGATGGAACTACAACTGCAGGTACCTCCCGACAGAAATTCGAATTTAATCAGGGATTCTCAGCGATCACTTCTCCGATCGACAATTCTCTGATAATTCTCGGCTAAGTCAGATGGTGAGAATTCCATGTCAAAATACGATCGACGGTCACTGGTACCTGATTGTGGCCAAATTTGCCACGGACCCCACGCTCCGCTTTCAAAGCGCATACCACGCGTCTGAACTCTTACATTTTGTAGACCGCGATCTACCTCCAACAAATTATATGATCGAGGCGTAGCTTCGGGTCGGCTCTTTTGCGGCGCGGAAAATGATCCCGCCGCCACACTGTAAATCATAGTGTCTTTCCTCAAGTGCCCCAACAAATCTGATTGTTCTTTATGAATATGACCATGAAGGGAGATTTTCACCCTCATTTTCTGCAATTGTTCAAGAAACCCTAAATCTTTTATTGCATCCTCTCCGTTAATACCAACTCCCACGGCTCAGTACCGATGAGCCCAATCGCGCATTCCGATTGAGATGATTGTCCACGGCTGATCGATGAGCTTGTTCCATGCGTCGCAGCAGTGGGCGACGATGTCGTCGTAGGTGGCGAAGACGCGGTTGGACAGCCA